>CAMBGW010000154.1 GCA_945866245.1 Verrucomicrobia subdivision 6 bacterium | reverse complement strand
TTGACGCAACGAACTAAGGGTTCGGTGGGTTTTGTGATTGGGGTTCCGCTGTTGAGTAAGATTTTGGATCCAGAGTTTTACAGTGATTTGGCGGGGGGGATTTTAGAGGGCATGGGGCGGCTCTTTTTGCCAGGGGTGAAGCTCTTTGTGCACCCTGGGTACGATGGGGTGACGGGAAAGTATGTCACGGGGCATAGTCTGAGCGTGCCAAAGGCTTCCCGAGATCTGCACCAGTTTCTTCTCCACCAGGGAAAGATTGTCGATCTTGCGGGGACAGAAAAGGATTTGCCTGTATGCGCAAGCTCTGAAATTTTGCGCAATATTCGGTGTGGGAAGAGCGGGTGGCAGGAGAGCGTTCCAAGCGCGGTGGCTGCGCTGATCCAGAGGCGAAGATTGTTTGGTTATCAAGCGGGAAAGAGGTCTAAGGCCTGTTGAGTTTTCGGGTTGTGTAGGTAAAATAGAACCATGAAGGTCTCTCGGCTTTTATGGGGCGGGCTCTGGTTACTCTTTTCACCATTTGATCAAGCACGTGCGATCGTTTTTTATAGTCTGGGAAATGAGGCTAATTTATCGAGTCCTGCGGGTCTCAACTTGCCTTGGGAGAATGTGGTCCAGATGCGAAGTGATTCGGGTCCCATTGGCACAGGAGTTTACTTGGGGAATCGTTATGTGCTGACAGCGGGCCATGTGGGGCCTTTGACCAGCGTGAAGGTTGGGTTTGTTGATTATCTTTTGGATTCCTCCCCTGCTGTGGCGATCGGGAGGGCGGATATGAAGCTGGTGCGTTTAGCATCGGATCCCGGACTGAACGGGGTTCGGTTGAATACTAATCCTTCGGGAGATACAGGGAATTCTTATTTGGTTGGGTATGGGGTAGGGCGGGCTAGCAGTTCACTCTTAAGTTCGAGTCCGGTTGCGTGGGGCGATAGCTCAACGGCGATCAAAAGATGGGGAACCAATTTTGTGGATGGAACGAGAAGTGCCGAGCAAGTAGGTGGTTATATCTCCGATCTGTTGCGAACCCAGTTCAATACCAATGCAGGTGCCAACGAGGCGGCGCTGACGATCTATGATTCTGGAAGTGCTCTTTTTCGCCAGATTGGAAGCGATTGGTATCTTGTTGGGCTGGGCGCATATGTCCAAAACAGCGGCTACTCATTGGCGAGTTTCCAATTCAACTCAACAGAATCAGACGACAACTACTTTATTCGAATTTCCTCATACTCAACCGCGGTTGATGTGATCGGGGGCGTTTCGGTGCCCGAGCCGTCATCCCAAAGTTTACTTTTCGTTGGGGCTGCTTTTCTATCGGCCTGTTTGCTGGTGCGGCGTTCGGTCGGTCGCAGGTCTTAAGAATTTCCGTTTTTCGTTCCCACGTTATTCGAGTGGGGGGTGGGGTGGAGTTGACGAGGCTACGCCGAACCTTACCGTGGCGAGAATGGCCAAATCCCCTTTAGGCAGAGGTTTGGGTGCTCTTTTAGGAGGGGCATCAAGCGTTCCGTCCAGCAGTACGGCCCCTATCGTAGCGCCAGAGGTTCGGGGTGAAGAGGGGGAGAAGATTATCCAGTTAGCGGTGGGAGAGGTGGGGCCAAGCCCGCTGCAACCGCGGCGAGTTTTTGCGGAAGAGAATCTGGCGGAGTTGGTGGATTCGATTCGAGCCCGTGGGATTTTTCAACCTCTGATTGTGCGTCGATCTCCGAAAGGAAGCGGGTACGAGTTGATCGCAGGGGAGAGGCGGTGGAGAGCGGCTCGCACCTTAAACCTGGCAAAGGTTCCAGTGATTGTTCGGCAGGCAACGGATCAGCAGGTGTTGGAGCTGGCCTTAATTGAAAATTTGCAGCGGGCGGAGCTGGATCCGGTGGAGGAGGCGGATGGATACGCAACCTTGATCGAGACGTTTGGCTTAAAGCAGGAGGAGGTGGCGGAGAGAGTGGGAAAAAAGAGGGCCACGGTAGCGAATGCGCTGCGTCTGCGATCGTTACCCACGGAGGTGAGGGATCTTCTGCGATCGAAGCAGATCACGGTGGGGCACGCGAAGGCGATTTTAGGGTTAAGTGAGCCTGCGGCGCAGAGTTCGATTGGTCGGGAAGTGGTCAAGCGGGGCTTGAGTGTACGGCAGGCGGAAGCTTTGGTGAGGCGCCAGACGAATGGAACGAGGGGACGGAAAAAAGGGAGAGGTTTTGTCGGAGCCGACTGGCGAGATTTAGAGTTAAAGCTGCAGCGGGCCACGGGAACACGGGCGCGGGTTGTGGGTCGAGCGGATCGGGGTCATATCGAGCTGCCTTACACATCGGCTGATGAGTTGGAGAGATTGAGTACGCATCTGGGGGTTCGCTCCGCAATCTGAGAGGAGCTGATCGATGAGTCAGAGAATCCGCCTCTTGGCGGAAGTGGTGGCCAACCGAATTGCGGCGGGGGAGGTGGTGGAGAGGCCCGCCTCGGTGGTCAAGGAGCTGGTAGAAAACTCCTTGGATGCTGGAGCAAAAAAAGTGGAGGTAAGTGTGGAGAGGGGGGGAAGGTCTTTGATTCGTGTGACCGATGACGGGCATGGGATGGGGCCGGAGGATGCGCTGTTGGCTTTAGAGAGGCATGCGACGAGTAAGATTCGGGAAGCATCTGATTTACTTGGAATTCGAACCTTTGGATTTCGGGGAGAGGCGCTTCCGAGTATCGCCTCGGTGAGCCGCTTTACCTTAAAGACGCGAGAGGCGGATGCGGCGGAGGGGACTGAGGTGGTTATCGATGGAGGAAAAGTGGTGCGGGCGGGGCAGACGGGTTGTCCTTCAGGGACGAGCATTGAGGTAAGGCAGCTTTTTTCTCACGTGCCAGGGCGAAGAAAGTTTTTGCGAACGGAGGAGACGGAGTGGGGGCATATCGAGCAGGGGATAAGGTTGACCGCGTTGGCACGGCCGGATGTGAGTTGGGTACTGAGGAGAGATGGCGCGGTTTTTTGGCAGGACACGGCACGCGAGAGCTTTGAGGAGAGACTGATCGCTGTATTTGGAAAGGAGTGGAGGGGGTCGGTCTTGCCGCTGGATGTGGAGGATGGGGGAATGAGTTTGCGGGGGGTTCTGGGAAGGCCAGGGGTGAGTCGGGCAACGCGGGCGGAGCAGATTCTTTTTGTGAATGGGCGACCCGTGCAAAGCATGAGTTTGAATGCGGCGCTGCTTGAGGGGTATCACAACGCTCTGATGCGGGGACGATTTCCGGTGGCGGTTCTTTTTCTGGAGGTGGATCCTGCGGGGGTGGATGTCAATGTTCACCCAGCGAAGAGGGAGGTGCGATTTCGCCAGGATGGGGATATTCGGCGTTTTGTCAGCGGGGCGGTGTCGGAGGTACTGCGAGGTGGAGCGGTGGGGCCTCTACCGATGCCCGCGATATCGGGTGGTACCTTTCCCTCTTTATCGGCAACGCACTCGACTTCGAACCAGCCGTCGCCCTTGCTTTCGGCGAGCTTAGCGAGGGTGGGTGGGGAGGAGCCGACGTTAGGATTGGAGGTCGAGAGCAAGAGGGGAATTCCTGCAGGTTGGCGGTTTGTTGGGGTGATTGATCACCTGTATGTGGTGGCGGAAAAAGATGGGGGTGCGGTTTTGATTGATCAGCATGCGGCCCATGAGCGGATATTGTTTGAGCAGCTGCTGAAGCAGGTGGCGCAGGAGGAGGTTGCTGGGCAGAGATTGCTTTACCCGGTGACGGTGGAGTTTCCACCCGTGCAGGCGCAGTTTCTAAAAAATCAGGTGGATGAGTTGGGCAGAGTAGGGCTGGGAATTTCTTCGATGGGGGGAAACTCTTTTCTGATCGATGCATTACCTCCTCGGATTAAGACACTGGCGGTGGAGGAGTTTGTCCGGGGGGTGGTGGCGGATTTGGAGATGGGGGGGACGAGTACGCGGAACGATCGGAAGCTGAGTGAAGATGTAATTGCCAAGACGGTCTGCCGGCATGCGATCAAGGCGAACGATCGTCTGACGGAGGAGGAGGCGATTCGCTTACTGGGGGATTTGTTGGGGTGTGAGTTGCCGTATACTTGTCCGCATGGGAGACCGACGATGATTCTTTTAAGTCAGGCGGAGCTGGAGCGGAAGTTCGGTCGGGCGGGCTGATGAGCGCTGAGCGGATTTATCTGGATCATGCTGCAGGCGGAGCTTTGTTGCCTGCGGTGCAGAAGGAGATGTTGAGATATTTGGTGGGGATCCAAGCTTCTCCCGGAGGCGGGCATCGGGAAGGTAGGGAGGCGCGGGAAGAGCTGGAGAAGGCACGGCAGAGAGTGGCGACTTTTTTAGGAGCGAAGGATATGGAGGGGGTGATTTTTACCTCGGGGGGAACGGAGGCGGTGCAGTCAGCGATTCGGGGATGGGGAGAGGCGGTGCAAAACGGGACGATCTATGTCAGTGAGATGGAGCATCCTGCTGTGGAGAGTGCGGTGCGGACATTGGGAAAGAGGGGATTTACTTTGGTCAGAGTACCGGTGGATGCTGAGGGTCGATTGAAGTGGGGAGAGATAAAGGTTGAGAAAGATAAGGGACTGGTTTGCGTGCATCTCGCCCATCACGACCTGGGGACAGTGCAAAAAATTGCTGAGGCAAGGAAGTTTGCGGACCGGGTAGGGGCGAAACTGTTTGTGGATGCGACTCACGGTGCGGGTTGGGTTTCCTTTTCGGTGGAGGAGAGCGGAGCGGATTTAGTGGCGTTGTCGGGGCATCGATTGGGAGGTCCGAAGGGTTCGGGGGCTTTGTTGATCCGGTCGGGTACGGCTTGGGCTGCATGGCTGGAGGGCGGCAGGCAGGAGGGAGATCGACGTGCAGGAACGGAGAATCTTCCTGCGATTGTGGGATTGGGTGTAGCGGTGGAAGAGTGGGGAAAGAAGGGGGAGGCGTTTCGAAAGGAGGCAGGGGGTGCACAGAGGCTTTTCTGGCATGGGGTGCAGAAAAAAGTGGGGATAGCGAAGTTGCATGGGGCACCGTTGGGGGCGGAGAGAAATCCGGCGCACCTAGCAGTGAGCTTCGCGGGTTTGGAGGCGGAGGCGCTGGCTTTGGTGCTGGATCGGGTGGGATTGGCGGTGCGGGGTGGAAGTGGATGTGTCACGCGGGAGATGAGGGTGCCGCCTGGAATGAAGGCCATCGGAGCGACTGCGGAGGAGGCACGTGCTTTGAT
>CAMBGW010000153.1 GCA_945866245.1 Verrucomicrobia subdivision 6 bacterium | reverse complement strand
GCTTTTTCGGGAACTTCTTCTCGGCTGACGTAGACAGGACTGGCCGCAGCGATCTGCAGGGTGATGTCTTTCACCAGTTCGCGGAAGTGCTCATTCTTGGCAACGAAATCGGTCTCGCAGTTCACTTCGACCAAGACGCCGACCTTGCCTCCCAAGTGAATGTAGGAGGCGATGACCCCTTCCCGAGTTTCCCGTCCTGCTTTTTTCCCAGCAGCCAGGTTAAACTTTTTGCGGAGAATTTTTTCTGCCTCCTCCGAATTTCCGTTTGCCTCGGTCAGGGCTTTTTTACAGTCCATCATTCCTGCATGGGTACGATCCCGCAGATCTTTTACAATTTTGGGGTCAATGGTGGCGGCAGTCGTCATGAAATACGTTCCTTTCAGCAATCGTTAGGCTGTAAGAGCTGCTTCTTTTCCTTTGGAAGTGCGTTCTTTTTTCTTTTTGTCAGCCTTTTCGCCTTGCTCCGAGGTGTCGGAATGGGCGGGGGGATGTGCGGGTCCGCGACGGCGACCTTCTTCGATCGCCACAGCCATGGGTTCCATGACGGCGCGGATCGAGCGAATGGCGTCATCATTACAAGGAACCGCGATGTCCGCGTCGTCGGGGTCTGCATTGGTATCAGCCAGTGCGATGACCGGAATGCGCAGGCGGCGGGCTTCTTTGACGGCAATTTCTTCGCGCGGCATGTCGACCACGATCATGGCGGCGGGGATTTTATCCATATCAAGAATACCCGCGAGATTGCGACCAAGCTTGGCTTTTTCCCGGCGCAACGCAGCAGACTCTTTTTTCGGAAGAAGATCCATCGCGCCAGAGGTTTCCTTGCTCTCGATACTTTTCAGTTTGCCCACACTGCGGCGAATGGTGGTTAGATTGGTGAGGGTGCCTCCCAGCCAGCGACCGGTGACATAGTGGGATTTCGTTCTTTCGGCCAACTCTTTAATGACCTCTTGCGCCGGCTTTTTTGTGCCTACGAACAGGATATGTCCCCCTTTGGCGGCAGCTTCGCGGAGGAAGTCGGCGGCCTTGCGAACCTGCTCGGCGGTGCGAGAAAGATCGATGATATAAATTCCGTTGCGGGGGCCGAAAATGAACTCCTTCATCTTAGGGTTCCATTTGTCGGTGCGATGTCCAAAGTGTACTCCTGCTTCGAGGAGTCGTTTCACCTCTGCTTCAGTTGCCAGCATATTCGTTTTTCCTGTCCGTTTATGATTCCACAATTGCGGAACTTCCCTTTCTAGGGAATAGGGTTTCAGTTTCGTTGTTCGCAAAAGCGAACGTTGAATCCGGGCCTCGTCTCACTTCCAAAAAGAAAATCAGAGCAAAGCGGAATTCATCGTACTGATTTCTTGCGCGAAGCCAAGCCCCTCCTTTTACCTCAGGGTCAGACCCCGGGACAGAGGTAGGGACAGACGTAGGGTCTGACCCTAGAGTTTTTACTCTTATTTGTTGACATAAGGCATTAAGTTGTTAACAGGGTTATAGATGCGAGCTATTTTACCTGTTTTTGTTGTATTATTTGGGGTTTGTGCCGCAGCACAAGCTGTTGGGGTGGAGTCGGTTAAGCCGGAGATTGCAAAGAAGAAGGTCGCCGAGGTGCCCCCTACAAATAGTTATCCTGTGAAACGAAATATTGTGACAACCTACTTCTGGATCGGGCAGGGCGGGACGAGCATCAGCTCCACACAGAACATCATGAGTGCGTGGGATCAGTTTTGGAAAAAGAACTTCGGCGGGATCGATGCTCCTGTGGACCGTAAAGACGCAAAAAAATTTCGCGAGGCGAGTTTGCCAGAGAAGTTTGCCCCCACTCTGAACCCGTTTTACGTCGCTCTTCCTTTTAACGACATCGCTTTCCCGAAGAAGTCGCGTGAGTACGTTCCCTGGTGGAGCGAGGCCGATTATAAAAAGGATCGCCTTGAATCCCAGTGCAAGGGGCGGTGGGTGATGATCAAATTCAATAATCGGGTCTGCTTTGCGCAGTGGGAAGATGTCGGGCCGCTACGTTACGATCATGCGGAGTATGTTTTTGGCGAGGAGCGGCCTACCCGCCACTCCCGTGCCGGACTCGATGTCTCCCCTGCAGTTCGAGACTATTTAGGGCTGAGTGGATTGGATAAAACCGACTGGAAATTTGTCGATGACGATCATGTGCCCTATGGCCCTTGGATCGAGTATGGGGAGCAGGCGATTCTTTATAGTGCCATCAAGGGTCAGACCGCTAAAAAGCTCCGCAAAAGCCTCTAGGCGACACTGGTTGGGCTCCTGCCCTCGCTTATTTTCTCATCGCCCAAACCGCTAGAGCAGAAATATCGGACGGATTGACCCCCGAAATACGTGCGGCCTGGCCAAAGGTTCGAGGGCGAATTTCTTGCAGTTTCAATCGTGCCTCCTTTTTAAGACCAACCACCGTGTCATAGTTAAAGTTTTCGGGAATATTTTTTCCTTCCATATCCTTGAGCGTGGCAATCCGCTCCAAATCGCGCGCAACATAGCCTGAATATTTCACATCCGCTTCGACCGCTTCGGCAATTTCTCCTGGTAAACGCTGAAACTCCTCCGGCAGATCGTTCCAAGTCACCTCTGGGCGACGAAGCCAATCCTCCAAAGATTTTCCTTCTTTTCTCGATCCGGCCAATTTTGCGCGGCACTGATCGATCAGCGCTCTTTTTTCCTTTGTCCTTCGCACCCGCTCGGCAGAGGCGAGGCCGAACTCCCCTGCCCTTTCGGTCAGGCGCAGATCTGCATTATCTTGGCGAAGCAGAAGCCGATACTCAGCTCGGGAGGTAAACATCCGATACGGCTCCCGGGTTCCTTTGGTGACTAGATCGTCAATCATTACGCCGATGTACGACTCGTGGCGCTGCGGTTTCCATGGATCAGCACCGCGCGCTGCCAGCGCCGCGTTGATTCCCGCCAAGATCCCCTGCCCTGCGGCTTCCTCGTAACCCGAGGTGCCATTGAGTTGACCCGCAAAATAAAGTCCGCGGACCGGTTTCGTTTCCAGGCTGGGCCAAAGTTGAGTCGGCGGGCAGTAGTCATACTCAACTGCGTAGCCGGGGCGCAAAAATTCAGCAGCTCCCAACCCAGGAATCGAGCGAATCATCTCAACCTGAACATCGAAAGGAAGGCTGGTTGAGCATCCGTTCACGTAATACTCGTTTGTATGCCGTCCTTCAGGCTCAAGAAATATCTGGTGCCTCTCCTTGTCGGGGAACTTAACAATTTTATCTTCAATTGAAGGGCAGTATCTGGGCCCAACTCCTTGAATGACACCGCAATACAAAGGTGATCTCGAGAGGTTTTTTCTTATAATTTGGGCTGTGGTGTCGGTTGTATGGGTTATCCAGCAGGGTAGTTGTTCCACGTGGAACAATCCGTCTTTCCACTGGTTGAGGGTAAACATGTCGTCGGGTCGTTTTTCGATGGTATCAACCAGAAAGCTGAAGTTGGGGGGTGGATTATCGCCATGCTGGGGCTCTAATTTGGTAAAATCTATGCTGCGCTTGTTGAGGCGGGGCGGCGTGCCGGTCTTGAGGCGCTCGACTTGAAATCCAAGCCTCCGAAGCTCCTCGGAGAAGCCGCTGGTCCCGTCCCCCATCCTTCCGCCGGCAACGTTTCTGTCCCCAACATGCATCAGCGCCTTTAAAAAAGTGCCTGTTGTAATGACAACCTTGCGCCCATTGAGCCTCACTCCAAGGTTGGTGACAACAGCGCGGACTTCTCCGTCTTCTACTATCAGCTGGGCGAGTTGC
The DNA here is from genome assembly GCA_945866245.1 of Verrucomicrobia subdivision 6 bacterium. Classification (GTDB taxonomy): domain Bacteria; phylum Verrucomicrobiota; class Verrucomicrobiia; order Methylacidiphilales; family Verrucolacustridaceae; genus Verrucolacustris. The sequence goes on along the minus strand of CAMBGW010000153.1, from coordinate 823 downwards.
CCCTGTTTGAGGTCAAGATGGGGCTGATTCTCGAGGGCAAACTTCATCCTAAACTGGTAGGCTTTTTTATCGCACTGGGCCCTGGGTCCACGAACGCTTGGCCCTTTGCTGGAATTGAGCATCCTCATCTGGATAGCGGTGGCGTCGGTGTTCAGGGCCATCTCGCCGCCGAGGGCGTCGACCTCCCGGACGATGTGTCCTTTAGCCAATCCACCAATCGCCGGGTTACAGCTCATCTGCCCAACGCTGTCCAGATTCATGGTCAGAAGCGCCGTTTCTGCGCCCATCCGAGCGGAGGCGAGGGCCGCCTCGACTCCCGCATGACCAGCCCCGATTACGATCACATCGTAATTCTTGGGGAAGGTAAAATAGGACGCAGTGCTCACAAAACCTCAGTCGCTCTTAAACGGAGATACGGTCGGTGAAAATTGTCTTGGCCGAGGGGAGGCGCCCAGGGTGCTTCGGCTGGGAGTTTGGAAGGCCAATTGGCAAAAGTAGGGCTATTGCAATATCTTTATCTCCTTCTACGCCAATGATTTCCTTCACTTTTGCTTCATCCCACCCGTTAATATAGCAGTTGCTATATCCTTTCGATTGGGCGGCTAGGGCGAGGGTAGTTGCCATAATAATCGCATCTTTAATTGCGTACTCGCGCTCTTTGTCGCCGAGGCCTTTTTGGAAGCCTGGGGCATTTTCTCCAATCCAATCGGCAAACTTTTGAGGCCAAGCGCCGGAAGACACTCCCGACTTTAAAATTTCGCTCATATTTTTTTCCCAGCCTCGGATCGAGACGGCAAAGACAAAAGTGACGGGGGCCTCGAGA
>CAMBGW010000152.1 GCA_945866245.1 Verrucomicrobia subdivision 6 bacterium | reverse complement strand
GCGCGGCTTGAGCAATATCCTTCGGGCCCATTCCAAAATGTTCATACAGCTCGCGCGCGCTGTAAGCCGATCGCCCGAACTCACCCTTCATGCCGATGGCTGCTGTCTTAACGGCTACACCCTGAATCGCCAGGGCATGAACCAGCATCGCCCCCATTCCCCCAACAATTTGATGATCCTCGATCGTCACCAACTTGCCCCCGGCTGCTTCTACCGCCGGCGCAATCGTTTTTAAGTCAGGCCGATTGACAAAAGGGTTGTCGATCACCGCCACCTGCTTTCCTTCTTTGGCCAAAATTTCTGCCGCCTCCAGCGCCAAAGGAACCATCGGCCCAGAGGCTACCAGGACGACATCTTTTCCTGTTCGTAGAATGGAAGCTTTCCCCCATGGATATCCGTTCGGTCTCTCCCCTAGTTGAGCGGGAAAGTCCTCCCGCCCCGCAAAAAACAGTGCGCTTTCACCATCTTTTCCTGCCTCTCTTTCCTGCGCCAATCTTTGAAACGCCGCAAGCATCAGCGCCTCCGCTTGATCCGAACAGCTCACCGCAATCGCAAGGGTGTGGGGAATCGCGCTGACTGCGGCAAAGTAGGTGGTGGCTTCGTGAGAAGCTCCGTCCGCTGCATCTTGAAACCCCGCATGGGTAAATGCCCCGACAATTGGCCCTTGAGAAAGCGCCGCCATAATGATCGGCAGATTCCCCTTGGTAATTCCAAATTGGGAAAACGTGTCCGCTATGGGAATAAATCCGGTTTTGGAGAGCCCCGTACAAGTGCTCACCATATTTGCCTCAGCAATGCCAATGTCGAAGGAGCGCCCCGGGACCGCTTTTTGAAACGCGGCGACTCCGGTCGATCCCGGTAGATCCGCGCTAATCGAAATCACGGGCAACCCTTCTTGAGCCGCCCGAACTGCTGCCCGGGCAAAACCCGCCTGAACCTTTTCTTTTTTTGAGGCAGGCGCGGCACTCGAAGCCGGCTTTTTCACAGCCTGTTTCGCCTCCCACTCTTTTCTCAAGCTTTCTGCCCACGACTTCAAATCCGCGGGTGTTTTGCCGCCGGTGATTTCTTCGACAAAAGGAATAATTTTTTCTCCGTCTTTCAACGGAAACCCGTGGCCTCCCGACGAACTTTTTTCCGTCTCCTTGACGCTAAAACCCTTGATCGTTTTGATCCAAAGGCAGACGGGTCTTCTCGGATCTCCTTTGGCCTCCTCCAGAGCCTGCTCCACTGCCTGATAGACTTTTTCCAAATTCTGTCCTTCTTTCACCGGACGAACGTTCCATCCCAATTCTGCTAAACCAGCAAAGGTCGGTTCCATTGAGAAACTGTCGACCGAAATGCGGCCCGATAGTTTTGTATCGTTGTCGGAAACGATCAAAATGAAGGGGTTGATCTCATTCCGTCCGGCTAGTCCCGGAATCGCTGCCATTGCCTCTTTCGCTTCGCCCTCCATGCATCCTCCATCCGAAATCACGCAAAAGGTGACTCGGTCCCGCTTCGCTAGCTTGTCCCCTAAAGCCAATCCTTGCGCGACAGGAATTCCCGATCCCAAAGGCCCGTTGCTGATGAAGACCCCCTCGGGATTGAGATGGCTCTCCCCGTGTCCCGTCAACTTGCTCTCAATCGAGCGAAACTTTTTCAAATCATTGAAAGTCATTCCATCAAACCCATACTGTGCCCGAAGTGCATACACTCCGTTTTCGGTGTGGCCCGCGTCGTTGACAAAGTTATACGCTTCGTGCCACGGCCTTTTGTTTTCGGAAAACATTACCCCGTGAATCGCGGACATAATTTCCGCCAATGCGGCCGGTCCACCCCAGTGACAGGCCGCTCCGCCAATCACCGCATGCGTGTCCATCAAAGCCACTAAAACCCGAGTCATTACCGGATCGGCTAAGACCACCTCTTGGCCCGCAAGGTTTCGAACTTTCGTGGGATATTTCGGCCCTTTCGTTGGCGTCGCAGCCAAACGATTGGGAATTTTTAAGGGCCGCAGCGGCGGCACCTCGACTGACTTTACCGGTCCTACTTCAGTAGCCATAGATCCATCTCCTTTGGGTTTGTTAAAACTAAACGGGCGGGAATCGTAAGGGTTGCCCCTGCCCATTGGCAAGACTCACCCCTTTTGCTTTTTTGCTTCACCGGGGGAAATCTCAAGAATAACCCAGGAATCCTCCTGCTTGGGCCGATCGTGAGCCGTTGCGTACAAGACTTGGCAATCTGCCGGGATTCCTTTCCAAAATGCTTTTCTGCGCTCTTCATCCAGCTCCTTGAGTGCATCGTCCACTAAAAAAACTGGCGTCCTCTGCCGAGTCTCTCTGAGCAACGCCAATTCAGCCAAGCGAACCCCTAAGCAAGCCGACCTCCTTTGCCCCTCCGACCCATAACGTGACAAACTTTTCCCGCCCAGCTTAAAGTCCCAATCATCCCGCTGGGGTCCTGTCAGGTTGATGCCCCTTTCCCGCTCCACCTCCCAAAGGCGGTCTCGTTCTTTCCCAGGCCCTGGAACCGCGTCATCCGGCTGATAGGAAACTTTTAGTTTTTCTGCACCCGCGGTGAGCCCCCGGTGAGCCATTTCCAAATGAGGTAAAAAAATTTCCGCCAGCTTTTGTCGTGCCGGTTGCAACCCTTGCGCCAACTCCCCGAGCCGCGTGGTCCAGGCTTCCCACTCATCGCGCGAGGCACGCGGATTTCTCAAAAGGGCCGATCGTTGCTTACAAACTTCGCGAAGCTGGCGTAAATCTCCCAATCGCGAAGGTTCAATCTCCGCCAGCAGAAGATCGAATCCTGCTCTCCTCTCCGCCGATCCTCCCTCCAGAATGACTGTGTCCCCTCCGTGCGCTACCACTGCCATCGCGCGTCCCCAAAATTCGTTCACGGTTGAATCGGCTCTTCCGTCCACCTCCAGCTCCCGCCCGTTTCCACGCCACACCATTCCTAAACGTACTGGCCCTGCCTCATCCGCCCATGATCCCTCGACACGCCACCCATCCGCTCCATGCTGCGTACAATCCCGCAACGCTTTCGTTCGAAAAGATCGTAACCTCGCTAACAGGCCGACCGATTCTAAGAGAGTGGTTTTTCCGCGACCATTGGCTCCAGTCAGGAGCACTCGCGGTCCTAGATCTTCTAGTTCAAGTGAGGTGTGGCAACGAAACGAAGTGAGCCGAAGACGCCGGAGCACGCCGCGCGGCTCAGGCCGTCCGCATCGGCATGATCACATAAAGAAACGGTTTGTTGTAGCGGATCACGCCTGGGCTGAGTTCGTCGATAAAATCAAAGTGCACGCTGTCGTCCTCAATGTTTTTCAGTGGATCAATCAGAAAATCTGGATTGAAGGCCATGGTAAATTCTTTTCCCTTATATTGAACTGGGATCGACTCATGGGCTTCCCCCACGTCAGGTGTGTTCGCCGCAATTTCCAAATTGTTTTTCGCAAAGGTCAGCTTGACCGAGTTCGATTTCTCGCTCGAGAGGAGGGCAACTCGGCGTACTGAATTGAGAAAGAGCTCTCGCTCCAAAGTTACCCTTTCTTTTGCGTCGGCCGGAATGACTTGGCGGTAGTTGGGATAATTCCCCTCAACCATTTTGGCGGCGATCTCGGTATGGCCAAAGGAAAAGAGAATCTGATTTTCAAGGAGCGCAAAGGACACGTCGTCTTTGTCCCCAAGTAAACGCTGCAACTCCAAAACCGCCTTGGCAGGCAGGATAAATTCTCGCTCGCCTGATTTAGGGAAATCCAACTCTTGGTCGGTTAATGCGAGCCGCCGCCCGTCTGTCGCCACGATGGTCAGCTTGCCGTCCTTTAAACACAGCAGGAGCCCGTTCAGGACGTAGCGCTTCTCATCTGCGGACATCGCATAGGAAACCCTCTTCAGCAACTCCTTGAGCCCTTTCTGTTCGATTTTATAGATAGGATTCTTCTCGCTCGATTTTCCGGGGAACTCCGGAATGGCGGGAAACTCTTCCGCAGGCATCCCCATAATTTTAAAGAAGGCTGCCCCGCAACGCATCGTGGCGCCGAGCTTGCTGTCCACGTCGAGGGTCAGCTCTTCCGACGGCAGCTCCCGAATGATGCTAAAGAGGCGACGGGCAGGCAGGGTGATCGACCCCGGTTTCTCCACCCCAACTTCGCAGGAGGTGCGGATTCCGATATCGAGATCGGTGGCCGATATGGTCAGCTCATTTTTTTCCGCTTTTAATAATAGATTGTTTAAAATGCCGATCGGGGTGCGGGAGCCGACCACATTTTGCACTGCCGATAGGGCTCCAAGGAATTTCTGTTTTTGCAGGATGAGTTTCATAAGGGTTGGAAAGTCAGAAGATTGGGATAGGTAGATATAGAAGTAAATAAACCATAATCATAAGCAGGTGGATAAGCCACAAGATTCTGCTTAAACACGAGGCGGACAACACTTTCCGGCAAGAATAAGCTGCGGATATGTTTTAGAAAAAGAGGGCTTTGTTGGTATGACATAACTCTTCTCACCGAAACCTCGTCTTGATTCCTGTGCTATTCACAGGGACAAAGAAATCCTCTCTGTAGTGGTGAGTAAAGTGGCATGAAGTGGGGATACCCACAGGAATAACTCTCGGGTAACAGTGCATTCTAAGGTGAATGGATCGGTGGACGCGCAGAGAGATAGCAGGCCAAGAAATTGAGTCATTGGGAAAAATATTTTTGAGACGCATCGCGACACGAAGCGTTTGGATCGGACGAGACCCCAGTGGCAAAAAAACCGGCGCAAGCGCTTTTAGCGCTCGGCCGGCTCTTCGAGCTTGTGAGTGAGCAGACCCACCATCTGATGCAGGCGGTCATCCCCTTGCATCTTTGAGGTAATCGTCTTGCAGGCGTGCAGTACCGTCCCGTGGTCTCTACCACCGAACGATTCTCCGATCTCCTGCAGACTTTTTCCGGTCATCTTGCGGCTCAAATACATCGCCACCATTCTAGGAAGCGCGATGTGAGCTGGACGCCGTTTGCTGGTCATATCAGCCACACGCAGATCGTATCCTTCCGCCACGCGGCGCTGGATCAGCTCGATCGTTACGATCGGCTTGGTTTCCTGCTGGATGAAATCCTTGAGGAGCTCCTCAACTTGAGCGGGGGTAATATGGCGATCGTGTAGCGCGGCCCAGGCGGCGACTCGGTTCAGGGCCCCTTCCAAACGGCGAACGTTGGTTTTGACCCGTTCGGCGATGAAATGGAGCACCGACTCACCCAAGCGGACCTGCATGGTCGATGTTTTTTTGCGCAAGATGGCCAAGCGAGTCTCAATATCCGGAGACTGCAGCTCCGCACTCAGCCCCCACTCAAAGCGGGAAACGAGTCGTTTCTGAAGATTGGCCACATCTCCCGGCGGACTATCGCTGGAGAGGACGATTTGACGATTTCCGTCAAAGAGGGTGTTGAAAGTGTGGAAAAACTCTTCTTGTGAACGGTCCTTGCCGGAGAAGAACTGCACGTCATCGATCAGCAAGCAATCCGCTTGGCGGAAACGGCGACGAAACTTTACCAGCTCCCCATGTTGGATGGCGGAGATAAACTCATTCGTAAATTGTTCCGAGGTAACATAAACGATCTTGGCGCCTTTCTTTTTCTGCATGATTCGGTGCCCGATTGCGTGAAGCAGATGGGTTTTCCCTAAACCTACGGAACCGTGGATAAAGAGAGGATTATATGTCCTAGCGGGCGCGTCCGCCACAGCAGTGGCAGCGGCATGAGCAAACTGGCTATTTACCCCAGCAACAAAGGACTCAAAGGTATAACGGCTGACCAACTCCCCTGCGAGGGGCTTAGACTTTTCTTTTCCTTCTGCTTGTAGGAGATGCTCTTCTGCGCTGGGAGTCGGGCGATCTTTCGAGCCGACCACATCAAAACTGATTTTTACCTCTCGGCCGACAGCCAAAGTGGCACATTCGCGGAGCTGGTTGAGGTAGTTCTCCTCAATCCAGTACTGGTAGATGGCGTTTTCGACCCCCAAGACCAGGCGACCGGCCTCGTAGCTAATTGGTACAATCGACGAAAACCATCGGTGGAGTGCGTCGGGGGTGATGACTTTTTCTAGTTCGCGACAAACTTTGACCCAAATTTCTGGAGGATTGCTCATTCGTTTTATTTTCCTTTTTGGTTAGCGGGCTGGAATCATTCGCTCAGGAAAAAAAACACGCAAGAGGAATTTGCAAAAATTATGAAAATATTTGTGAATGACTTCGCTTGACAAACAACCTCCGCATAAAAAAAGGTTTTCTCGAGGAGAAAAAAGAAAAAAATATCTTTGCGCGTGCGAAGTTGTTCGCTGCGCGCTAAAAAAAAGAATGCAGCGCGCACCCGCCCTTGTTTGGTTCCGCCGAGATTTGCGCATTTCTGATAACACTGCGCTGCATCAAGCGTGTGCGCGAAAGCTTCCGATTGTCCCGGTTTTCATTTTTGACCCACTGCTTTTGTCTGAAAAAAAGGGTGCGAGTCGGCGTACTGCCTTTCTTTTGGCCTCCCTCAAAAGCTTGGGAGATAATTTGGCCGCCCTTGGGGCACCCCTGATTCTTAAAAGAGGGGACCCCATCAAAACTCTTGGGGCTCTGGCAAAGGAAGTGGGCGCAAAAACTTTGTTCTTCAACAGAGACATCGAGCCGTATTCACGCTCAAGAGATGAAAAAGTTGTGGCGATGGGTGCTGAGCTTGGAATCGAGGTGGTTCCTTGTGATGACTTGCTGATTCATCCTCCAGGGGCGATTCAGAGGGCGGTGGGCGGCCCTTATACCGTTTTTACTCCCTTCTCGAACACCTGGTTGGCTAAGCCACCGCACGATCCCCTGCCCCGCCCAGCCAAGCTTGAAGCCGTTGCTGGAGCGAAAGGCATGTCACTGCCCGCACTCGGCGAGCTTGGGCTCGAGCCATGTGCTATCTCCCTGCCTGCCGCAGGGGAGAAGGCTGCGCAGGAACTCCTGCGCTCCTTCGTAGCGAAAAAGATCCAGCACTATCAGACCACCCGTAACTTTCCCTTTGAAGATTCCACCTCCCGCCTCTCCCCTCACCTCCGTTTTGGCACTCTTTCCCCACGAACGGTTCTAGCGGCCGCCCGGCGAGCTCGTGTCGACGATCCCAAAGCCAAGAAACAGATCGATGTGTTTATCAGTGAGCTTATATGGAGGGATTTTTATAAACAGATCCTCTGGGAGTTTCCTCACGTTGTCTCGGGCGCATTCCGCCCCGCCTAT
>CAMBGW010000151.1 GCA_945866245.1 Verrucomicrobia subdivision 6 bacterium | reverse complement strand
GCTCTCCGTTAAGGTGGTGAAACTGCGCACATCGGAGAAGAGAATCGACGCTTCGCTCATATTTCCTCCGAGAACCTCTTTTCCCGTCGCCATAAGCTGATCGGCAATCGCAGGATCCATGTACCGAGCCATCGTTCCCTTCATCCGCTTCTCATCGCTAATGTCCTCAATCATGACAAGCGATCCCAGTGACTTCCCTTTCACGCTAATCAAAGGCAGGACTGTGACGTTGGCTGACGTTTTCTCTCCACCCCACTCCATTTCCGCATCCATCATGAGCGATGGCTCCCCAGTACTTGCCACCAGCCGAATCTTTTCTTCCACCCAGGCATTTTTTCCCGTGAAAAACTCAGCCGCTTTCTTTTTCAGAATCTCTTGGATGGGAGTTTTGAGAATCTTTGCCCCCGCGGCGTTACAAGTTTGGATCACTCCATCCTCATTCAGGGTGACGACCGCATTCGACATACTTTCCAACATCGATTCCGCATAGTTCTTCATGTTCTGTACGTCGTCGAACAGCTTTGCGTTCTCTAAAGCCACAGAAACTTGTGCCGTAAATGCCTTCAACCGAGCTTCATCCTCATGGTTGAAGGACCCACCCTTTTTATTGAGAACCTGAGTTGCACCAATCACGACTCCCGCTTTGTTGATCACGGGAGTGCACAACATCGACCTGGTGAAGAATCCCGTTTTTTTATCAAAAGCCGGATTGAATCGTAAATCCGCGTAGGCGTGAGGGATGTTGACCGTTTTACCGCTTCGAAATACTGCTCCCGCAATACCCAAATGGTTTGGCAGGCGGATTTGGGTTGCCCCTAATCCTTCCCCCACCTCCGTGTAGAGCTCATTCGTCTTTTCATCATTCAGAAAAAGAGTCGATCTTTCCGCATGCAACATTCGTGTCACCGTTCCAATAATCTTCGACAGCAAAGTTCCCAGCTTAATCTCGCCTGAAATTTCAGCTACCACCCCCAAAAACTCTGCCTCTTTCTCCTTTTCCCGAACGGACAACTCCTCCAGCAGGCTTCTTTGCAGCGATACCGCAGCTTGGGTTGCCATCGCCTCGAGAAGCTGAAGATTCAATCGGGTAAAGTGAGCATCTTTCTTACCTTTCCGATTTAAGACCTCGACCACGCCAATAATTTCTCCACGTACAGTCCGGATGGGCGCACAAGCGATCGACCGAGTCCGATACCCTGTTTGCTGGTCCACCCCTTGATTAAAACGTGCATCCTTGTAAGCGTCTTTTACGACGTGGCCCTTTCCACTTTGAAAAACATGCCCGGCGATCCCGGTGTGATTCAAAATACGAATTTCTCGCCTTAACCCCCCCACCGTAACCCGACTATAAAGCTCTTGCGTGCTGGGATCATTGACGAACAGAGTCGCGCGATCGGCAACCGTTGCCTCCATCACCAGAGCCACAAGCGTTTCCAGCTGCTCATCCAATGTCTGGCCATCGGCGACCTTTCGGGCCACCTCCAGGAGGATCTTGGCCTCTTTCAGTCCTAAACCAGCGATCACATCCTTATTTTTTGGCACGGGTAACCTCCATTTGTCCTCGAATTTCTTGGATCGTTTTTTCAAACTCATTCACCACATCCCGATGCTGACGCCGCTCGGTTTGCTCCGCCTCCGCATGCCTGGCCCTCTCCCTCTCCAACTCCTCTCGCAAGGCTTGAACCCCGGCTTGCATTTGACGACTTTCCTCCGCTCCCTGCGCAGATAGTTTCTGGATGGCTTCTTCGCCGGCGGCTTTGCGACGTTCTAACTCCATCCTCATTTCAGAAACCGTGGCCCGCAGTTCTCGGATCTCCGCTTGCGCCTCAGCGACCGCTTGCGAGACCTGCTGCGCTGTCTCGGCCTTTTGACGCTCCAGTGCTTCCCGCAAGGCTGCCACCGTCTCCTTCAGGTTTCGGATTTCGTGCTCCCGCTCCAACTCCTCGGAGAATCGATCTTCCGTAGTTACTTTACCTAAGGCCATCATCAGATCCTAAGTTCGACCCTGACAAAAACAAGGTCTCGAATCAGCTTCCCCACTTACCAGATGAACGATTTTTCCTGCGCGACAATTTTGCCATCGCGAACGATTGAAATTCTCCACGAGTTCACCACTCCCCCTCGAACATAGTCATCCGCTACGACTTGAATCACTGTTTTTTCATAGCCATCAAAGTTTTTGTAATCCTGCGTCTTGGTCATGACTCTTTCGCGTGTCATCGCTTGGCGATAGTCCAAACGCACGGTGAAATCGCCAGGCTTACCGTCATTTTGCCAATTGATCACAAAAATATTTCCCTGACGATCTTTTCGGTCTTTTGCCAAAATAGCCCCATGATCCCAATAGCGTGGTTCGTACTGCATCATGGCATTGCCCAAAGGCGGCTTGTTGCGGATCGGATCGTTTAGATATGTGTAGATTTTATTTAAACTCACGTTCTCATCTTTTTCCAAGGGTAGGTCGCTCTTCATCCCGTCCGGAACCACGACTTCCTTATCTTGCGGCGCTTCTGCCCCTTGCGTGGTTGGTTCAACTTTTGCAGGGCGAAAGCCCGGTACAGCACTGCTCTCCTCAGATTGAAGAGATGAACCGCACACGCCAAAAAGTGCTAGGATCAACAATTTACGCATAAGGACGTATTTAATACGATAGATTTTGCCAGTCAAGCTACTGCCCCTCATTCCGCTGGATTCGTCTTGGTTCCTGAACTTAAGCACTTATAGTGAGGAGCTTATGCACGACCCCGAGCGCACAGTCGAATTTGAATTTGTTCGTGCGACAGAAAATGCCGCCCTTAACGCCATGCGTTTTATCGGCAAGGGCGACAAAAACGCAGCCGATGCCGCCGCCTGCGATGCAATTCAAGGAGTTTTCGACTTAATCGATATTCGCGGCGAAGTCGTCATTGGCGAGGGCATCAAAGATAATGCCCCAGGTATTTTTTTAGGAGATCACTTGGGCAAGTGGGGCCCGAATGCGCCCCGCTTCAATATTGCCCTCGACCCAGTAGACGGAACCACCAACCTTTCCAAGGGCTCCCCCAATGCCATCTCCGTTATGGCCGCAGCGGAGGTTCCCTCGGATAGCAAACAGTCGGTCATGCGAAATATTCCCAGCTACTACTCACACAAAATCGCTTACGGCCCCTCCGTTGCTCAAGCCCTGACAAAACAAGATCCCTCGGCGAATTTTCTCGATGCTCCACTGGAGGACACACTGCAGCGAATTGCGAAAATCCTGCACAAACGGGTGGGCGAATTAGTCGTCCTCGTCCTAGATCGACCACGCAACCAACCTTTTATCGAGTCGATTCGTCGAGCTGGAGCCTCCCTTCGCACCATCGCCGATGGGGACATCACCGCTGCGGTGGCCCCGTCGCTTCCTGACTCCGGAATCGATCTTTATGTTGGAATCGGCGGATCCCCAGAGGGTGTTCTCACTGCGACCGCTCTTCACTCCTTGGGCGGAGAAATTCAGCTTCGCATGTGGTTCCCCAGCCCGGAGGCAAAAGCTCGCGAAGTTCAGGGCGTACCAGAAAAAGAGATCCAAACCGTATTTCGCTCGGCCGACATCGTCACCGGGAACAGTGCGATCTTTTGTGCGACAGGCATCATCGAAAGTCCTCTCCTTCCTGGAGTGAAACTCATCGGCCATAAAGCCATCACCCACTCCATTCTCATGCGCGCACGCAGTCGCACCGTCCGCTACATCCGCGCCGTCCACGATCTGGAACACAAGACCATCCACCTCCGCAGCACCTCCCGCGAACGATCGGTCTAGCCTTTGCCCTTTTTCTTTTTG
>CAMBGW010000150.1 GCA_945866245.1 Verrucomicrobia subdivision 6 bacterium | reverse complement strand
GTCTGGCGAACCTACACATTCGATCAAGAAAAAACCGATGTTTGGCGACGAATTTTAGGGTCGGCGGGAAGGGGAGCAGCATTTGTGATTACGCAAGGGCCTGCCTTATGTGGGGCGGCGATTGCTGGAACGTTGGCACTTTTCAGCGCACTTCACGGCTTCCGAAGGCCGTCCGCAGCGAAGGGAAAGCTTCTTTGGCTTGCGGGGAGTGCGGCTTTACTTATCGCGACGGCCTTTGTGGCCAGAGGGGATAGCGGCTCAGCCTCACCGATGCTAATGGTGATTCTTCCCTTGGCGTGTGTCTATGGAGCAGCTGGGCTTTTTGTTTTGGTGGAGCGATGGAATCTGGAAGTTGAGCTGCTGGGCAAAATATTTGTGGTGTTGATTGCGTTTCTTTCATGCGTGCCAGTTCTGAATCGTGTTCTGCGAACCGATACGGCTCCCTTTGCTTATCCCCCAACCTACCCCCCGATTTTTCTATTTATGCGCTCTTGGTTTGAACCGAAGGAGCTACAAGCGAGTGATCTTCCAGCGGCAGAGGCATGGTATTCGAACCAGCCGACTCTTTGGGTTCCTGCCACGCGGGACGATCTGATCAAGATCCATGACCGAGTGAACCCTATTTTCAGCATTCTGTTTACCCCTGCGAGCAGCGACGTGAAAATGCATAGCCAGATGTTGGCCGAGAATTCTGAGTGGGGAGCTTGGGCAGATGTGATACGAAGGCAAAAGCCGCCTGATCTACCTCAGTCTTTTGTCACATCGCTCCCCCCCAATAACGACTATTTACTACTTTCCATTCAGAAAAGATGGAACTAGTTGCTTTAGAATAGCTTAGTTGTTGCTAAGCCTAGTTTTTGACAGGTTGTTAACACCTTTCCAAGATTGAGAATCTATATAGGGTGTGTTTGAATTGATTTTATCCGTCAAACCACAAGATTTAGTGGATGTCGCAGGGCTATATACGATTCGATTCCTTTTTAAGACTCTTCGCTCTTTTTTTGGTAGTCCCGGCTCAGGGTTTATTGGGTCAGATTCAAGGTTCGGCTGGCCAGCAGGGACCAAAACCGTTTACAGCGACGGTCGCGATTCGTGAGGGCTATGATAGCAATCCCTTGACGCAGTCTTATCAGAGTTCGACTGATGTTCAGTCCAGCACCTACTCGAGCGTGAATCCCTCCCTCGGTTACAACTACACAGGATTACAGGCGGATCTATCAGCACGATATGATTTCCAAGGCATCTACTTTCCTAGTCTAAATCAGTCCTACGACATTCAGTACAACCAGACGTTTACGGGGCAGTACACTTACGCCTTTGATCCGCGATTCAGCATTACGGTCGCGGATAATTTTAATTTCTTTGAGCAGCCGATCGCACAGCAGTTTTCCGCTGGCTTAGCTCCTATCACCAACACGCAGGGGAGTGTTATTAATCTAGGCACAATCAAAGCCGATTATCGAGTGACTGACCGCCTTTCCATGGTGACGCGCTGGAATAATCAGGTGGTGAATTCTGACGGGCCCGCCAGTTACAGCGGAACAACGATTCAATCCGGCAGTGCTTCGCAGTCCAACTACATGAACAATGGGGCGTTTCAGCAGTTTCGGTTGGACTTCACACCTGAAACGATTGGGACATTTACGGTGGACTATCAATTATTTGACTATCAGAGCGACCAGAGCTTTCGAGATAATCAGCAGGTCGCATTTACCTTGGGTGCGGATCACACTTTTCTGCCCACACTATTTTTTACTGGCCGAGCAGGAATTCAGCTAAATGATAATTTCGGGACAAGTGATAACTCAAAAAATGTGGGGCCTGGTGGGCTGAACAGTGGGGAGCAGGAAATTGGCGTGTATCCGTTTGTGTCGTTGAGTTCGACTTGGAATTATGGCCAGCAAAACTCCTTAACTGCAGGTTTTTCCATTCAGATTCAGCAGTCCACTCAGCAGACGTCTTCGGATTCGGAGTCCTACAATTTAAGCCTAAGCTCCGATCATGCATTCACCGAAAAACTGAAGCTGGTTCAGACACTCAATGTTCAGTTAGCGCTTTATACCCCCCAGTTCGACAAGGAGCAGAGTCTTGCCATTTATGGCGGGTATCAAGGCAGCGGGCAGCAAACTGTTGCTAGTTATAATTGCAAGTTTTCCTACGCGTTCTTCCCCTATCTCTCGGCAGAGCTTGGATACACTTTCAGTACATTTCAATCTTACTTTGACGAAAATAACTCCAACGGAGGCAGTTATAACCGTAATGTTGTATATATCGGAGTTCGCGGTACCTACTGATTGCGGAATCAGGGGAAGGGGCGTAAATTGGGGGTGTGACGGAAACTAACCAGATACCTCCCTCTTATGGGTATGGAGCCGGAGCGGCCAATTCAGGAGAGGCGTCGTTTCACGTCAACGACTTGTGGAGGGTCATACGAAATCGTTGGCCTACTTCTGTAACGATTTTAGTCCTAGTGATGGCGACCGGTTTTGTTGTCACCAAGCTGCAACCCAAGATCTACGAATCCTCTGCAGTATTACGGGTGGAAAAGGAAAATAAGGATTTACAGGTTTTTCAATCGTCTTTTGAAGCTTTTGATCCTGTTTTCTTTCAAACCGAGTTCGAGCTCATCCAAAGCAAAAAAGTTCTCTATCCAGTAATCACAAAACTGGGGGTGGCGGCTCGACTTTGTAAGTCGATGGGCTTGCCCGAGGGGTCGATTAGCGACGACCAAGCGTTTATGATCTTCAGAAAAAGCTATCTCGAGGTGAGGCCTTTTCGAAACACCAAGCTTATCGAGGTTGTCTGTCAAAGCACAAATCCGGAGGAGGCAGCGCTTTATGCCAATACGATCACCGATGCTTATGAGGAGTTTCGCCGTGGGGAAATCACGGGGAGAAGTGACTCTGGATTAAAGGTTCTCGATGGGGAGGTGCAGAAGCAGAAGAAGTTGGTCAGCGAGGCTGCGGCTAAAGTTGAGACGCTGCGAAGAGATATGAAAATTGATGAGCTGCCTGGAGCGAGTGCTCAGGTTCAATCCACCACTTTATCGGACATGGAAATTCAGCGAAAGGAGACTGCCTTGAGCGAGCTTCGCTCCGACATGATTTCGCGAAAAGTTCGCCTGGAAAAGGTTGCCGACTTAACGATCGAGCAGCTTGAGTCAACCTTGCCAGCCCTCCAGCTTGAGGACAGTACGACTGCCTCCACCAAGCAGCAGTATTTACAGGCTTTGCAAAGCGTTGCTTCGATGCAGAAGCAGGGGTACGGCAAAAAGCATCCCGAGATGCAGGCGGCCATAAGGGCGGTGGCAGAGAGGCGAGATCAGCTCAATAAGCTAGTCACTGGAATTCGCCGTGCTCTTTCCATTGATCTGAGCGTGGCTCAAGCGCGCGTTGAAAGTCTTGAAAAAGAGGTTTCTGAACTGCGCACTCAACTCAGAGCTGATCGCAGCGATCGATTGGCTCCCTACAATGAGGCAAGAAGGGATTTTGAAACGCAAAGTCAGCTTCTGGAGGTGCTGATGTCTCGTTATCGCCAGCAGTCGGTTGAGTCGCGGATTGAAACCCGACCTGTGCAAGTCGTCAATCGTGCTGAACCAGCAGTCCGACCGGTAAAACCGAATCTGAAGCTGAATCTGGCACTGAGTATGGTGGTGGGTCTTGTATTGGGTTTGAGTCTGGCTTTCTTTATCGAATATTTGGACACCAGCATCAAAACGATGGACGATGTAGAAAGGTTCCTAGGAATCAGTGTTTTAGCGGTAATTCCAAAGGGCGCTAAGTTTCTCTCCGTCGATGAACCGAATTCCCGCTTTGCCGAAGGATATCGCATTCTTTGTGCGAAACTTAACTTAACTGGGGCTCGCTCGACGGCTCGCACAATTACTGTTTTGAGTGGTGGACCTGGCGAGGGTAAGTCTACGACCACTTTCAATTTGGCGTGGGTCTGTGCCCAAAGTGGAATGAAAGTTTTGTTAATTGATGGGGATATCCGAAGACCCAACGTTCAGAATGCATTGCAGATCGAAAACACCCTTGGGCTAGGTGAGTATTTAGCGGGGCAGGCTTCTTTAGATGAGCTGATTCAATCGACTTCGATCCCGAACCTAGAAGTCTTAACTGCAGGGAGTTTAGGGCCGGAAGATTTGGGAGGCTTTAGTCGTTCTCGTTTTGCCTCACTTCTCGAAACGTGCCGACCCAACTATGATGTGATTCTTGTCGATTCTCCTCCTGTCCTTGGAATCAGTGACGCCTCAGTGATCAGTCAAGAAGTCGACGTGACTCTGCTTCTGATTCAACACCGTCGTTATCCGCGAAATGTATCCCAAAGAGCAAAGAGAGTCATCGAAGATGTGGGAGGTAAGCTTTTTGGAGTTATTCTCAACAACGTGAATATTAAGACCGATGATAATTACTACTACTATGCGGGTTACTCGACTCAGTATGGATATAAAAAACGCACACCAAGAGCTGCGACTCGCAAAAGTTCAGCTCCGCAAGCGACAGTTCCAGCTGAATTAAATCCTTCTGTGGTTCAAGTTGACGAGATTCCCCCCATTGAATCGCGAGACTTACCTAAAGTAACATTTGTTCGTCCACCTACTGGGCAGGATCGATTTTAGTGAGACAATTTTTACGATCCTATTCTTTGGTTCTTTGCTGCGCGATTGCCTCGAATGCCTCCTCGCAATCAATCCAAGTCGGGACCTCCTCCCAAGCTATTCTCGGAACCAACAATCCGGTTCTCGCAAATGATAAGGTGAGCGCACTACCTCAGGCCGTTCCCGACCCCATGGTCGTCTCCAATTCTGTAATTTCTGCAGCGAATATGGACATTAGTGACCTTTTGCGCGGGGGTGACACTTTAATCATTCGGCTGACAGGTGTGCCGACTCAAGACCAAGGAATCTTTGAGGTCAAAATCGACGAGAGCGGCAAAATCTCTATGCCGCATATTGGAAGTTTAGTTGCAGCGAACACAACCACGGTAGAGCTCAAGAAGCTGATTGAGTCCACTTATCTCAAAGAGGAAATCTTTACCAATCCCAATGTGACGGTTGACTTAAAAGAGCAAAGATTTGTGGACGTGACCGGAGAGGTCAGGATGCCACAGCGTGTACCTTACACCAAAGACCTCACGGCTTTGGGCGCCGTTGCCGCATGTGGGGGATTTACCGATTTCGCCAATCGACGCAGGGTCCGCCTAACCCAAGGTGGGGCAACGCAGGAATTCAATGCGAAGGAAATTCAAGCTGATCAGGGAAAAGATATTCGGTTAAAGCCCAACGACAAAATTCAAGTGGACCGGAGCATCTTTTGAGTCGAAGGATTGCTCTTTTTGGCGGCTCTTTTGACCCGTTTCATCTTGGACACTTTCTCCTAGGTCGCTTCGCGTGGGAAAGCCTTAGACTGGATGAGGTAATCTACCTGCCTTGTGCTCAATCCCCCTTGAAGAAATTTCAGCCTGTTGCCCCGGCAGCGGATCGTCTGCGCTGGTTAAAGCAGGGTCTGCTGGGTCAGCGCTGGGCCAAGGTCTCGAATTGGGAGATTGGCCGGTCTGGCATCTCGTACTCAATTGATACTGGCGCTCACTGGAGGGAAATGGCGCCTGCTGCCAAGCTTTTTTGGATAATGGGATCCGACCAGTGGAGCGTGCTACCTGACTGGAAAGACTTTAGGAAACTTGCCCGCTGGGTTCATTTTCTGGTTTTTCCAAGGCCGGAAAGGCCCAAGGCAAGGAGAGGAATTTCAATGACTGTTTTACCCTGTCGTTTTGATGTTTCATCCACGGAAATACGTCAGCGAGTGCATCGTCGTCTTTCGATTGGTGGTCTGGTTCCAGCTCGGATTGAGGGCGCCATCGCAAAAAGTCGGTACTATCGATGATTCCTGACGGACTTCAGCTTGCGACTCTTTGTCGAGATTTGGCCGCGAATAAAAAGGCTCAAGACCCAGTGGTATTAGACCTAAGAAAGATAGGAGGCCCATCCGACTTCTTTGTAATCGTCTCAGCGGAGAATGAGCCGCAACTCAAAGCAATTGCTGGCGAGATTGAGCGTGGTGTCGAGGCAGAGGGTCGACACATTTATCGTTCGACGGGTCAAGCAGCTAGCCAGTGGATGATCTTGGATTACGGGGACGTATTAGTGCATATCATGCACTCAACCCGTAGAAACTTTTATAGGCTCGAGAATCTTTGGGGCGATGCGGAGAAAGTGATCTCCTAAAATCTATTCCGCGGATATTACATTTCTTCAAGCGTCGGGATGCCTAGCAGTTGAAGGCCGTCTTGTAGGATGTCACCCGTTAAGCTTGTTAGGGTCAAACGCGATTGGTGAAGAGCAGGGGATTTGGCTTGGAGGACGGGGCAGGCTTCAAAAAAGCGGTGAAACATTCCCGCCGTTTCAAACAGATAGCCACACAGGTGGTGAGGTTTGCGGTCGCTGGTCGCCAGCTCAACCACATCACCAAACCGGAGTAGTTGCCGTGAAATCTCCTCCTCGGCCGGCTCCTCAAGAATAATAGGGTGAATGGGGGGAGCTGTAGCTCCGGCCTTTCGTAGAATGGAGCGAGAGCGAACGTAAGCGTTAAGAATGTATGGGGCGGTATTCCCGTCGAAAGCGAGGAGCTTTTCCCATGTGAAGACATAGTCGAGATTTCGTCCGGGCATCTGGTCCGCGTATTTAAGGCTGGCGATGCCTAGAAGTTCTGCCTTTTCCTCAAGAGCTGATCCCTTGAGATCGGGTCTTTTTTCGAGAAGGATCTGCTTGGCGCGATCTTTGGCTTCTGCCAGCAGATCGATCAGTTTGATCGGAGTTCCATCTCTGCTTTTCAGGGGTTTTCGGTCTGGTCCAAGAATTGTGCCAAACCAAACGTGCTCAAGACGGACTGTTTTTCCCCAGCGCTTTGCAGTGTCAAAGAGCCACTGAAAGTGCAGTTGTTGACGCCCGTCGGTAACATAGATGATTCTCTGGACCTTGAGGTCGCGAATTCGTGATGCCAGGGCGGCTAAATCGGTGGTGCCGTAGAGGAACGCACCATCTGATTTACGAATCAGGAAGGGCTCCTCCGAAATCTTAGGATTCTGAACGATAACCGCCCCTTGGCTGTTCTCGGCTATGCCTAGCTTTAAGAGCTCTTGGACGATACCGGCTAACTCCCCTTGGTATGTGCTTTCCCCCTTTTCCAGATCGAAGGTTACGTTGAGTCGTCGATAAACTTCGTGGAAATGATCAGATGATCTTTCGCAGAAGTGCTTCCAATCTTTCGTTCGCTCGGCCTCCCCAGACTGGAGCGCGGCTAGCTCGGCTCTGGCAAGGTCCATCTTCTTGGGGTCGGACTCTGCCTCTTCGTGGCCTTTTTTATAAAAGGTTTCGAGCTGTTCGATGGATTGGGTGGGGTCCAGTGGTGG
>CAMBGW010000149.1 GCA_945866245.1 Verrucomicrobia subdivision 6 bacterium | reverse complement strand
GGGACGAGTACGGGGCGGGGGTTCATTTTGGTGGTATTGGTGAATGGGCGGGTGGTGTATGCGCCAAGAATCGATACCGTGATTACCAATGGATCGATTCTGCTTCCTCCGGGTTCCATTACGCCTGACGAGATTTTGCAAGTGAATGCCGAGGTGGAGAAGTCAAAGGAGCAGAAACTGAAGGACGTGCCGCGATCCAATTAAAGAGCAATCTCATTCAACTTATTCCCCACCCATTCGATACGAATTCAAGAAATCACTCGACGCTCATCTGCTGGCAGGCAATTCCAAGGGGGTGAGATATCTGTTTATAGCCCTAATTGGGCTATTCGTATTCGAAGTGCATTTCGTGTATGCCGCGACACAATCCAGTAACGGAGGGGTAGCCGAGTCCTCGGAGGACCGGCAAAGAATTATGGGAGGTATGCCAACAAGGGCGGAGCTTAAGCTTAGGCGTGCGCGTGCGACAAACGCACCCGTTTCATTCTTAATCAATCCAAAGACGGAAAGGGTGGAAGCCAGAGATATCGATGGTGCTTTGATCGAAGAGTATTCCGCTGGAGCGGTCGGGCACATCCTTGACGTTGGTGGGTACGAGTTGAAGGTAAGTTTTGGGCGGGATGAACATAGGCGCCTTTCTTTGTTACTTCGTCCAGGACCGGCTCAATTCAAGCCGGTCCAGGTATCCGTTTTCCAGCGTCGACTCATCCTGCCGCCAAGCACAAGCGTGTCCGCCTTTCTGGATTCGGACGGGTTAGTAACGATCGAGCCTTGTTTGACTGGAACAATCTACTATTTGGATACTCAGCCCACGGCGGTGGATCTTCCGGAGGATAAGGTCAAGATCCTTGCATCAAAAAATCTGGTGCGGATTGGGCGCGATGTTGAGCAGGGGAAGCTTCCCGATGAGGAGATGGTCGATGCGGTGGTGGAAGGCAAGATGGAGACAGAGGATAAGCAGACCCCTAAAAATAATGCAGGGTTGGCGGTGGGCGGCTGGTTGCAAAATGCGGGAACCTCACTCCTTGGGTTGCCGAATCCACAGACGACGCCGCCGGCGACAGTGGTGAAGGTGGCTTCGGGAACGCCTGAGCTTTCGGCTCCTGCACCGCAAAATCAGACCCCCAATTTCGATCCTAGTCCCGTGGCAACGGGTAAAAATGTGCCCAGTAAGCAAGTGACTCAGAATGTAAAAGTGATCGCACTTAAGGGCGATTTAGGTGAGGTCGCCCTTTCGAGAGAGCCTTTTGTCTATGAGGAGGGAGATAAAAAAGATCTAGCAAAGGCGAGCAAGCAAGGATTGGTTCCGCGACCGTTGGAAAACCCAGAAATGGCCCCCGTCGCCCCTGCGGAAACACTTGAGCAGAAGCCTCCTGCAGATGCGGCAGGAAATGCGGTGGTACGGGCGGTCCGCTCTTTCCTTGGGATGCCTGAGGCCAAGACCGTTCAGGCGGAGGCGGACAAGCTTTCGGGAAAAGCGCAGTAAGCGACGCATAGACCGAGCAGACGCATCCTGTATTTTTCGCCAAAAAAAGTGTAATGCAGTAGTTTTGTATGGGGCACAAAGTGGAGGTGACCATTTATAATTAATTTATCATTTTCCATGAGTTGACTTATCCTGTTACGCGCCTTAAGTATGAATTGTGAGGCGTCCGCTACTAATAGCGTTAGTTTTTGCGGGGGCGCTCCTCTTGGTTATTTCCGTGATGGTCATTTCTTCAAACCATGACCCCGTAGCACCTAAGAAAATAGTCGGGAAATACGACCCACAGAATTTCACTAAGGAAGATTCTGAAATAAAGTCTTCTCCTTCTCAGCAAAACAAACCCTTAAGTCAGGGACTCTTCTCGATTGAGGTATTGCCAGCCTCCTCGCTCGCTGCATTGAGTAAAAAAGCTCAAACGAAAGATGATTCCTCAGTTCCATCTAGGAACGTGTATAGGCGAGCTATTTTTAAGCCAATTTCCTCCCAGCAGCTTAGAAGTCTCAGTGTGGGTTCTTCTGTCACTTTTCCTCTTTTTGATGGAGTTATTGCCCAAGGTCATGTTGTTTTAAATCGCGCTGCATCTGCAGCAGAGCCTGCTGCTATTTCAGGTAAAATAGAGGCTCCTTTTGTCGGATCGTTTGCCATTGTGGAGGATCCAGTTCTAGGTCTGATGGGCTTTGTTTTGCCAGAGCAGGGCGAGACTGCTTACGAGATCGAATCTGATAATGGCGGGAATGCTTATTTAGACGAAATTCCTAAAGGCGAGCTTGTCTGTAGTCCCTATCCTGCGCATCGCTCTTTTCGTCCGGCCGCGCCTGCAACCGTATCCTCAGGAACCCGATCTGCGGGCACCCAAGCGGCTGTCCCCGTCTTGAGAAGTAGGGCCAATGCTAAAGGAGTTTTGTACTTGGACTTTGATGGAGCTGTTGTGACCGATCCCCGCTGGGCGAGCGGGGCCACAATCAACGCTTTGCCCTCTGGGTTATCCAATGAAAAAATAACGGAGATATGGAAAGTCATAGCGGAGGACTTCCGCCCCTTCGATGTCAACGTGACTACGGTGGAGTCCGATTACACCAACGGTAAAAATGGCTCGCGGATGCGCTGTATCTTTACTCCCACGACTGATGCGATGCCAGGTTCTGGGGGTGTGGCTCTCTTTGGCTCGTTTAAATCGTCCGGAACCACTCCTTGCTGGACCTTTAACGGGACAGGTTCCTCTGCAACAAGTACGACTGCGGTTAAAGTAGCCTCCATGACCGGTTCCCATGAATTTGGCCACACCTTTAACTTAAGGCACGACGGCGACACCTCGCAGACGGGATCCAGTGGAGTTTATTATGCGGGTCACGGCACGGGGGTCACGAGTTGGGGCCCCATCATGGGAGCTCCTTTCACGGCGAGCGTTGTCCAGTGGAGCAAAGGCCAGTATCTGAACGCCAACAATACGGAAGACGATGTGGCTACCATTTCGGGAAGTTTTTTTGGGTTAGGTTATACGGTGGATGACTACGCCAGTAACACGGCTCTTGCGCAAAATATTCCTCAACTGACCAAGGGAACTATCTCCGCGGCTGGCGTGATTGAAACCAGTGCTGATTTGGATCTCTTTCGGCTCGATTGCGGAAACGGAACAATCTCTGTCGCTCTCACGGGAGCTCAACCCGAACCCAATCTAGATGCGAAACTGAGCTTACTGAACTCCGCTGGGACGGTTGTGGCGACGTCTGATCCAACGGGCACGCTTGCCGCATCCCTTTCGTCTGCTGTCTCGCAAGGCATTTACTATCTGCGCGTTGCCCCAAGCTCTGAGCCCGATGGGTCGACCGTGGGGTATACAACCTATGGAAGTATTGGTGCTTACACATTATCGGGCACTTTTCCGTCCAACATTGGATATGCGGATAATTTTGCCGAGGCATCCTCCATTCCGTCGACCAGCTCTTTTACTTTGAACGCCTCCTCCTCTCTGGCAACGCGGGAAACAAGCGAGCCCGCCCACGCCGGCCAGACCGCGACGAAAAGCCTCTGGTGGAAATGGACCGCCATCGGCAACGGCCGTTTACAGGTAAACACTAAAGGCAGTGCGTTCGACACGGTTTTGGCGGTTTATTCGGGTTCGTCTCTAGCCACTTTGCGTGCTGTCACTTCAAACGATAATGCGGTCACTGGGGTTAAATATAGTCAGGTGGACTTCACCACCTCACGGGGCACGACGTACTACTTCGCAGTGGATGGCAAAAGTGGGGCCTCGGGCGCGATTACTTTAACAGGGTCAGGAACTTCACTTTCCGGGCCGTCCAACGATAATTTCACTAGTGCTAGTGCTGTGTCGGGCACGACTTGGAAAGTCTCGGGTAGCAATTTTAATGCCACACGTGAAACGGATGAACCGAACCACGGGGGGACTAGTGGATACGCCTCGGTCTGGTTTCAGTGGACTCCCACGACCTCGGGCTTCTACACCCTTACAACCAGCGGCTCGGGATTCGACACTCTGTTAGGAGTTTATACGGGAACGGAGATAAACGCTTTAACCTTAGTCGGCGCGAACAATAACAGCGCATCCGGTGTGACCTGGAGCAAAATTCGTTTTTCCGCCACGGCGGGTACGGCTTACTCCATCGCAGTGGACGGGGCCAACCGCAGCTCGGGCCGATATTCTCTCACCCTCTCGAAGTAGGAACCTCGGGTTGGGGAGGTGAGCCTCAACCGAGGAAATGTTATCTCTTCCTTTATTGAACCCTAAATCCCTTGAAGAAGTTGTTGGTCCGCGGGCTCTCTTTTTCGAGTGTTTGTAACATGGGACGTTTCAAACGAGACCCTCGCCGAGGTCAGCCGCTAACAAATTGAATCCAGTCGAATGGTCTGACCATCTTCCGGCGTTGTAAAATAAGTCGTTAGGTAGGGTCGGGTCTATGACCCGGCCGCAGTTGAGGGGTTTAAATTGGTGAGCTGAAAACGGCGGCCCGTTACGAAGATCGAGCCCCACCTAAGGATCAAAGCAGGCAGTAGCGAATCTTATTAAATTTCACAACCTATTGACAAAATTGCAATTGCGACAAAGTTATCTCTGATGTTCTCGTTGACGCTCGTAATTCCACCATCTAGTAACCCCTTACCAATGAAGCGCAAGATGTGGTGGTTAAAACGGTCCTCCTCTCCCCACCTCTGTGCCCGCTTCCTCATGCTCTTCTGTACAGTCGGTTTCGTTCTCCTTCCCACCTCCTACGTTTGGGCCAATCCAGCAGGGGAAGCGGTCGTGGGTGGGGCGGCCACTTTCCAGAGGGATGGAAATACCCTAACGGTAAATCAGGCCACCGATCGGCTCGCGGTCAACTGGGAGAGCTTCAACATCGCGGCGGGCGAACGCACGCATTTCAACATGCCCAGTTCCACATCTGCCGCGCTGAATCGGGTCA
>CAMBGW010000148.1 GCA_945866245.1 Verrucomicrobia subdivision 6 bacterium | reverse complement strand
GTTGGCAGATCTTCCGTCAGCCGAAGTTTTGCGAGCTCGTCTTTTGGGAGCGATTTCAGCGCCGGCTTCGACCTTGGCCCGCCTTTTGGCGGAACCTGGAGCTCGTTTGGCTCGCGTCATGAAGAGCAAAGCGGAGGCAGCCCCGGCAGCGGGTGCGTAATCTGTAGATGAAAGGCAACAACCTCGTGTTAGCCCGGGAGCCTTTCCGGGATAATTCGATCACGGGTGTGATCGGCTAACCAAGGCAAACATTGAACACCTCAGCTCTTGGAAACAACGAGCAGGGGAAGGAGAAACAAAATGGCAGTAAATCTAGAAGAAGTAGTGACGACCTTGAGCGGATTAACCGTTCTTGAAGCGTCGGAACTGGTCAAAAAACTTGAAGATAAATGGGGTGTGAGCGCAGCTGCTCCCGTAGCCGTTGCCGCCGCTGGTGGTGCCGCTGCAGGTGGTGCTGCTCCCGCGGAAGAAAAGACAACTTTTGAAGTCGTCTTGAAGGACGCTGGTGCCAATAAGATCGGCGTCATCAAGGAAGTTCGCACCGTGGTGCCTGGACTCGGCCTCGCCGACGCCAAAGCACTCGTCGAAGGTGCACCGAAGACCCTGAAGGAAGGTGCAACCAAGGAAGAGGCTGCTGAGATTAAAAAGAAGCTCGAAGCCGCAGGCGCTAAAGTAGAAGTCAAATAAACCAATCCCCAGGAAACTGGGACAAGGAGTACGCAGCATGGCAAAATCGACCAAAGTCGAGCGGGTAAATTTCGGGCGGTTGCCCGAGACGGTGGAGATGCCGAACCTCATGGAGGTTCAGTTAGACTCTTACCGTGCCTTCCTCCAAGAAGGCACTAACCCGAAGCAACGGAAGAGCGACGTCGGTTTACAAGCCGTCTTCCGTGAGGTCTTCCCGATTGAGTCATATGACGAGAAGATCAAACTTGATTTTAGTCATTACGAACTCGGCAAGGCCAAGAATGGGCCGATCGAGTGCCTGCGCGAAGGAGTAACCTATGCCGCTCCTCTTTACGTGACCTTCGTTTTGCATAACGACGGATCGACGATTGAAGAGAGGGTGTACATGGGGGAGCTCCCCTTAATGACGAAACAGGGAACCTTTGTGGTGAACGGAGCGGAGAGGGTGATTGTTAGCCAGCTCCATCGTTCCCCTGGGATCTGTTTTGAATCCAGCGTGCATGCCAACGGCAAGTTGCTGCATAGCTATCGGATTATCCCGGATCGGGGTTCTTGGCTGGAGGTTTCTTACGATACCTCCGACTTACTTTATGTTCACTTGGATCGTCGGAAACGGCGTCGCAAGTTTCTTCTGACCACCCTTCTACGTGCCTTGGACTACAGCACGGACGAAGAGATTATCTCGCTCTTTTACCGACTTGAGAATCTCAAGTTGGCTGAAGATCTTGAAGAAAATGAGTTGAGTCAAAAGGTTTTGATTAAAGAGGTGCGAGACACGGCCAATGCAGATTTGGTGGTAGCGCGTGCTTTTGAGCCTTTGACCAAGGGAGTGGTTCGCCAACTTCTCGACTTAGGAATGAAAAGCGCAGAGGTGGTCGATATTCGCGTCGACGATACGATCTTGAAGTGCTTGAAAAAAGATCCGACGAAGGATACCGAAGGAGCCTTAAAAGAAATCTATCGGCGGTTGCGCCCTGGCGATCCACCGACGGTGACGAATGCCAAAGCACTTCTCAAGCGGCTCTTTTTTGATCCGAAACGCTACGACATTGGTCGTGTGGGTCGGCATAAACTGAACCAGAAGCTAGGTCTGCAGACCGATCTTCTGACCCGTATCCTCACTCGTGAGGACGTGGTCGCTGCGACGAGTTACCTGATCAATCTTCGGTTGGGTGAGGGAACCACGGATGACATCGATCATTTGGGCAGCCGCCGTGTTCGTACGGTGGGCGAGCTTCTTTCGAATCAGTGCCGAACGGGTTTAAGCCGTACCGAGCGACTGGTGAAAGAACGGATGACCCTATTTGATGTGAATACCGAGGGAATGACACCGCAGAAACTGATCAATCCGAAAGCACTTTCCGCGATGATTCGGGATTTCTTCGGGCGCAGTCAGCTTTCTCAATTGATGGATCAAACCAATCCCTTGAGCGAAATGACTCACAAGCGGCGTTTGTCCGCGCTTGGACCCGGGGGTCTAAGCCGGGAGCGTGCGGGCTTCGAGGTTCGTGACGTGCATCCGTCCCATTACGGGCGGATCTGTCCGATTGAAACTCCGGAAGGTCCGAACATCGGACTGATCTCGAGTCTTTCGACGTTCGGAAAAATTAATGAATTCGGCTTTATCGAGACCCCGTATCGCAAAGTAGAAAATGGTCGCGTGAAGGAGGAGTATGATTTCCTCACGGCAGATCAAGAGGAGAACTTTATCGTGGCCCAAGCCAACACGGCGGTGGATGGTCACGGGAAGTTTACCTCGCCGCGCGTCTCGGTGCGATATCGTGGCGAATTCCTAGAAGTTGAGCCGGATAAGGTCCATTACATGGACGTGTCTCCGAAACAGTTGGTCTCGGTAGCGGCATCTTTGATTCCGTTCCTCGAGCACGACGACGCCAACCGAGCCTTGATGGGCTCAAACATGCAGCGCCAAGGGGTTCCTTTGCTGATTTCCGAGGCTCCGGTCGTCGGAACTGGAATGGAATCGAAGGTAGCTCGCGATTCCCACGCGATGATTTTGAGTGAGGGGCCGGGCAAAGTTGCCTCGGTCACCGCGCGTCAGGTCATTGTGACTGAGGATGGCGAGGCGCCTGAAAACCGGAAGCGGATGAAGACCGACCCTGAAAAGGGCGTCTACGTTTACGATCTTCTCAAATTTATGCGCTCGAACAACGGAACGTGCGTCAACCAGCGTCCTGTGGTGAAAGTTGGCCAGCGGGTGACCAAAGGAATGGTCATTGCGGATGGTCCTTGCACTGATCAAGGAGAGTTGGCCTTAGGCCGGAACGTGGTCGTCGCGTTTATGCCTTGGCACGGTTACAACTTCGAAGACGCAATTCTGCTCAGCCAGCGTTTGGTGAAGGAAGACGTTTACACCAGCATTCATATTGAGGAGTTTGAGATTTCTGCTCGGGACACCAAGCTTGGTCCTGAGGAAATCACACGGGACATTCCTAATGTTGGGGATGAAGCCTTGAAAAACCTAGGGACTGATGGCGTTGTGCGCATCGGTGCGGAGGTTAAGGCAGGCGATATCCTCGTTGGCAAGATTACCCCGAAAAGTGAGACGGAATTGGCGCCAGAAGAGCGTCTTCTCCGTGCCATCTTCGGTGAAAAGGCGGCTGATGTAAAAGATAGCTCCTTGGTCGTATCCTCCGGTTCCGCGGGAATCGTGATGGATGTAAAGACGACAGGCGGGGCTCTGAAGAAAGACGTTATCAAATTAGCTCCGGGCGAAGCCAAACGGCATGCCAAGGGCGTGGATGACAAGTACATCAAGAAGCATGCGGAGATGAAGGAAGAGCTGACTCAAGCGCTTTCGAATATCCTGCTTAACGAAAAGATTCCCTTGGACGTGGTCAATGCGGAGACGGGTGAAATTATCATTCCGGCCAACCGCAAGATCACCAAGACGCTGCTTCGCAAGATTGCCGACGTCTATAACCACATCGAAATCGATCCCAGTCCGATCCGGATCAAAATCCGCGAGATCATCTCGAGCTATGAGCAGAAGTTTAATCAGCTCTCGAACGAGAAGGATATGGAGATGGAGCGGCTCGAGTCTGGGGAAGATATTGACCCTGGAATTATCAAGCAGGTGAAGGTCTATGTCGCCGCGAAGAGAAAGATCTCGGTGGGTGACAAGATGGCGGGCCGGCATGGAAACAAAGGTGTCGTGGCTCGAATCGTGCCTGAAGAAGATATGCCGTTTCTGCCGGACGGAACTCCTGTGGATATTATTTTAAATCCGCTGGGAGTGCCTTCACGTATGAATGTGGGACAGGTGCTGGAAACCCATTTAGGAATCGCGGCGAAAGCTCTGGGATTCAATGTGGCGACCCCTGTCTTCGACGGAATTAACGAAACCAAGATCCGTGAGTTCTTGAAGAAGGCTCATTTGGATGAGGATGGCAAATCAACCTTGATCGACGGGCGCACGGGCGATCCTTTCGACCAGAGGGTGGTGGTTGGCTTGATCTATATGCTCAAGCTCCATCACTTGGTGGCGGACAAGATTCATGCCCGAGCGGTCGGACCGTACTCTTTGGTGACCCAGCAGCCGTTGGGTGGCAAGGCGCAGTATGGTGGCCAACGGTATGGAGAGATGGAGGTTTGGGCGATGGAAGCCTATGGCGCCGCTTACACCCTTCAGGAACTCCTCACCGTCAAATCGGACGACGTCGCTGGGCGGACTCGGATCTACGAGAGTATTGTCAAAGGTGATAATTCGCTCGAAGCCGGAACGCCGGAGTCGTTTAACGTGTTGATCAAAGAGATGCAGAGCTTGTGCTTGGATATCAAAGTCGGCGAGCGGAGTCGCGTCGTTGACGAAGACTTGCAGAAACCCGATATCCTCGTTGCCACAGCCTAACCCACTACCCCAAGAAAAAACTATCCCATGAACCAACAGACCCAATCGGCACGTGAAATCCTCGGAATGGAGAGAAGCGTAGGTTTTGACGAAGTCAGCATTACGGTGGCTTCGCCCGAATCGATTCTCTCTTGGAGCCGTGGAGAGACCAAGAATCCTGAAACCATCAATTACCGGACCTTTAAGCCGGAAAAGGGTGGTTTATTTTGTGAAAGGATTTTCGGGCCGACAAAGGATTACGAGTGTTCTTGCGGAAAGTATAAGCGGATTAAGTTTAAAGGGGTGATTTGCGATCGTTGCGGGGTGGAAGTCACCTTGGCACGAGTTCGTCGCGAGCGGATGGGGCACATCGAGTTGGCCGTGCCAGTCAGCCATATCTGGTTCTACAAATGTATGCCTAGCCGATTGGGATTGATGATGGACATGACAGCGCGCGATCTCGAACGAGTGATCTATTACGAGGATTACCTTGTGATTGATGAAGGGAAGACCCCCCTCAAGCCCAAGCAGTTGCTCACCGAAACAGAGTATCGCGAGGCTCAGGAGCAGTTTGGCGATTCTTTCGTTGCCAAAATGGGTGCCGAGGCGATTCGCGATGTCTTTAAGAAAATTGATTTGGATGAGTTGGTGACCGAGTTAGAGCAGCAACTTGAGACGACCAAG
Organism: Verrucomicrobia subdivision 6 bacterium; assembly: GCA_945866245.1. Lineage (GTDB taxonomy): Bacteria > Verrucomicrobiota > Verrucomicrobiia > Methylacidiphilales > Verrucolacustridaceae > Verrucolacustris. The sequence continues at coordinate 15,136 of CAMBGW010000148.1, read as the reverse complement.
AGCAAGCAGACCCGTAAGAAGGTCGCGAAGCGCTTGAAGCTGGTTCAAGGATTCTTGAATGCAGGATCGCGCCCGGAGTGGATGGTTTTGGAGGTGCTCCCTGTCATTCCTCCCGATCTGCGTCCGTTGGTGCCGCTTGAAGGGGGTCGCTTTGCCACCTCCGACTTGAATGATTTATATCGTCGCGTGATCAACCGGAATAATCGCTTGCGGAATCTTCTGCAGTTAAAGACCCCAGAGGTGATTATTCGGAACGAGAAGAGAATGTTGCAGGAGTCGGTGGATGCCTTGATGGATAACGGCCGACACGGCCGAGCTGTCACGGGCGCAGGAAACCGTCCTCTGAAATCACTCTCGGACATGTTGAAGGGTAAGACCGGTCGGTTCCGTATGAATCTTTTGGGTAAACGAGTGGATTACTCAGGACGTTCGGTCATCGTCATCGGGCCGGAACTTAAATTAAACGAGTGTGGCTTACCTAAGAAGATGGCTTTGGTGTTGTTTGAGCCGTTTATTATTCGTCGTTTGAAAGAGCTGGGCCAGGTTCACACCGTCCGCTCGGCGAAAAAGATGATTGAGCGAAAAGAGGCTATCGTTTGGGATACGCTCGATGAAGTAACTCGGGAACATCCGGTGCTCTTAAATCGTGCCCCGACGTTACATCGTCTCTCCGTACAGGCGTTTGAGCCTAAATTGATCGAAGGTGATGCCATTCGGATTCATCCGTTGGTCTGTACGGCTTACAATGCGGACTTTGACGGGGATCAAATGGCGGTTCACATTCCGTTGAGCGTTGAGGCTCAGCTCGAGGCCAGGCTTTTGATGTTGGCCCCGAACAATATTTTCGGACCGAGCAATGGCCGACCGATTACCACACCCAGCCAAGACATCACCTTGGGGTGCTACTACATTACGCAAAACCCGCTTCGGACAACGGAGAAGGGGGACAAAGCGAAGAAGCGATTGACGGCTTTCTCCAACGCAGACGAGGTAGATTTCGCACTGTCGGAAAAGAGCCTGAAGACCCACGACTGGATTTTGTTTAAGAATCCTGACTTTGGTTTACAGACCACTTTTGGAGATGGATCGAAAAAGTTTATTGAAACCACCCCAGGCCGCGTGGAGTTTAACAGCATCTGGCCCAAGGAACTTGGTTTTATCAACAAGCCCTCAGGCAAGAAGCAGTTGGGGGAAATCATTCTCCGCTGCTACGAAGTATGCGGTCATGCCGCTACCGTGGTCTGCTTGGATAAGTTGAAAGATTTAGGCTTTAAATCAGCCACTCGCGCGGGTGTATCCATCGGAATCAATGACATGATCATTCCCGAGGAGAAACCTGCGGTGATTGAGAAGGCCCGTGGATCGGTCAGCCAAGTCGAAAAGCAGTATCGGATGGGCGCGATCACCGACGGAGAGCGTTACAACAAGATTGTAGATATTTGGACGCAAGCAACGGAGGAAATTTCCTCTGCCATGTATCGCACCTTGGAGCACAACGAAGGTCGTAAGGACTTTAACCCTGTGTATCTGATGGTGGATTCGGGTGCTCGAGGAAACCGAAATCAGGTCCGTCAGTTGGCCGGAATGCGCGGCTTGATGGCGAAACCGTCAGGAGAAATTATCGAGCGTCCGATCACGGCAAGTTTCCGTGAAGGTCTCTCTGTCTTGGAGTATTTCATTAGTACCCACGGAGCCCGTAAAGGCTTGGCGGATACCGCCTTGAAGACGGCTGATTCGGGTTATATGACTCGTAAATTGTGCGACGTGGCGATGGATATCATTATTCGTGAGCAAGATTGCGGTACAGATCGTGGTATCTGGGTCAAAGCGATCATGGAAGGGGACGATGAGATCGTTCGCTTGCGGGATCGTATCTATGGCCGGGTGAGCTGTGACGACATCGTAGATCCGGTGAGCAAAAAGAAGGTGGTGGCTGCAGGAGAAATGATCAGTGAAAAAGCAGCTGCGGCCATTGAAGATTTAGGTCAGGAAAGGGTGAAGATCCGATCCGCTTTGACCTGCGAAACGAAGCGCGGAGTTTGCATCTCTTGCTACGGGCTGAATTTGGCCACAAACCAAGAGGCGAAGTTAGGGGAGGCGGTGGGTATCATCGCTGCCCAAAGCATCGGGGAACCTGGAACCCAGCTGACGATGCGTACCTTCCACATCGGTGGAACTGCCTCACAGGTATTTAAGCAGCCGCAAATCAAGGCGAAGAATGACGGAACCGTGCAGTACACCGATCTAAAAACGGTGAAAGCGCTGGAAGGTCATGACATCGTTTTGAATAAGAACGGGTTTATCAGTGTCCATGCGTCGGACGGGCGTGAGTTGGAACGTTACCCAGTGGTCATCGGTTCCATGATCTCCGTTCCCGAGGGTGGAAAAGTGAAAAAAGGTCTGAGTTTCGTCCAGTGGGATCCGTACAACATCTCGATCTTAACCGAAAAGGCGGGTCGAGTGGAGTTCAAGGATATCTTGGAAGGGGTGACGATGAAGAAGGAAGTGGATGAAACGACCAAATCGGTCGGGACGGTCATCATTGAGCACAAAGAGGATCTCCATCCTCAAATCGCAATTGTGGATGCGGCCGGTGCGGTTGTGGCGGCGTATAGCATTCCTGCAGGAGCGCACATTGAGGTGAAGGACGGGGAGAAGGTCCAAGCGGGTCAACGCATGGCGAAAACTCCGCGTAAGGTCACCAAGACCAAGGACATCACGGGCGGTCTTCCTCGCGTGGCGGAGCTCTTTGAAGCACGTCGGCCCAAGGATGCAGCGGAAATTGCCAAGATCGATGGAGTGGTGGATTTACAAGGGAACGTTCGCGGCAAAAAGAAGCTGATCATCAAAGATCCTGAAACCAATACGGAAGAAGAGCACCTGATTCCGCTCTCGAAGCACTTGATCGTCTATAAAGGCGATACGGTGAAAAAAGGGCAGCAGTTAACCGAAGGGCCGGTGGTTCCGCATGAAATTCTCGAGGTGTGCGGACCGCAAGAGCTGCAAGAGTATTTGGTGAACGAAGTGCAGGAAGTGTACCGCCTCCAAGGGGTGGAAATTAACGACAAGCACATCGAGATCATCGTTCGTCAAATGTTGCGCAAGGTGAAAATCACCGAGCCGGGAGATACCCAGTTCCTCTGGGGTGAGCAGATTGAGAAAACTGCTTTTGAAGAGGCGAATCGGGTGATTGAGCAGAAGGGTGGAAAGCCGGCAGAGGCAACCCCCGTTCTTCTAGGCATCACCAAGGCATCTCTTGAAACGGAAAGCTTCATCTCAGCGGCCTCATTCCAAGATACGACGCGAATTCTTACGGATGCGTCGACCTTAGGAAAGGTGGACAAGCTTCTGGGATTCAAAGAGAACGTGATTATGGGTCACTTAATCCCGGCGGGAACCGGTTTTAGTGCCTATCGCAAGATCAAGCTTCTGCATCTCGGTGAGCCAGTTGGAGATGCATTGGTCAGCACCCAGCCCGAGGAGGAAAGAGCCCGCAAGGTCGCTCTAGATATCCCCGCGGCATTGGCTAGCTGAAGCGTAAATCTTGTAGAAATCGCTTGCCGACAAGGGTTTTTTTCGGCAGGATTTGAATTTCCGCTGTCATCCGACCGGAACCTGAAAAGGTTGTCCAGTTAGGTTTTGCGGCATGCGACGGTTCGCTTGAACCGTCCTCCATGCGTGCGCCATTGAGCGCTTCATGGGCCCCTCCCGGGGTGTCGTTGGGCCAAGGATCGAAGAGTGGAAGAGGACATTGAGACCATGCCGACTATCAATCAGCTCGTGAGAATGGGTCGTTCCGCCGTAAATCGGGGAACGAAATCTCCTGCGCTGCACGGATGTCCTCAGCGTCGTGGGGTTTGTTTGCAGGTGATGACCCGTACGCCCAAGAAGCCGAATTCCGCGCTCCGCAAAGTGGCTAAGGTGAGACTCTCGAACGGGGAAGAGGTGATCGCTTATATTCCGGGAGAAAATCATAATTTGCAGGAGCATTCGATTGTTTTGATTCGTGGTGGTCGGGTAAAAGATTTGCCAGGGGTGCGCTACCACATTGTCCGCGGAACGTTGGATGCGCTGGGTGCTTCTGGGCCAAGTAACTCGAATAAACTTTCTCGGCTGGTTTCTCGGAGTAAGTACGGCGTGAAGAGACCCAAGGGTGGTGGCGCCAAAGCCTCGGCGGAAGCCAAACCGGCTAAAGCCTAAAGGAGACTGAACCATGTCACGTCGTCGCCGCCATATTTCACGCAAGACAGTCGCTGACCCGGTTTTTGAAAGCATGTTAGTCGGCCGGATGATTGGATATATCCTGAAGCAAGGAAAGTTATCTACGGCAAGTCGGTTGGTTTATAATGCGATCGAGCGAGCCAATGAAGGTGGTTCCGGTGGGGATCCTCTCGCGGTTGTGCAAAAAGCGGTTGAAAATGTGAAGCCTCGTCTCGAGGTCAAATCCCGCCGAGTCGGCGGAGCGACCTATCAGGTTCCGGTGGAGACCACCCCAGAGCGGCAACTTTCTTTGGCCTTACGGTGGATTGTCGAGCTAGCGAACAAGCGCAAAGGGGTAGCTTTCGAAAAGGCATTAGCCCAAGAGATTCGTGATGCGGCGACCGGCCAAGGCAACGCAGTAAAGAAGCGGGATGAAACGCATCGGATGGCGCAAGCCAACCGAGCCTTCGCCCATTTGCGCTGGTAATTTTTATGGCCGCTCCCGTCAATGCTGCCCGTAGCTACTCCTTGGAGAGAACACGGAATATTGGAATTTGTGCTCACATCGACGCAGGCAAAACAACGCTGACCGAGCGCGTTCTTTTCTACACCGGAAGTATTCACAAGATGGGTGAGGTTCACGAGGGAACCACCGTGACCGACTGGATGGAGCAGGAGCGGGAGCGGGGAATTACGATTACTTCTGCGGCAACCACCTGTTTTTGGCCGGTGAAGGAAGACGTCGGAATCACCAAAGCTTTCGAAAAAACAAAGAATCGCATCAACATTATCGACACCCCTGGACACGTGGATTTTACGGCGGAAGTGGAGCGATCTCTTCGTGTTTTGGACGGAGCCATCGCGGTATTTTGTGGGGTGGCAGGAGTGCAGCCGCAAAGCGAAACGGTTTGGCGTCAGGCAAACAAGTACGGGGTGCCGCGGATTGCTTTCGTCAATAAGATGGATCGGACCGGGGCCGATTTCGAGAAGGCGCTTCACGAGATGAAGACAAAGCTGGGTGCAAACGCTTGGCCGATTCTTGTGCCCCTAGGGAAAGAAGATTATTTGAAGGGGCAGATCGATATCATTAATCAAAAAGCGATTGTTTACGCGGACAGTAAGGATTTGGGCTCGACCTACACGATTGAGGAAATTCCTGCTGAGCATAAAGAGATGGCTAAAAAGAGGCTGGATGAGCTGGTCGAAGCGATTGCGGATGTCGATGAAGAGGTCGGTAATATGTTTTTGGAAGAGAAGAAGCCAACGACCAAGCAGCTGAAAGAAGCAGTTCGTCGTGCGACTTGCTCTAATAAATTCGTCCCAGTGGTGGGTGGCTCGGCCTTTAAAAATAAGGGCGTGCAGACCTTGGTGGATGCGGTCATTGAGTATCTCCCAAGCCCGATCGATATTCCTCCTGCGGTGGGTCATAGCACTGAAAATCCGGAAGAGCGCATCCCGGTCAAGGTGGACGATAACGCTAAATTCTGCTCACTAGCGTTCAAGCTTTGGACCGATCCTTTTGTAGGGAAGCTGATCTTTTTCCGGGTGTATGCAGGAAAGTTGAGCAAGGGTGAATTCATCTATAATTCACGCACCGGAAAGCGGGAGAGGGTGAGTCGCTTGATTCAAATTCAAGCGGATAAACGGGAAGATATTGATACAGTTTTTGCAGGGGATATCGCGGCGACGGTTGGACTGAAGGACATTGCCACGGGTGACACCTTGCGGAATGAAGATCTTGAAATCACTCTCGAGCCGCCAAGTTTCCCTGAGCCGGTTATCTCGATGGCTGTCGAGCCAAAGACAAAAGGGGATCGGGAAAAGATGGGTGAAGCACTGCAGCGTCTCTCGGAAGAAGATCCGACCTTCCAGGTGCAGAGTAACGAGGAGACAGGACAGACAATCATTAAGGGAATGGGCGAGCTTCATCTGGAAATTATTTGCGATCGTCTTAAGCGTGAATTTAGCGTGGAAACCAATTCAGGAGCTCCTCAGATTGCGTATCGCGAAACGATTACCAAGAGTTCGGGTGGGGAGGGGAAGCTGATCAAGCAATCGGGAGGACGTGGGCAGTACGGCCACGTAATTCTTCAAGTGGAGCCGCAAGAGCGTGGAAAGGGAATCACCGTCGACAACAAAGTTACTGGAGGAAATATTCCCAAGGAGTACATCCCGGCAGTCAAGAAGGGCGTGCAGGAGGCGTTGCTCAATGGTGTTCTTCACGGGAGTCCTGTCATTGATATGAAGATCGAGATCATGGACGGCTCTTATCACGAAGTGGATTCGAACGAATTAGCGTTTAAGATGGCGGCAATTTTTGCGGTGAAAGATGCGATGCAGAAAGCAGGGCCAATTCTACTTGAGCCGATTATGTCGGTGGAGTGTTCCACTCCGGATGAATATCAAGGGGATATTTTAGGGGATATCAACCGTCGTCGTGGAAAAATCATGAATGTGGATTCCAAAAATCTTACTTCGGTTGTCAAAGCGGAGGTTCCTTTGGCGGAAATGTTTGGCTACGTGAATACGATTCGATCCCTTTCCCGTGGTCGCGCGGCCTATTCGATGGAGCCGTCGCACTTCGAGCAGGTTCCCTCCAGTGTTCTTGCTCAGGTCACCCAACAAAAGAAAGGCTAACCTATGGCCACTACCCGCATCCGCATCCGTCTGAAATCGTTTGATTTTCGCCTGCTTGATAAAGCAGCAGGTGAGATTTCTGAAACAGCATCGCGTACTGGCTCTCGGGTCGCGGGTCCGATTCCTCTGCCGACAAAAATCGAGCGATATACCGTCAATCGTTCACCTCATTGCGACAAAAAGAGCATGGATCAATTTGAAATCCGTACTCACAAGCGTCTTTTGGATATTTTAGAGCCCTCTGGCAAAACAGTGGACGAACTGAAGAAGTTAAACCTTCCAGCGGGCGTGGACATCACCATCAAGATCTAATAGGAGAACCTGACGATGATTGAGAGATTTGGCATGATTGGAAAAAAGGTCGGCATGACCCGGATCTATGATGATCAGGGTCTGGCCACGGCTGTGACGGTTATTTCAGCAGAGACGAATACGGTTTATGAGGTTCGTACTCCTGAGAAAAATAAGGTGAAAGCAGTGGTCATGGGAATGGGCGAACGGAAAAGTTCCAGGACCAATAAACCTCAGCGAGTGGCCTTTGAAAAAGCGGGCCGTAAGAACCCTCTCTTTTTGCGCCAGTTCCGAGCCGGGCCTGCCGATCTCGCCGTCGGCACCGAAGTAGCCGTGACACGATTTAAAGCAGGCCAGTTGGTGGATGTGTATGGCCTCTCCAAAGGTAAGGGCTTTCACGGCGTCATGCGGAAGCATAACTTCGCGGGTCAGGCGGATGCTCACGGATCGACCACCCATCGTCGTAATGGAGCGATAGGTTGCCGTTCTACTCCCGGCCGTGTTTATAAGAACGCCGGAATGCCCGGGCATTTAGGTTTAGATAATTGCACGATCCAAAACCTGAAAGTAATGCAGGTGCGCGAAGGGGAAAAACTAATCCTTGTCCGTGGTGCTATCCCAGGAGCTAACGGAAGTGTTGTCATCGTGCGTGATGCAAAAAAAGTGGCGGTAAAGGCGTAATTTTATGGCGCAAGCGAAATCAGTCGATTTAGGTGCAGCGGAGAAGGCTTTAGGGGTGGATCTTTTTAAGAACCGAAAAGCCAGCCAAGCCCTGCATGAAGCGGTGACTGCCTATCGGGCGGCTCGGCGTTCCGGAACTCATTCCACTAAGACAAAAGCCACAGTGGATCTCTCGGGTGCGAAACCGTGGAATCAAAAGGGAACAGGTCGCGCACGTGCGGGATACAAATCCTCACCCGTTTGGCGTGGGGGTGGGGTTGCTTTCGGACCGCATCCTCGCAGCTACCGCAAAGATATTCCTAAAACCGTGCTCCGAACTGCGCTTCGCCGTGCGTTGAGTGACTTGGCCTCACAAGGTAAGTTGCACAGCGGCTCTGCTCCGACCTTGAAGACGCCCAAGACAAAAGATCTGATTGCTTGGCTGAAGGATGCTGGCCTGCCCCTTTCTGTGCTTCTCATCTTGGGCAAACCCGAAAGCACCTTATTGCGGGCTGCTCACAATCTGCGGGAAGTGGATGTACGGCCGGCCCGTGAAGTGAATGCAGAAGATTTACTACGCCGTCGCATGGTTTGGGTTTCGGAAGAGGCCTGGAAAGAGCTTGGAACTCGCTTAAGCGTGAATGGCAAGGAAGTGAAAACATCATGAGACAACCCACCGAAGTCATTTTGACCCCACGCATCTCGGAAAAGGGGAGCCGCCTTGCGACAGCACACAACCAGTACCTTTTCGATGTGGCACCCGATGCAACCAAGTTAGAAATTCGCCAAGCGATCACCTCTCTCTTCGGTAAAAAAGTTGTTCGAGTCAATACGATGAGGCGTGCTGGTAAATCGAGGCGCTCTCGACGTGGTGAACCGGGTCGGACGAACCACAGTAAACGTGCCATTATCACGCTGGCCGAAGGTCAGAAAATTGAGCTCGCCTAGGAAATACGACTATGCCCCTTAAAGAATTTCGCCCCTTAACCCCGTCCTTGCGCTTCACGCAGCTGCATGATTTTAGTGAATTGACCCCAGGGTCAGCTCCCGAGCGTAGCTTGATGGAGATTAAGCGTCGCACCGGAGGCAGAAATGCCCACGGTCGCACGACTTCCCGCCACCGTGGCGGTGGCCACAAAAAGCAGTTTCGAATCATTGAGTGGAATCGGCGTAAACGGACTAAAGCGGGCAAGGTGATTGGCATCCAGTATGACCCCAATCGCTCTGCACGGATCGCCCTGATCGATTATGGGGCGAAAGAGAAAGCCTACATTTTGGCTCCGGAAGGATTAAAGGTGGGTGGAACCGTTTCGGCTGGGCCGAAAGTTCCGGCTGAGGTTGGCAATGCTTTGCCCCTACGGCTGATTCCTCAAGGCCTGCCTTTGCATAATATTGAGATGGTTCCTGGGCGAGGGGCGCAGATGGTGCGTTCGGCGGGTGCGGCGGCGATCTGCACGGCGATCGATAAAGACTATGCCTTGGTCCGACTGCCTTCTGGTGAATTGCGCCGCTTGCATGCAGATTGTTATGCGACCGTGGGGCAGGTGGGAAATGTTTCGCATGAAAAAGTGAGTTTAGGTAAGGCTGGGCGAGCCCGCTGGTTGGGTCGCCGCCCTCATACTCGTGGTATGGTGATGAATCCAGTGGATCATCCGATGGGTGGAGGTCAGGGAAAGAGTAAGGGTGGTGGTGGACGTCAACATCCTGTCTCTCCGTGGGGTCAATTAGCCAAGGGGCTGAAGACTCGTCACCGTCATAAGACATCGACCCGGTTTATTGTTGAGGACCGGAGAAAGAAGAGATCCTCATGAGCCGTAGTTTAAAAAAAGGTGCCTTTATCGATGACCATTTGCTGGTCAAAGTGCAAAAAATTGGGTCGGGAGCTAAGAAACCAATTAAAACCTGGTCAAGGCGCTCGATGATTTCCCCTGAGTTCGTCGGTCACACCTTTTTGGTTCACAATGGAAAAGCGTTTAACCCAGTTTTTGTCACCGAAAACATGGTGGGACACCGTCTGGGTGAGTTTTCTCCTACCCGCATCTTCAAGAAGCACGGTGGCCATACCGAGAAGGTAACCAAATAATGAAATTGGTATTAACCCTTTCGCTCTTGGCTTTGGGCGCCTGTGTAGAGGCTGCTTCGCCTACCTCAGTGAATGAGCTGCTCATGGCACAGGCTGAGGCGAAGGCTTACCGAGCTGCCTGGATAGAACTTCAGCGTAGGGATGAGATCTTAGGTCTCTCCACGCTGAGCAATGATGTTCAAGACAGTCATGATCAGGTGGTACGTCTTTCAGGTGAATTGATTCGTGCAGAGCGATACGCAAAGCAGATGCAGGATCAGATGGGCAAAGTTGTAGATGCCGCGGCGATCTGGGCAGGGGAACCGATTCCGGCGAAAAAAGCTACCGCCCGGGCAGAGTTTGAGTCAGCCAAGCGTCTTTGGAACGAATTGCAAAAAAACAATTCACCTCGTCCCATAGCAAGGAGCCTCTCGGATGCGCAGGTTGTGGCGGTTGATCGCCAGCAGCAGTCGATCGTTTTAAATCTCGGAACTCGTCAGGGAGCCAAAGAGGGAATGCCCTTTCGCATTCTGCGAGGGGATAAGGTTGTGGGAAGTTGTCGTTTGCTGGAAGTTCGCGAACTAATTTCTGCCGGACTGCCGGAGCAGTTGGGAGAAGGAATTCAAATTCAAGTGGGGGACCGCATTGCGGTTTTAGCACAAAAATGAGTACAGAAATCCGAAGCGCCCGAGCCGAAATGAAGTACGCCAGAATGTCTGCATTCAAGATCCGCGACATTGCGCGTGCCATGCGCGGTCTATCGGTAAAAGAGGCGGATGCTCGTCTCAGTTTTGCTCCGCAAAAATCGGCTCGTTTGCTTCTCCAGACATTGCGTTCTGCCGTGGCCAATGGTGAGAACAATCACTCGATTCCAGCCGACAAACTTCGTGTTCATGAAGTGATGGTTGGGGAAGGTTCAACCTTTCATCGTTTCCAGCCTAAAGCACGCGGAAGCGCAGGCCCGATTCGGAAAAGGACTAGCCATATTCGAATCACCCTTCATGAGATGACGCCGGAAGAAGCCAATCCAGTGAAGAAAGAAAAGAAAGGGACGAAGGCGAAAGCCCCGTCGAAGGCATAGAACGTTATGGGACAAAAGACTCATCCAATCGGGTTCCGCTTGCCGATCCGCCGTAACTGGAGTTCGGTTTGGTACGCGAGTAAGAAAAACTTTCCAATCTTCCTCCACGAAGATTTTCAGATCCGTGCCTTTATTAAGAAGCGACTGGAATCGGCTGCCATTTCGAAAGTTGTCATTGAGCGAGCGTCCAACCGTGTGCGGGTGACATTGCATACCGCGCGGCCCGGCTTGGTGATTGGCAGAAAAGCCAGTGAATTAGATAAATTGCGTGAGGATACTCAGGCACTGACGCCGAACCGTGAGCTCTTGATCGATGTGAAGGAAATTAAGAACCCTGAACTCGATGCCCAGCTGGTGGCTGAGAATATTGCCGTGCAGTTAGAACGGCGTGTTTCTTATCGTCGAGCAATGAAAAAAGCGCTGCAAACAACCCTCGATTTCGGAGCTGCGGGAGTCAAAGTGCGGGTGGGGGGACGTTTAGGTGGAGGCGAAATCGCCCGGACCGAGCAGTATCATGAAGGTAAAGTTCCTCTCCATACATTGCGTGCGAATATTGACTATGGATTTGCCGAGGCTCACACCGTCGCTGGAAAAATTGGGATCAAAGTGTGGATCTGTTTACCGGAGGAGTCGGTTTAACCGGCTAGGAGTCTATTTATGGCCCTTGTACCCAAACGCGTTAAGTTCCGAAAGACCCAGCGAGGCAGTCGTAAAGGCTTTGCCACGCGTTGCATTACGCTGGCATTTGGCGCTTTCGGCCTGCAATCGTTGGATCGATGCTGGCTCACCAATATTCAGATTGAAGCGGCACGTGTAGCCCTGACCCGGAATATGAATCGGAAGGGAAAACTTTGGATTCGAATCTTTCCGGACAAGTCGGTGACGGCTCGACCCCCAGAAACACGGATGGGTAAGGGAAAAGGGCAGCCAGAGTTTTGGGTGGCAGTTATTAAGCCAGGGACTATCCTTTTTGAGCTCGACGGTCTTCTTGAGGCCGACGCGAAGGAGTGTTTCCGACTGGCCGCCAGCAAGTTGCCGATGGCCACACGTTTCATTACCCGAGAAAGGAAGTTAGTATTTTGAAGATTGAAGAATTTCGTGGGCTGAAGCCCGCAGAGTTGGATCGCAAGGCGGAGGAACTCCGTCGGGAGCGATTCCAACTGCGTATTCAGCAGCAGGTCGGTCAGGTTGAAAAACCGAGCCGTCTGCGTGAGATACGGAAAACCATAGCGCGCATTGAAACTGCGCGTTCGGAGTCCCGCCTGGGTGCGGTGACGAAAGGCAAAGGATGAGCGAAGCTGTTGTCAAAGCTGCAGTATTGAAGGAGAGGGTTGGAGAAGTTGTCTCGGCCAAGATGGAAAAAACCATCGTGGTTCGGGTGGAACGTCGCATGCCCCATCCCAAGTATAAAAAGATTATTCGTCTGCAAAAAAAGTTTTATGCCCATGACGAGGAAAAGAAAGCCAAGCAGGGGGACACCGTCCGTATTATCGAGTGTCGTCCTTTGAGTCGCTTGAAGCGTTGGCGCTTGGTGGAGGTGGTGAAGCAGGCTGAGGCACCTCTGGAGGCGAATGTATGATCCAGATCCGTTCTTGGCTTAATATCGCGGACAACACTGGTGCACGCAAAGCGACCATGATCGGGGTGATCGGCCGGAAGACTCTGATTGCAAAAATTGGAGATATCGTAACCGCCAACGTCAAGGAAGCCGCGCCGGATGGAACGGTTAAAAAAAGCGAGGTGGTGCGTGCAGTGATCGTTCGGACGAGATATCCCATCCGCCGGAATGACGGGTCTTATCTCCGTTTTGATAGCAATGCTGCGGTGATTATTGATAAGGATTCAAATCCTCGTGGGACTCGTATCTTTGGTCCGGTGGCTCGTGAGTTGCGGGAAAAGAATTTTATGAAGATCGTATCCCTGGCCCCGGAGGTGCTCTGAGCTCGATGAATCGCTTTCACGTGCATAAGGGGGATGAGGTTGAGGTGATCAGCGGATCGCAAAAAGGCCGCAAAGGTAAAATCCTTGAGGTCAAAACCGACTCCTTCCGTGCCTTGATTGAGGGTGTAAACATGATCAAGCGTCACGTCCGGCCTACGCAAGATAATCCTAAAGGTGGGGTGATGGAGCGGGAGGGGACGATTCACATTTCCAACCTGCGCTTGGTGAATCGTCCTAAAGCCGCCAAGACCGAAAAGAAGAAAAAAGAGAGTAAGGGGAAGAAGTAGTTTATGGAAAACGATCTTAAAGTTCACTATTTGAAGACAGTCGTTCCCGCGATGATGAAGAATCGCGGCTACATCAATCTTCATCAGGTTCCCAAGCTGGAAAAGATCGTTTTAAACTGCTCGGTCGGTTCCTTGACCGATATCAAAGTAGCTTTGGAGGATGCGGTGCATGATCTGACAATGATTACGGGACAGAAGCCGATTAAGACCAAATCGAAAAAGAGTATTTCCAACTTTAACTTGCGATTGCATCAAGAGATTGGCTGCAAAGTGACCCTTCGCGGAAAGATCATGTATGATTTTCTGCTTCGCTTTATTCGTGCGGCCTTGCCCCGCATTCGTGACTTTCGCGGAATCCCCAACGGTGGGTTCGATGGCCGTGGGGGTTATACCCTGGGGGTGAAGGATCATTCGATCTTTCCCGAAATTGAAATTGATCGGGTGAAACGGAATTTAGGATTTGATGTGACTTTTGTTACGTCAGGTAAAGAGAGAGAAGAGACTCGTGAAATGCTGGCTTTGATGGGCATGCCTTTCATTGTGAGAACCCAAGACGCCGCCAAGACCGGCAATAAGGAGAAGACAGATGGCCAAGAAGTGTTGGCGGCTTAAGCAAAAGAAGACCCCTAAGTTTTCGACCCGGAAATATAACCGGTGTTCGATTACGGGTCGGAGGCGGAGCTATATTCGTCGTTTTGGCGTGAGCCGAATTCAATTTCGCGAAATGGCACTACGTGGTGAAATCCCCGGTGTAACGAAAGCGAGTTGGTAGTTTTATGGTTACCGATCCACTCGCTGATTTCCTTACCCAGATTCGCAATGCGTCGACCGCTGGCCTGAAGACGGTCAAGGCGAAGCATTCAAAAATGCGGGGGAGTGTTCTCGCGATTTTGAAAAAGGAAGGCTTTATTGAAGATTTCGAGCTTAAGAAAACGGGCATTCATACCGATTTCCATATTGCGATGAAGACCGGAACGGTGCGAAGTGGCAAGGCGATTACCTGCATCCGACGCCTCTCCAAACCAGGGCTGCGGCGATATGTTGGCGCGAAAGAAATTCCGAAGTATTTGGGTGGTTTGGGAGTTTCGATTTTGTCCACCCCGCGCGGAGTCCTTTCCGGGGAAGACGCAAAAAAGCAAAACGTAGGCGGGGAGTTGCTCCTCGTGGTTTGGTAATATGTCCCGCATAGGCAATCAACCTGTTTTGGTCCCCGCAAACGTCAAAGTGGCGATGCAGGGCAAGAATCTGAAGGCGGAAGGCCCGAAAGGGAAGCTGTCTCTCGATCTCCCTCCTTTTACCACTGCCAAGCTGGACGCAGGTAAGATTATCGTGTCTCGCGACACGGAGGAGCGGATGGCCCGTTCGATGCACGGGTTAGCGCGGAGCTTAGTGCAGAACGTGGTGACGGGTGTCAGCGTGGGTTATAGTAAGAATCTGGAGATTCATGGGGTCGGATTTAAGGCAAATGTTCAAGGCAAGAAGCTGGTCCTGAACCTTGGAAAATCTCACCCGATCGAATATCCGCTGCCCGCTGAAATTAAGGTTACCGTGACTGATAACACTCGTTTACTGGTGGAAGGATCGGACAAGCAGTTGGTGGGTGCGGTATGCGCGGATATCCGCGGGTATGCGCCGCCAGAGCCCTACAAGGGTAAAGGGGTGCGATACGCCGGGGAAACGATTCGCCGAAAGGAAGGCAAGACAGCGCAAAGCAAGTCTGCCTAGTAGAACTTTATGCCTAATCCATCTAAATTACGTAGGGAACGCCGTATCCGAATTCATAAGCGGATTCGCTTGCGTCTGCGCGGGGATGCCAGCAAGCCTCGGCTTTGTGTTTCATTCAGCGGTAAAAATATTTACGCCCAGGTGATTGATGATGCCGCAGGCAAAACCTTGGCAGCGGTTTCGACTTTAGAAGAAACCTTGAAGAAGGGGATTCGTGCCAATGTGGCCGGTGCGGCACAAATGGGCAAAGAG
>CAMBGW010000147.1 GCA_945866245.1 Verrucomicrobia subdivision 6 bacterium | reverse complement strand
CCCCCGACCGCTTCCCCCAAGTCGCTCACCAACTGTTCAACTACGAACTGTTCGACGGTCCTCTCCCAAAATCCACCTCCACCACCCTCGCCCCCAGCCAAATCGAGTTCGCCAAAAAACTAATCTCCCGCGGCCTGCTTCCCCCAGATGCTTTAAAGGCTCCCTAAGTCCGCATTTCACAGGTCTTCAGCCCTTAATCCGCTGCCCTCAAGAATACTTTTCAACGTCCCGATCGGAATCGATTTCGATCCATGAAAAGGAACAATGACCTGTCTCCCCTCTTCATTTCGCCATTTCTGGTGACTACCTGATTGGTCGTTCTGTTGAAACCCGTGCTTTCGCAAAGCCCGGATCACTTCTTTCGCGTTGCGAACGGGAAATCTTCAGCTCAAGGAACGGAAAGTTCTAAAATCCTCGCCCGGCTCGGAAACTTTATCTTGGAAGGCTTCAGCCACAGCGCGAGCGCTTCCCGGGCATTTTCTACCGCCTCCGCCTCCGTGTCGCCGGCACTGGCGCAACCGGGGACTTCAGGAAAAACCGCTGACCAGCGATCTGTTAACTTATCTTTTTTAACCACGACCCTAAACTTCATGTTTTTATTTTAATACCTACACCCCCTTTAGCAACCCACATCGTCAACTTCCCACAATCCCCAATTCCCGCCTTTTCGATCTCCTCAAAATTCCATGCCCCCACCTCCAGGCAACCATCCTCCTTTCCCGGGAATGTAGGATGATCCGCGCGATATTAGCCAATCTGTCTACTCAGAGTTGTCTCTGAGTCGTCTGGGAGATGTGTGACATTTTGTCATATGTGGCATTACACCAAAGCTGTGCGTGAATTGGGCACTTTGATGCCCCAACCCCCACCCCCTCCTCGTGTGACTCATGTCACAACAGCAGTCGGATGATAGCGTTGCACCAGCCCGACTCGATCCGCATGTCTGCACCCTTTTTTCTGTGCCATCGTCTCCTGATTTCTATTCGCTAATCCCCTCGCCTCACTCCATTTGGCGGCTAAGATAAAGATATGGCCACTGCTTCTGCCCTCAAGGTCGCCCAGGAAATGTCGGATGTTCTTTGGAATAATTTTCATCCTCAGAGCATCCGCCTGTTCGGCTCCCTGGCCCGAAACCAGGAAACCTCCGAAAGCGACATCGATCTTCTTGTTGTCGTCGAGGATCATCCAGGCCCCACGCTTGATCTTCAAACCAGCATGTTCCGCTCCGTCCGTCATTTCCCCTTTCCGAAGGATCTTGTCGTCATTCGCGCCAAAGATGCTGAGCGTTTCCGACATGTGCCAGGGACCCCTATCCACGAGGCTTGGACGCACGGCCTAGTTATGCATGAGTAATATCCCCCCTGCGCAAGAAATCGCGCAACGTTGGATCAGTAAAGCGGAAGCAGATTGGCGAGCGGGCGAACTCCTTCGACAGGCCAAACCTCGTCCTGAGCCAGCCTTAGCTGCTTTTCACCATCAACAGTGTGTCGAAAAATATCTTAAGGCGATCCTCACGTTTTTATCTGTCGATTACCCGCGCACCCATGACCTAAGCCGCCTTCTCCAACTGTGCCCCCCGGCTCTTCGACGTGAGATGGATAGCCAGAATCCCGAACTCCTCAACCCCTTTGCCGTAGAAGTGCGCTACCCACTCGACTTAACATTAGACTCGGCGGAAGCCTGTGCGCGCGCCGCTACGGTCGCCTCGTCCCTTCGGCAAATTATTTTGCGGTGGTTGGCAGAAAACTTCCCACCCTAGTAGAGTCTTCCAACTCAGAGCTATCTCTGAGTCATGCGGGAGACCCTCCCCTCACCACCCTCTCTCTTTCCCCTCCCTCCTCGCCTCATGATTAGCATATTTGCAAATATACTAATCACTTTTTTCCTTAAGAAACCAGCCTCCACCACCTTTTCTACGACACTTCGACATTATGCATAAAGTCATAATGTCCCGTCCCAACTTTCCTCTCACCTGCCTCTTTTTTTCTCACCTCACCCCTCCGAATCCACTTTACCGAGAAACCCATCTCAAGCTTGCTTTATCTAACTAGTATGCTAACTAGTTAGTATGAAGGTTCAAGAAACTGGCATCTTTGACGCCAAAACGCATCTTTCCACAATGCTCTCGAAGGTCTCCAAACAAGGGGTTACCTACAAAATTACCAACCGGGGAAAGGTAGTCGCAGAGCTGAGGCCCATCACGCATGGCCAAACCACAAAGAGACTTCCCTATGGCTATGGGAAAGGAACCGTCCTGCACATGGCCAAGGATTTCGATGCCCCAATCGAAGACTTTCAAGAGTACATGCAGTGAAACTCTTGATCGATGGCCATGCCCTTCTCTGGCATCGAGACCAGAACCCTTCCCTTTCTCCAACAGCACGGGCTGCGCTGGAAAATCCAAAGAACGAACTATGGATCAGCGAAGCCACATTTTGGGAACTCGCCATCAAGGTCTCCCTTAAAAAACTCGAGCTTTTGGGCGGCCTAGAGAGCCTTAGAGAAGAGTGGATCGATCAAGAGATCGCAAAACCACTTCCCATCTCTTGGACCCATATCCGTCGCACGATTGACCTTCCTTTCCATCATCGTGACCCGTTCGACCGCATTCTCGTCGCCCAATGTCTTGCTGAAAAAATGACCCTCCTCACCGGTGACTCCCAACTTCATCAATATTCCGCCATCAAAACTCTTTGGTAATCTTGAGCGATTTCCCTCCTCGCTAAGAAAATATTCCATAGAGCCTTTTCTTGTTTCATCATTACCCCATGTCCCATCTTCCTGAAGCCTACGAAAAACTACGTGCTCGAGGCAAAGACCTTGCCCTTCTCGGCGCCACCACGGGCCTCCTCAGCTGGGATCAAGAAACCCTCCTCCCCCCGAAAGGCCACTCCTTCCGTGCCGAGCAGTCCTCCCTTCTCGCCGGCATCTCCCACCGCCTCGCCACCCACACCGACATCGCCCGTTGGCTCGATGAGTGCGAAAGCACTTCCCTCCCGCCCCACTCCCCCGAAGCTGCCGCTATCGTCCGTTGGCGTCACGACTACCACCGCGCCACCCGTATCCCCGCCGAACTTGTCGAAGAAAACGAACTCGCCATCGGCCTCTCCCGCACCGCATGGGTCGAAGCCCGCAAAAACTCTCACTTCCCCACCTTTGCTCCGCACCTCGAAAAACTTCTCTCCCTCTCCCGTCAAATGGCCGACCTCTGGGGCTACGCCGACCAACCCTACGATGCCCTCCTCGAAGGCTACGAACCGGGTTGGTTGACTCGCGATGTCACTTCTCTCTTTGCCAAACTTCGCCCTCGTCTCGTTGCCATTGCCGAAAAAGCATTCTCCCTGCCTCAACCCCCCTCCCGTAAAACTCTCCGAGGCCACTACCCCCGTGCCGATCAGGAGAAATTCCTCCAACTGCTTCTTCCAAAAATCGGTTTCGACACCAACGCAGGCCGCCTCGACTCCAGCACCCACCCCTTCTGCTCAGGCCTCGGCCCGGGCGATACCCGCATGACCACCCGCTACGACGAAAGCGACTTCATGGTCTCCCTCTACGGGGTCCTTCACGAGGCTGGCCACGGTCTCTACGACCAAGGTCTCCCCGAGTCCCAACTAGGCACGCCACTCGGCCAAGCCGCCTCACTCGGCATTCACGAATCCCAATCCCGCCTTTGGGAAAACCGTGTCGGCCGCTCCCGATCCTTCTGGAAATCCTGGTGGCCAGACTTCACCCAAGCCTTTACCGATCTAACAGGCCATAAGCACGAGGATTGCTGGCGGGCTTCCAATGCGGTGGAACGCTCCTTCATCCGCGTCGAAGCTGATGAAGTCACTTACGACCTCCACATCCTTCTCCGCTTCGAACTGGAAACCCAACTTCTCAAAGGCGACCTCTCTGTTCATGACCTGCCCGCCGCCTGGAACGAACTCTTCGAAAAACTCCTCGGCTTAAAAGTCCCCGACGACGCACGCGGTTGCCTCCAAGACATCCACTGGTCCCTTGGCGGCTTTGGTTACTTTCCCACCTACACTCTCGGCAACCTGACCTCCTCCCAGCTTTGGCAGGCCGCGAATCGGGATATTCCTACCCTCCCCACTTCTGTGGAAAATCGCGATTACCAACCCCTCCTTCGCTGGCTTCGTGAGAAAGTCCACTCCCACGGCCGTCGCTATCCCGCCGCCGAACTCGTCCAGCGCGCCACAGAAAAACCCCTCGACCCAGAAGCCCACCTCAAGGTTCTCGAATCCAAGGTTCAGGAACTGTCTCAATGATCTCCTCAAATCAAATTTCCCTCGTCATCAGTACCTACAATCACGTCCGCCCTCTCGATCTGTGCCTCACTGGTTTTCGCAACCAAACGACTGCACCCATGGAGATTCTCATTGCCGACGACGGATCCACCACTCCCACTCGCGATCTAATCGTTCGCCTCGCCCCATCCTTACCCTGTCCAGTCCATCACCTCTGGCACGAAGACAAGGGGTTCCGAAAGAATGCAATCCTCAACCAATCCTTGTCTGCTGCGAAGGGCGCCTACCTTGTCTTCACCGATGCGGACTGCATTCCTCATCCTAGATTTATCGAAGATCATGCCTACTTAGCCGAGCAGGGCTTCTGGGTTCAAGGCCGGCGCTCTTATCTTAATGCCGCGGCCTCTGCCTCTCTCAAGGAAGGCGAATCCGTTCCAAGTTTTCGCCTCTTCCTCGCAGGTCAACTCACCGGCGCCGCCAAAGCATTTCGACTCCCCTTTCCCATTATCAAACGTGACATGGCCCAACGAGGAATTATCGGCTGTAACATGGCTATGTGGAAAAAAGATCTTCTGGAAATCAACGGCTGGGACGAGGAGTACGAAGGTTGGGGGCTCGGGGAGGACTCCGACATCGGCTCCCGCCTTTACCATTTGGGCCGACCCCGCAAATTTGTCTACGGCCGATCGATTCTCTATCACCTCCACCACCCGATTCTCAGCCGTGACCACGTGCCAAAAAGCCAATCCCGCCTAGAAGAAACCCTTCGGACAAAGAAAGTCCGCTGTCTCAAAGGGGTGAATCAGTATTTGAAATAGAGTCAGGATCGGTGGGAGCGATTCCCCCTACCTGATTTTCCCCGCGGCCATGGCCGCACCCACAATTCCAGCTTCATTGTGCAACTTTGCTGGGACGACTTTGGCCCTGACTCCCTCAGAAGCGCGCGGTAGCCACTTTTCCGACCGCTTGCTCACTCCTCCCCCCACGATGATCAGATCCGGATTGATCAGCCGATCCACCTGCTGGAGATATTCCCGAACCTTACGCGACCACTTTTTCCAGCTCCACTCGTGCACCTCTCTCGCTTTCGCACTGGCCGATTTTTCCGCATCTTTGCCCCCCAGGGTCAGATGCCCCAACTCCGTATTCGGAATCAAAACCCCTTGATAGAACAACGCACTTCCGATTCCCGTTCCCAAGGTAATCATGACCACGACTCCCTTCGCCTTTTTTCCTGCTCCGTGATGAACCTCGGCCAACCCCGCGGCATCCGCATCGTTAATCACGACAAACTTTTGCCGCGTTATCTTTTGAAAGATTTTCTCCGGGTTTTTTCCAACCCATTGGGGGGAGAGATTCACCGCTGTTTCCACCACGCCGTCCCGGATGGGCCCGGGGAATCCGGCCCCGATCGGCCCTTTCCACTGGAAGTGATCCACCAACTTTTTTACGGCGCGGGCCAAAGCCAGCGGCGAGGCGGGCTGCGGTGTAGGCAGGTGAACCGGATCCCCCTGCAGAACCCCCGCCGGGAAGTCCACTAACCCTCCCTTGACCCCCGTGCCTCCTATATCGATTCCTAA
>CAMBGW010000146.1 GCA_945866245.1 Verrucomicrobia subdivision 6 bacterium | reverse complement strand
GACTCTTTTCCCTTTGCCAAGGGCGCGAACCCTAGACTGACTAAAAGCATAATTCCAAAAGAGCGAAAGATTCCCATAGCGCTCTTAAATTATCGCAAGATCACCCCCGTAACACCCTATTTTCAGAACCGGGTTCATAGCCAATCCGCTAAATCAGCTCTCTCCATCAGATCAATTTTTTTAGGCCTAGTGGGTCAACGCGCACACTTTACGGCCCGTCGAGAACTAATCATGCCAGTATTCCTACTTAACTGATCGGGAGAGGGTTGTTTAAGTACTAGCCAGAGAGCGCCGGCGAAAACAGAAGAACCTCGTAGCGAGTATGCACCCGTAGACCGCCCGCCAACCCCATCCGCCGACTAGGTTAAAGTTAACTGCTCTTACGGCGTAAAAGGCGGGTAACAACGAGCCCAGTGAATCCCAAGCCCAACATAGAACCAGTAGAGGGCTCAGGAATGGCATTGTAGTTCAAAAACACATCGCTACCCGATTGCCCCAAAGAGAATCTTCCCTTTAATGGGTCCAAAGCCGCACCAGTGGAATCGGTAAACGATGTGTTTAAAAGGCTTAGATTTGTGAAGCCAGTCGTACTGCCCGCCACATCATAGATGAGGAATGACTGGCTCGAACTCCAAAAGGAATTCGACCATGACACTGTTGAGCTAGGCGTTGTGCCAAAGTTCAAGGTGATTCCGCTACCGCTAGCAAAAGCAAGGTCCCCACTGACCACAACTTGATCGAATACTGCAGGTGTGGTTTGGGTAGCAGTGTTCGCAAACAGCTCCCAGACCATGTTACCACCCGACTCCATCGTAAGATTACCATTCACGTTAAGTACACCCGGTGAGTTGCCAGGGTTAAGAGTACCGGCAACCGTGGTAGTACCGACTGTACCTGCACCATTGAGGGTTCCACCAAGGTTGACTTGCACTGCGCCAACCGTACCGTTGGCGGTTAGTATAGTATTCGACGTTACCGTAGTGAGCACGCTTTGGGCAATGGACCCACCGGTGGAAACCAAAAGAGTGCCACCTTTCACTGTGGTTGCTCCGGTGTAAGTGCTAGTTCCACCCAACGTAAGGGTTCCCAGACCGGTCTTATGCAAAATTCCTGTTTCGCCGCTCTTATTGGCGATGACACCATTATAATTTACAGTTGCCGGCACGTCGGTCGAATCTCTCACCATAATACCAGTATTTGCGTTCCCATTGCCGTCACCGACGATGATTTGCCGCGAGGCGGAAATAGTAAGAGGCGCGCTAGCTATTTCGTAACTCAGTAAACCACCATCTATCTCGATGTTGTTGGCAATATTTCCGAGGGCACTTTCTTGCGTTATGCGGACATCCCCGCCCGTGATAGAAATACCGCCAGAAAATGTGTTCGCTCCACTTAGATTAAATCTTCCGCTCGTTAATCCAGAAAGAGCAGCGAATGTCAGCCCACCAGATCCACTTATCACACCACTGAAGGTTTGGGAGCCCTCATTTCCTTGCGTAAGCGTGCGTCTAGCAGACCCAGTGTTCACGTTATTTGCGAAGCTAAGATTCCCAGTGCTAGACGCTAAGGCCACCGCACTGGACATTGCGCCAAACTGAACATCACCTCCAATCGTGATGCCACCGGGGAACCTTGTGGTGGCAAGGGTTTTGGTAGCATCTCCTGCAATTGTTCCTCCATTCAGTGTGAGGGTATTGGCTCCCCCTGATCCCAAACCGGTTGTTCCCCTCACTATGACGGTCCCCTCATTTAGTGTAAAGCCACCTGTAAAGTTGCCACCGCCCGTTGCAAAAGCCCCGGCTCCATTTTTTATAAAACCCGTACCAGCAGCTGTGGATATACCTTGGGAATTAAGGTCAAGCAGACTACCAGCACCAACGGTAATAGTCCTTACACTGCCCCCGAAATTCATGGTGCTACCGACAGTAGTGAACTGGACTGTGGTGTTATCACCTAGGGTAATGTTCCCAACTACAGGAGTGGTGGATCCGGCCCCCCCCACAAATGAATATGTTCCCGCATTAAACACAGCATTGTTTGCGGTGACACCATAACTGCTTGTGTAAGGTCCGCCCTCAACGGTGCTCCAGCGGTTGGCACTCCACGCGCCAGTGTTAACAGTGTCTGTGTAGATTGAAACTTGAGCGAAAGCTCTATCGAAATTGGGAGTCAGTACGAAAACAAGGCTTAAGGAGATTACTACTTTCATAAAAGAGTTTCTCTGCAATTTGTTGTTTTTGCTCATATATTTTTAGACCCCAAGTGGACCGGTATGTTCAATAAAAAGAGACAGCCCTACAGCCACTCTACTTTTAATTGATACATAATTTTTCACCTAAGGAAATGTAATGCTAAATTACGAATAATCTAATTATTTTTTTAGGTAGGACACAAAAAGGCTATTAAGTTTGCTTAAGTGCATGCTAAGCAGCTAGATAGAATTGTGGAATAATTTAGGATATTTTGCGTAACACGTTAACTCAATGCCTTATTCCAACCTTTTTTTCCTATCGGTAGCTGTATGCCAAGCTCCCCTACACACTCTGTGCCGAGATTAATTTTTATTGCTTAAGAGTGACCTGCAAAACCAGGGCGGTGCTCGGCCCCACTAAAATCCGTAGCTCATTCCCCTTAGCTTTTTGCTCCAGCGCCGACCAATCCCCCGACCATTTTCCATCCTCCGTAAAACTTTTTCCACCCACCCGTACCCCCCCGACCGCGCTCACCTCCCCACTCTCCTGCTCCATCTTCACCACTCTCCCACTCCCCACTCCCCGCCCCAAATCCACCGTCACCTCCGCCCCCCTTCCCTCCGGCCCATACTCACGATTAATCAAGGTCACGTTAACCACCCCCGGCGATGGCACTACCCCATACGCCACCAAATTCACCTTGTCCTTATTCTTCTCCACCGCCACGGGCAACAGCTCCCCATGCCCACCCAACTCAAACATCTTGATCCCATACCCAGGAGGCAAGATGGTGTATCCACCCTCCGAACTGGTCAGCGGGGTGTAAACGTTCGGCTTATCCGGCCCCACCGTCCCCGGCAGCACCTTCTGTCCGGAGTGAAAGTTCAACCCACTGGCACTGTGGTGCGCCCACCAGTACAGATAATCTAAAATCCACAGCGACGCCGAATAAGTATCACTCGCCCCCAACGCCCCGCCCTTCGAAAAACTGCTCCCCTCGTTCATCCTGAATTTTAGCCCGTTCTTCAGTACCGCCGGCACAAAGAGATCGTAAAACGCCTGATACTTCGGATGCCAAGCAGGAGAAAGCATATCATCCCGCGCTTTGACAATGTCCTTCACATCCGGACCGTCCCCGCCCGGATAGTAGTGCTGACCGATCATCGCCAACATCTCCTTCATCCCAGGCTCCCCCGCCATATCCCTCGCCCAGTCGGGATTGCGATCCGTCGCCGTCGGGGCACAAAACTTGGCCGACGGAACATACTCCGGCCGAACGATCACCTCGCGAAATTTTTTCCACTCCGCCAGAAACTCCCCATACTTCATGTCCTTGTTCGGCTCGTTCCCAAAAATAAAGCAGGAGAGCCGATCCCCATACTTTTCGCTGACATACTTGGCGATCTTGGCCGCCGCCTCCGGGGTATTCTTCTGCAAGCGCACGCTGTAAATCACTTTGAGATCCGCTTCCTTGGCGAAGGCAAAGAGGGCATCGATATCCTTCTCATTGGGAATATTGACCGTCGCCCGCTCCGCCGTATTGCCCCCCACCCGCAGATGTTTGATCCCTAGCGTTTTGAACGCTGTGATGAGAGGTAGATTATCCCCGCGGAAGTAGTGTTTTCCCGTGTTGGTGTTGGGCAGGACCATCTTCGTCTCATAGCTCAACCCACAAAAATCATCCGGAATCGTCCGAATCGGTTTTTCCGTTTCTACCCGGACGGTGACCGGGCAGACAGCCCATGCCTGACCCAGCAACGCCAAAAAGAAAAAAGCCCAACGTAAAAACATCGAAAATCATTATCAGCATTGCCCCACCCGCACCATCCCGAACCTCACGCCACGGTCGCTACGTTTCCTTAACCCCTTAACCCCTTCATCCCTCAGTTCCCCTTCGCGTGAACCATCCCAAACCTCACGCCACGGTCGCTACGTTTCCTTAACCCCTTAACCCCTTAATCCCCTCATCCCTTAATCCCCCCTTAAAACATGGCTTTCAGGTATTTTTTGCCGCTCTGGTCGCTCTGTTTTACCTGTTAACTTGCCATGCCTTCTTAAGCATGTTTTGATGCTTACCCGTGCCACCTACTCTCGAGACAATTGCCAAACGGTGCCGGGTCTCCAAAGTCACCGTCTCCTTAGCCCTACGCGGGAGTACGCGTATCTCTTCTTCCATGCGTTCTCGGGTGGCGGCGGTCGCACAGGAGATCGGCTACGCCCCCAACCCCATGGTCAGCGCCTTGATGACCTCCCTCCGCACCACCCGCAAAATGAAGTTCGTCTGTAA
>CAMBGW010000145.1 GCA_945866245.1 Verrucomicrobia subdivision 6 bacterium | reverse complement strand
CACCGGGGGGCTTCGCCTAGTTTCAGGCAGCGGGGGAACCTCGGTTCAGATCAATACTCCGCTGGTGGCAGGGGTAGCGGGCGGCATCGCGGCAGTTTCCACCGGAAATATTTCGATTACCGGTACGACGACCTCCGTCATTCCGGTTGATACTATTGGGGGTACAATTGGGATTTCTACCCCCGGGAATATCGACTTGATTGGGCAAACGGCGATTCTTGGCGGCTCCACGCTTATTGGTGCGAACGTTAATATTTTTGCGGATGCTGATTTCCAATTCGAGTCCGACCGTTTTGCGGGCGCGGTGCAGACCACCCAGCGGCAAAGGTATCAAGGGGCAGTAACTTTCACGGAAAATACAGTCCTTTCCTCCGGCCAGGATATTGTTTTCCGGAGCACGGTCGACGGGCCGGGTGAGGTGATCCTGATTGTGGGAAGACAGACCGACCTCATTGATTTAGTTGGGTCTCTTGTTCCCTTGGGGGCTTTTCGGCAGGAGGGCGGGCTGATCAATTTTTATGCAGAAGGAACCTCATTACTTCCCAGCATCCAAGTCGCAGGGTCTGCGACTTTTGACTCGGCTGACCTCGTTCTTTGGGAAAACACCTTTCTCAGATCAGCTAGCGACGTAATTTTCGGAGGGGATATCAACAGCTCCTTTTTTGATGTTCCTGCGGTGTTTAATGTGGCGACAACGGCAGGAAACATTATTTTTGATGGCCAAGTTGGTGCCACGGCTGCGCTGGGCAATCTAACCGTTCAGGCAGCTGGCACTGGGCAGATTGCTCTGAATCAAGGAGCCACCACGCTTCCCGGCAACTCCCCGGTTAACACCGGGGCGGATGGAGCCATCAGCCTGACTACCGCGAACAACTCTGTGGTGTTGGCGGGCACCATTGACACCCGGGGAGGCCTAAGTGTGGGTTCGGTGCTTGGGGGGAATCTTGAGGTTACCGCGGGTGGAGCCGGCAGTAACATCCAACTGGAGGGCACGATCCGTACGCGTGGAGGAGCGATGGATTTCAAGGATTCGGTTTTTATTAGTGGCGCGGCGCTTCTTGATAACACGGAGGCCGACACCAATGGCACAATCACCTTTGCTGACTCCGTTTTCTTTGGAGGGGACCTGAATCTACTTTCTGGAGGGGCAGTCGCGTTTAGTGGTGACGTCAACGGAGCCAACGATGTCATTATTCTTGTTCAGAATGATAACGACCTAACCTTTGCGGGTAACCTTGGAAACACCACCCCCTTGGGGTCGCTCACGGTGCAGACCGGGGGTGGCGATGTGCTCCTCGCGAGCGATATCAACACTGGAGGGGGTGCGGTGAGCTTTGGCATGAGGGTTAGGCTGGGCGATAGTGTTATAATCGACACCACGAAGCTGAACAATTCAGCTGGGGGTACGGTTCAATTTCTGCAAGGGGTGAATGGTCAGCAAACCTCTGCAGGTAGCTTTGTTAATGATCAAAGTTATTTGATCACTTCTCTTGGAACTACTACGGCAAATCAATACACTTCCGTTGGAGCCACCGCCTTTGCCGCCGGCACCCTGGAGATCGGGCAGGAGTACATTATCACTGCAACTGGAACTACAGATTTCACTTCGGTGGGGGCCTCGTCTAACGCTGAGGGTACGGTTTTCACCGCTACGGGGTCTGGGACGGGTACGGGAACAACCCTGTTGACTTTTTTCACCGCTTCGGGAGCGGGGACAGGCACAGGAACAGCTGATCAACTCTACGACATTAGTGTGAATGGCGGACTCTCAGGCACAGTTGGCTTTGGTGCATCGGCGCAAAACACCGATTACAGCGCAAAGATTAATTCCCTCACTGTCCTCAATGCTGGAACATTCTCAGTCAGCAGCGCTCTCATAGGATACGGGGCGAACTCAGGTGGGTACGCTTTGGACTTACTGCCCGAGCTGGCGGCAGCGACAGCGGGGGGGGAAAACATCCTTCAGTCCAATGGCTCTGGGAACATTATTCTGCGTAGCGGAATCAACACATCCTTTGAAAGAGCTCAAGCGGGGGACGTGACGATCCGCTCTTTTGGAGCTGGCACAGTTGAGATAGCAGGTTCTGTGGCGATGGATGGAGGATCAAATATTTTAGGCACTATCGGTTTTGATGGCGGAGACTTAAGCGTGTTAACCAAAACTAGTTTTGTCATGCCAATTTCGATCAGCAGCACAGGCGGCACTGGAACTTTTGTGGATGGCAAGGCCGGGAATGTGTTAATTGATAACAGCAAGAGTGCCACTGCCGACATTTCGTTCAGCACGGGTGTTTTGGATGTCATTCAGGACTCGCAATACACCCTTCTGGCAGGAAGAAACTTCTATTTAGCTCAGATTGACGCGACTGACCCAGTTGACATTCTTATTACCGGTGGTGTTGTTTTACAATTAAATCGAACGGCAGAGGGTGCTGACTTTACCTTGGCTTCCCGTGGCTCTGTGGAGATAGGGTTCGGTGGAACTAGTGGAGACGGCTATTTCTATGCACCGAGTGGGAGCGCAATCCTTTCCTACGGCGGTGGGATTGGCATCTCCCGGATAAGTGCCGAGGCGGCCCCTGTATTCGTTGAAGTCAATGGTGATAAACAACTTGGTGGGGTCAATATGTACGGTCAACTTGTCACAACCGCCAATGGATTGGGAGCTGGGTCATTCGCGATCAATCAAATCGGGTTAGGGGGAGTTGTCACCTTGGGATCTGTCATTACTCGGGCCGGAACTGCGGCGGAAAGCACGGTCGTAGGGTTGGCGGGAGGAGCTGTAGAAATCAGTGGCACTAAAGTCGACATTCGTGGCCTGATTAACAGTAGCGGTGGTGATTCGTTAGATGGTGGTGCTGATAGTTTGGGTCTCGGAGGATCTGCAGGGAATATTTCTATTACAGGAACTTCAGTCACTTTGGCTCGTGGTTTGACAGCGACTGGCGGCCGAGGAATATCCCAACTGGCCGGATACGGTGGTGGAGGCGGTGATATAACAATTACGGGGAACGCTACTTTGGATAGCGGAAATTCTGAATTAAGCACGATACTCATCAATACAGCCGGTGGATTGGGTCTTGGCACAGGGGATGAGGGGCCTGGAGGGGGGATTAAATTTACGGGCACGCTCACTGGTACGGAAAATAGCTCGAACATCTTGGATCTTCGCTACGGTTCGGGTACGGTCAATCTGGGCGACGCACCCGCGGACACGATCACCTTGGGCACGCTGATCACGGCGGGGGATGATGCACGGAGCACAGGGAGGTTGAACATTAATGGGTTGTTAAATGTAACTACCCTAACCACGTTCGCGCGGGGCTACTCCCTTGGTATCTTAGGCGGGGGAACGATCGAAAACCGGGTCACCTTCCTGAATACTGGTACGGTGAGGATCGGTGCAAATGGGGTGACAACCATTTTCACCGATGGGTTTGACACGCTGAATGGAAGTGGAACAGGAACATTGGCACCTTCCAGCCTGCAACTCGGTGGAACGATCAACACGGTGACAGCGACAACAGGTTCGATGTTAATGGGCACGACAGTTTTGGTGGCTAATACAATTTTAAATTCAGCCGGGAATTCTATTGAGTTTGGTTCGCTCGATGGCGGGTTTGGCCTGGAAATCGCTGCGGGAACGGCTGGGGGACAAACAAAATTCAATGACGCGGTCGGAGCGAACACGGAAGTCGGACAAATCACGATATCAAGCGGAGTAACCGGTGAAGTAAGCTTTTTGAGCACAGTCAAAGCGACTCGTGTCAATTCTGAGGCAGGTTCCAGCATAGCTTTTAACGACGATGTCGAGTTGAGTGTTGATGGCACCGATCTTGGGGGAACCATCACTCTAAACAATGCGGCTTATGCTGCTGATGATCTTACGGCAGTCCTGAGTTTTCTAGGGGCGGGAGCTAAGACATTTTCTGGAGCAACCACTTTAGAAGGGGGACCGATTGAGTTTGGTGGGGATGGTGCTTATACATTCGGTGGGGTAGTTACTGGGAGCCAAAATATGATATTGGCTGGGGGCGGAGCTAAGATCTTCAACGGAACGGTTAGCGTAGGTTCTGAGCTCCTCGGAATCACGCAAGCGGATGAGGCGGGCAACACGGTTGGGTTTAACAATACTGTCACAACAGCAGGCGTATCAACATTCAACCGTGGAGTTACCTTGGGTGCGATGACCTTTAACTCGGGCGGGGCTACGACGATGAACGCTGCGGTGACGCTGGCTGGGGCGGCAACTCTCCAAGGGGCAGGCGGGTATCAGTTAAATGGGGCGGTGAACGGGGCCAATAGCCTGAACTTGAGCGGTGCAGGGGCCAAAACCTTTTCTGGGGCAGTCGGCACAGGAACTGCTCTGACCACAATCACGCAGGCGAATGATTCTGGATTAGTTACATTCGCAGAGAATGTCACGATGTCGGGTGCTGGGGCCTTTAGCGCAAACCTTGTATTGGATGGGATGGTCTTTACGGCGGGTGGAGACACGACCATGAGTGGGGTCACTCTTTCGAGTGGGCTTGTCACCCTAACCGGCGCAGGGAACTACACGGTGAATGGCGCGGTTGGTGGCGGTCAAAATCTTACTCTTGCGCAGGCAGGGACAAAGGCATTTAACTCCGCTCTCAGTTTGGGTGCTTTCACTCAGACCGGAGGGCAGGTGAAACTCGGTGGGGATGTCACCACTACCGGATTGGTGGATCTAGAAAACGCGGCTACCACGGCCTCGCTCACCGTGGATTCCGACATTTCGACACAAACGTATGGCTCGGTCGTTTTAGGAGGAAATTTGACGGCTCAGACGACATCGGGAAATGCCAATGCGGTAACTTTCGGTGGAGTAACCGGCTCGGGTGATCTGACAGCAAAAACTGCGGGATTGGCTTTAAATGGGGTGGTGGCCAACTCTGGCACCTTCAACGCCGAAACTAGTGGGTTAATCGATCTAGGCGGGACTTATTTGACGGCTCCGGAGGTAAGCAATATTCAATCCTCAGGTGGGGCGCGGTTTGCTTCCTCCGGTGGAAATGTAACCGCTACGGGAGTGACGATGGAGACATCCTTGGCCATGCAGGCACTAGGCGGGCAAACCTCGATCGATGGAGTAAACATCAAGGGTGCCTTGAATATGGTTTCTGGCGGTGCAGTTAACTTTAACGGGACCGATAGTACCGTCTCCTCCTTGGGATTTACTGGGACAAAAGTTTCTTCGGATGGCACTGACGGCTTGTTGGCTAACATCATTGTTCCATCATTAGGTGGCATCACCCTTACGGGTTCGGGGAATGGTTTGAGCTACAGTCCCAGCGGAAATCTGAATGTCTCGGGACGAATCGCGGTGAATGGTGGTGATATTACGCTCGACCCATCAGGAAATTTTGTGAACTCCTACGCGGGGAATCCTTTCACAGCCAATTCGACGAAAATCATCACCAAGGATCTCTTTAGTAACGACTGGCCTTCGAATGGTGCGGTCCCCGGATTGCAGGTGGTGTACGGGGTGAACAGTATTGGGCAGGTGGGTGCGAATCAGATTGGCGTATCCACAACCCTGCTGGCGGGCAACGCTGCACCTTATATTCTCGAATTTACCACGGGAACGGGTCAGCCCTACATCCTTGCCCAGCAGACTGCGATTCCTCCCGTGATGCTGCCTGCGGCACTGACGGGTGGAAATGGATTTGCTAGGTCGGTCACCTACAGCGCAGATGAAATCGAGATGATGACCCCTGAGGAGCGATCGGCTTACGAAAACCGGCAGAGGCAGGTGTCTGCCCGTGTGATTCTACAAGGCCAGAGTGGGGTGGGGGAGGAAATTGGAGCTCCCACTGAGGGGAGAACTCCCCAAGCCGCCACCCCAGCCGCTTTGGCACCAGTTGCTCCTACAGCTCAAGTTCTGTTGGAGGGTAAGCCTCTGGCGGGTGCGAAATCGGATCAGGAGCGTGGGGATGCTACCAAAATCATCAAGCTTCGTCCCACGCGGGCGGTGGCACTACGGCCTAGCTACCGGGCGGCGGATGTAATGGAGTCTGAAAGAATGGCGGCTGAGGTGAGTGTGGGTGCGGCCCCAGTGGCTCAAAGCCGCTAATACTAGTTGGTTAAGCCTTTTTAGGCTTTTGGATATCTCCTCTTAAGTTTTCAACAAGTTGTTACTGTCGGTGTTCTCTTCCACTTGTCGTAAAGTCTATTCCCTTGAGAATCACAGCCAATGGGGCACGGGTGTACATTTAGATCTATATGTGGGATTTCCGTACTTTTGTGCGCGATATCCTATGGACAAAACGACAACGCCTTTTTGCCCTCAAGAACGCAGCCACCCAGCGTGCAATTCGGTCAAGGGTTTCAGGACATTGCGCCAAGTCTTCCAACGTCAAAGCCAGGAAGTGTGCAGACGATTCCGAAGGTGGAACAGCCCGAAGGATCAACTCGGGGTCGTGAATCGATCATTACGGCAGAATTAAAGGGTTTGGTCTTCGTTGAAAGAGAAGATCAGATCAAGGCGGATGGGGTATCTGGAGTCGTCGGTGTAGTTGGCAGTTCCGATCTTCTACAGAAACCGGAATTTACGACAAAGATGCAGAAGTTTTTTGGCAAGCCTGTGACTTTAGGCGGATTGGATGAAATAACTAAGGAGGTGATCAACTATTTCCGGGATCAAGGCTTCCCTGTGGTCAATGTGGTTGTCCCCCAGCAGAACGTGAAGGATGGGGTGATCCAGATTCTTGCGATTGAAGCGAGAGTGGGGAGGGTCAAGGTTGAGGGGGCGCGTTGGTTTCGCCCTGACAATATTCGTGCGGAGGTGGGATTGCGCGAAGGGGATAAGATTGATGCCAATCAGTTGGAGGACGATGTGGCGTGGCTGAATACAAATCCGTTCAGAACCTCTGACTTGATCTTTGAACCGGGAGAAAAGGAGGGGACAACGGATCTAGTGATCCAGACGAAGGATCGATTGCCTTTGCGTCTCTATACGACCTTTGATAACTACGGCATCGATTTAACGGGCAAGAATAGGCAGTCGCTTGGATTTAATGTTGGAAATATTTTCAGCTTGGATCATCAAGCGGGCTTTCAGTACACCACTGCTTGGAAGGATGTTTTCAACTCGATGAACGCCTACTCAGGCTCGTATTCCATCCCATTTCCTTGGCGTAACAGCATGACCATTTACGGGAGCTATACAAAATCGGACGCCACCCTAACCGATGGGCAAAATCTGCAGGGGGACAGTTGGCAGATTAGTGAGCGCTATAATGTTCCGTTGCCTACCTTTGGACCCCTGAGTCACTCGTTCTTTGCTGGAACCGATTTCAAGCAGTCCAAGAACGCGCTGATCATATTCGGCACCAATATTGGGGCTGGCGCGAATAGTGGGTTAGCCCCATTTAGCATTTTTCAACTTACGGCTGGATATGATGCCACGGTCCGAGATGATTGGGGGCTAACATCGGGTGAGGCCGCGGTCTACTACAGTCCAGGAGGCGTCAGTGGCTGGAACAACCAGAATCAGTTCAGCCAAGTGGTTCAGAATGCCAATGATAATTACGTGTATGGGAAGTTTAACTTCAACCGTACATTTATCCTGCCTTACAAATTTACGATTTCAGGGAATTTCAACGCTCAGCTTGTTTCAACACCTATGATGCCCACCGAGCAGTATGGTATTGGCGGCTACAATACGGTTCGTGGCTACGACGAGCGCTCGGCGAACGGTGATCAGGGATATATCGTCAATGTTGAGTTGAGAACACCTCCAGGAAGTATCTTCAAGATTTTTGGGGATCAGAGTGTGGATGACTCACTTCAATTTATTGGCTTTTTTGATTACGGGTACACGGAGGACATTCAGGCCCCTGCCGGAACGTTGGAACAGAACGTTTACCTCATGAGCTTTGGGCCAGGCCTGCGCTATAATATCGATCGTTTCGTTACGGTGCGTTTTGATTGGGGATTTCAGCTTCATCAGGCCCCGATCGGCAGTGTCACGGGCTCAAGGGCCGAGCTGAGCGCCACAATCGCCTACTAGGGGCAAAGGTAGGCACAGGCGTGCCCCTAAAGGTATTTTCCGGGATTGAGGAGGTTTCGGGGGTCGAGTGTGCGTTTGATTTGGTTGTGGAGATGGCGGAGAGAAGGGGTGGTGGCAAATTTCCACCACGGTTTTTTGGCTAATCCGATACCGTGCTCCCCACTGATAACGCCGCCCATGGCGAGGACTCCTTTAAAAAGCTCGTCGAGAATACGGTGCATCCTGCGATCGTCCGGCTTCGTCCCAGCCGGGGCCATCAGGTTGACGTGAATGTTGCCGTCTCCCGCATGACCAAAGCTGGAAATAGGCACTCCATGCTTCTTTTGTAGCCGCGCGGTCAACCGAAAGAGATCCACTACCCGACTTCGAGGAACGGTGACGTCTTCATTCAGTTTCACGAGCCCTGTGTCTCTCAGGGCGTAGCTAAAGCC
>CAMBGW010000144.1 GCA_945866245.1 Verrucomicrobia subdivision 6 bacterium | reverse complement strand
CGCACGAAAAGCACCCAAGCCAAGTCCACTCAGCGCACTGAAAAGATTGAAATTACTACTGGTGGAATAGGGCTTAGCGGCAAACTTTCCCAGTGCCCACCACGCTAAAAGAGCCGATTTCGCCAATGAATCCCGATTCACGCTAATATGTTACAATTGTAACAATATAAGGTAAACCAAATTCTTTAATGATTATCGATTTCGCTTTTTGCGCGATGTTGCGCGGAAGTTGGCTGTGAAACTGAACCACGCTAATCTGTTACAATTGTAACAGATTAGTGGGGGATCATGGAGAGAAGGATTTGGGTGGGAGTAGTGGGGGTGGAGGGTGGCAGATGGGATTCGGGCGGGGGGAGGCGGAGATGGGGTTTCTTTTGTGGGTTGGGGTGGTGGTATGGGCTGGAAAGGGGGGCATGGAGAGGGAGTTTCTTTTGTGGGGGGGGTGGGATATAAGGTGGGGATGAGGGCTCAAGAGTTGGCGCGGGAGTGTGATCAGATCCTAAAGACCAAAAGTTTCCGGGACTATCCTGGGGCAAAGAACGGGCTGCAGGTGTCGCATAACAGGATCGTTGAAAAGATTGGGTGGGCGGTGGATGCAGATCTGGAATCGATTCGAAAGGCGGGTAAAGAGAGGCTGGATTTTCTGATCGTGCATCACGGAATCTTTTGGGGAAATTCGGCGTTGGACCGAAAGATACGGGCAGAACGGATTCGGGAGGCGAAAAAATTGGGCATCGCAATCTACTCCTCTCACCTTCCATTGGACGCGCATCCGGAGTTGGGAAATTCGATCGGACTGCTCAGGGCTTTGGGTTTAGGGGATTCGAAGCGAAAACCGTTCGGTGTGGCCATGGGAAGGGCTATCGGGTGGAAGGTGGATGGGGACAGGTGGAAAAGGAGGGATTTGGTGAATCGCTTGGGTCGAGCAACGGGAAGGAAGGCGGTTGCTTTGGGGTGTGGGCCGGTGATTTGTCGGACGATTGGAATTGTGACGGGGGGATTTGGGGATCTGGATCAAGTGGTGAAGGCGGGTTTGGATACACTAATCACGGGTGAGGCGGATTACCCGACGGAGGTGAAGGCTAGGGAGCTAGGGATCAACCTGATTTTAGGTGGGCATCGAGAGACGGAGGTGTTTGGGGTGAGGGCGTTGGCGAAGCTTTTTTTATGAGGCCGATAGCAGGGTCGGACATAGCCCTTGTTGGAGTCGAAAAGGTTGAATCAGCATAGTTTGAGGGCTCGACTCATTTCCTTTTAGAAAACCTGGGGTCTGTATCCTGCCGTTTTGCCCCATGACTGGATGGCGTAAGAAAGACGGATTTAGTAGTAGGATTGAAAGGTGATGATAGGAGTGGCGCCCGGCTCAGGAGTGGGCATGTCTGGGGCAAAGATGCCGTTTTGTTCGATGAGTAGATTGTAGTATTTGCGGACGACAGGGCCGACTCCGATGTTCGTGCCTCCTTGATTGGTGGCTTTTTGAGCGATGACATAAACGCGGAAATTTCGACTATAGACGGTGGAGAGTTTGAAGATTTTAGCAAACCACTCTTCGGCGGCTTGGTCGTTCCAACCGGCCAAATTCATTTGAGCACTTGGGCCGTCGGAGAGAAGTATTGGATTAGTATTTCCAAAAACCGCATTGGAGGGCCAGGTCCTTGCTACACCGTTTGCGCCTTGTGACCAATCAGTGCTGGTGTTGATAAAGGCAAGTTGGCTAGGGGAGTAGAATGGGTATTGGGCGCGAAAGCGCATAACGCCTTGAGCAAAGGCCTCTGCCATCCCGCTAGGAACAGCGTGATTACCGGCATTCGCAAGTAGAATCCCCCCCGCAAGGGCACGGAGAACGGGGGCAGGGGCGGTGTTCAGGTTAATTTTACCCGCTTCACTATAGTTGGTACTAACACAGAAAAGATCGAGTAGGGCGGCTGCGGACATTTGCATATTGGGCATTGGTGCCCCGCCTCCCATATTAGTCCAAGCAAAGCGGGGGTGCTCGGGGCGACCGATGCGAAGAGTGGAGCCGCCGCCGAAGAGGTTATTGGTATTCCAATTGCTGGCAATGTTGGTGGCCGAATAAAGGTAAGTGGTTGTTGGGTTGTTTGGGGGGGCCCATTGGATGGGATCAAAAATATTGCCTAGCTCAACGATGTTGGAGTAGCTACCAGCATTAGATATTTTGCAAGGTGCGGGTTGTGCATTGGTAAAAAGTCCAAGGGGGTTTATCGGGGCATTTGGAAACCTGATGCCGTGTTGTGCAGTTGTTAGATTTGTATTAGATCCATCGGGCCAGTACGCAGGGTCACCAAAAGATATCAAATTCGCACTTTGTTGAGACACATATCCCTTCCAATACGTCGAATTGTATGCTGTTTGTGCATAACAATAAATCGATCCTTGGCCTAAGTAGGGGGTCATACGTGGGTCATGGATCGGAAGACGGGTCCCGTTATTATCCGTCGGGCCAATATATTGGCTCCCGGCAAGGAAGCCTGCGGGATATTCCTCGATGTTGTTTTGCAAATTATTATTTTGCCTGAGTAGCAACATGGCAGGGGAGATGGTCTTTCCGTCGATCGTAAAGCTAAATGAATTAGAAATCGCAATCGCTCTGGGTAAGGCATCGTCTTTATCTTTTTGCGTGTTGAGATATATATTTGCGGGCCCTGGAGTCGGAAAGTTAGGGAAACTATTGCAGTTTATAGTGGGACGAATAAAATTCGTGACGAAGCCAGCGTTGGCGCTAATTGCGGGGATGTTGAAGTTGGTGCTTGTCAATCCTGAGGGCGAGTAAACTGGGGATAAGGAAAGTCTATTAGTTACAAAATTATTACTGAAAGCGGGTAGCGTATTTGTGAGATATTTAACAATGTCGTTGTTAGTAAAATTTACAGTGATGGTATTGGATGGGGTGGTTTGTGTGGATGGATTCCAAAACTGCATCCAAGTGGTATGAGTGATGTTTCCGGCGGTGCTGCTATATAAAAACGAATCATACACATGGGTTAGCATGGGGTAGTTATCGAAGCCGACGATGTTGACTCCGTTGATGTTGGTGGTGGTGGGCGTGGAATCGGGATCAACATAGTCGATGATGTTGGCTGCTAGGGCAGTGACGTAGGCGATGCCGTCCATGCCGCCGGCACGACCATTCGTGCCAGTGGTGGCGAATGGCGGACAGTTCGACGTAATGTGATTTCTTATATTGGCAACAGTGAGGTCACTAACCGGTGTGAGACAATATTTATTCGTGCCTATGTCGGTAGTGCCGCCGTTGGAGTAGCCAAGGCCTTTTGGGATTCGTTCGGTGGCATTGGTCCAGTGCCGAAGTCCAGTGGTGACGTAGCGTAGATCGTTGGTGTTGAGTCCGCCTCCACCCGTTAGAACGAGCATCCCGGGGGTGAGGTACTTAGGGCGATTGGTGCCAGCCGTAAAGGTATCTACCTTTGCCGGAGCAATTAAGGCCGTGCCCGTGAGGTTGGTCAGCGAAATTTCGGCGGGATTGGTTCCGGTGGAGCGGTTGGTATCTCCGCCCATCCGCTCGGCATCGATCATGCTGGATTGGTCTTGCACATAGAAAGCGAAGCGGGCGACGGGAACGTTGGTGGTGTTGGTCTGGCCAGGTTTTACCCGAACGTCCTGCCGGATATAAACCCAGCCCACGGGGGGGGATGTTTGATTTCCCAGTAGGCGAATATTGGTGGATTGGCCAGTGGCGAAATTGGTTTGAGTTTCCATATAGCTTCCCATTGAGATGTTGAATCTTCCAGGAGACGTTATCGTTTTTTCAAGAGCTAGATTTATTTCTGAGCCGAGGTTGGTAAATTGTTGAGAACTAAAGCAGGATCTGTATTTCACTTCGTACGTACCGTCCGTAGTCGCTTTTGGGACTGCACCGTCAAGGAGGTAACCGAGCTCGTTGGTCCAGTCGGTCGTGTTTGTGCCCCGCCAATAAGTTGTCACGTGATTGAACTGTTGGTCTGGAGCATAATCTAGCAGTTGAGCCGCGGTGGCGGCTCCGGCATTAAGAGCCATGTCGAGCGTGGTGGTTTGGGTGAGGGGCATGGTGGCTTGGCGTTCCAGCCGGGCGGAGGCGAGGAAGGCGGTGGCGGTGAGGGCGGATAGGGAAACAAGGGCCAGCACACTGATGAGGGCGAAGCTAGGCGAGGACTGTGCTTTAAAAGCGAGCTTAAAGAAATTGTTCATTTTATTCTCGAGGAATGTCGACCCGGAATTCATAGGACCGTGCATACTTTCGAATATTTTCTGATTTTCCCCAATCTGTGTATGGGATTTTCTGAGCGGAGTCCTCTGGATAAACCGAAATTTCAACCTGGATTTTGCTCCCCCCGTAGTAAGTAGATTGTCC
The DNA here is from genome assembly GCA_945866245.1 of Verrucomicrobia subdivision 6 bacterium. Taxonomy (GTDB): domain Bacteria; phylum Verrucomicrobiota; class Verrucomicrobiia; order Methylacidiphilales; family Verrucolacustridaceae; genus Verrucolacustris. Next base: position 3,708 of record CAMBGW010000144.1, on the reverse strand, counting down.
TCCAGACTGAAATCTGTAGTTCAAGCCATTGGTAACTTGATCTCCAGGATCCTCCTGCCTGTTGTAGGTAGTGATTCTAAGATTGCAGGTGTTGCGGGCGAGGATTTCTGCATTGGTGGGGTCAAAAAGGTCAGTCGGGGTTTTGCTGGCGAACCAGGCGTTCAAATTGTTTGCCGCATTACTGGCAGGAACGTAGTGGCGGTAGAGGTTATAGGTCGTGCTGGTGAAGCCGTTGACATTGGTTGTTAAAGCTGAGGCGATATAGTAGCCAACGATGGCAAGATCTCCGGGATTCGCACCAGAGGCTTTGCGCGAGGAGACGCCAAAAAAGTAGGATGCGGAGGATTGGGGGGTTGGGATTGTGATGAGACCCCCTGCTCCATTGCTGGAGTAGAGAAATGGAATGCCTTGGTTGGTGAGTGCGATGGTGCTGGCTTCATTATTATTTTCAGTTTTTCGAAAAACGAGGCAGGTAAGGTCTTGAGACATGAGGCGACAGGCGGCACGGGCTTCGCGGGTGGCGTCGGTACGACGGTTGGAGTTGGACCAAGCCTTGGACATCTGATCTTGCATGCCAACCATCATGAGGAGAATGACGGAGAGAACGGTGGTGGCGGCCATGAGTTCGATGAGGGTGAAGCAAGATGGCTCACGCAAAGGACGCCAAGGTCGGAAAGGAAGATTAGCTGTTGGAGATTGGGGGACGGATTGCTCACGTCCCGCATTCCCGGGACGCGCCCCGCAGTTGCGGGACGCGCTTACGCGCGCTTTCGCGCGCAAAAGACGCCAAGCCCCGACTGAGTCGGGGTAAAGACGGATAGGGAAATTCAGGTGGGGGTGAGGAATCATTTTCGGAAGGCTCCCGTAAATTGATAGCAGGTTCGATTGCTGACGTTGGCACTGCCTGGAGTTTCGATAGACATATCGAGGCGCAGGGCGTCGTCTGTTACAGTGGCATTACCAATTCGAAGAGTTGGCGAGATGGTGACCTTGACTAGTGCGAAGGCACCATTAGTTCCATTTTTGTACCAGTCAGGATTTGCATCGGCGCCAGTTGTGTATGCGCCAAGATAAGGTTTGAGCATAAGAGGATTGTTAGTGTCGGTATCGTTATTGGCACCATCGTATGGCTTGTAGGCAATATAGGCGGTTTGGGAAACCGCGGTGGCGACGAGCATTTCGGCATGGTTGCCGTTGATCCTAGGGTCAGAGTTTTGATTGGTTTGAATTAATCGGATCCAATTTACGTTTCCACCCGGACTTCGCAGATTTTTAGCCCCGACCTGCTGATCTTCGAAATCGGCGAGGATTGTCTGGGCAATGAGTGCGGCTTGGGTGGCCTCGTAACTTTCCTTGCTCATGTTCAGCCCGAGGGGGAAGAGGGCGATGATGGAAGTGAAGGCAACGGCGGCCACGCCCATGGCGATGACGACTTCGGTTAAACTGAACGCCGCCGAAAGGCGGCGAGGGATTAGGGGGTTAAGGGGGGAAGGGGTTAAGGTGAGAACGTCACAATTTTGGATTTTGGATTTTTCCCAGCGTTCGCGGGACGCGCTTACGCGCGGAATTCGGAATTTGAGAAAAGAGAGGGCTGAAAATCGACCGCGCTTTGCGGACTTAGCGTGACCCTGCTTCGCTCCTAACCTCGCGGATTCGGATGGAGCTGAGCAGGGCTGGGGGAAGGGTTTCATTTGGGTTTGGCTAAGGTGGGTATGGTCCGGCCTGTGTAGTGGGTGAGGGTAATGGTCTCGGCGTTGTTGGTCTGTTTTGAGGTATTGGTCGTTGAAGTATAGGAAATGACTGCGCCCTCGTAAAAAGAGATGCCTTCTGTTGTGAGAGTGTTCGTATAGTAAGACTCTTCGAGCCCTCCGTCCGACTGGAAAACGATGGCTCGGAGATTGGATATATAATTGGTGGCGGTGGATGGTGGGATTCGAAGGGCAGTTTTATTGGTTAGGGTGGGCAGTTGATTGATCTGTGTGTCATGGAGGACAACGCCCTGGGGGAGGACGATCCATGATCCAAGCATCGAGTTGGTCGTGACTGAGTTTGTATTGGTTGCGTCCCAAGTAATCACCGCCATGGAGCGATAGCGGTAAGGCTCACTGGCAAAACTTAGATCAGGAAAAATCACAGCGGCGTTGGTGCCGCTGGAGATGGCGGTATTGCGGGCGATTTCAAGGGCGCCCATCACTTGGCTGAGGGCCTGTTTTCGGCCACCGCTTCCGGTGAGGCCTTTGAGGGCGGGGACGGCAACTGCGGCGAGAAGACCCATAATGCCAACGACGGCGAGAAGTTCGACGAGGGTGAAGGCCGCTACGCAGTAGCGAGGGGTTAAGGGATTAAGGGAGGAAGGGATTAAGCTCCCGCGGTTGCGGGACGCGCTTGCGCGCGGATTTTGGATTTTGAATTTTGGATTGTGCAGAGGCGAGGAAGTGAGAATGCGCAAAAGTAGTTTTGCATTAAACGTGAAGGGCTTCGCGGACTTAGCGTGACCCTGCTTCGCTCTTAACTTCGGTGACTCAGAACGAGCTACGCAGGGCGCAGACGCGGTCAAGGGAGTAAAGAAGGTCACGATTAAGGTATATATACCCTCGATTTACATTGTCAACAGTAGCTTAAAAAGTAAATATTATAAAATATAAATAATTAGTTAAGACTATATTGTACAGCAATTTACATTTTTGGCCAGCTGGTTATCCATTTATTTGTTTCACCTTTTGTGGTTCCGGCTGTTGACCAGATTAGAGGGGCGTTGGTGCCGTCGGAGTTGTAGCCGTAGGCGTATCCCCAGGGGTCGATGAGGTAGTTGGGGGATCCGTTGGTATAAACCATGGCGGGTTTGGGTTCGAAGTACCGTTTTGTGGTGGGAGCGACGGATAAAGTGACCGAGCCAAGCAGATTAGTGAAGAGAGCTTGGCCGGCAGCGGTGTAAGTGGAGGGATTAGTTTTTGTTAAAGGGTCCACTGATGTGTTCGCTGGGTAAAGGTTGTTATCGGCGAAGTAGCGGTCGCAGGCGGCTTGGAGGGCGGCGACCTCCGCCTTGGCGGTGGAGGAAGCTCCGTGACGGCGAACGGCTCCGGCGGCACCGAGGGTGAGGCCTGCCAAGATGCCGATGACGGTGATGACGGCGAGGAGTTCGATGAGGGTGAACGCTGCCATGGTGCGGAGAGGGGTTAAGGGGTTAAGGGGGAAAGGGGTGATTTGATTTGTGAATTCGAAATGCGCCCCGCGGTTGCGGGACGCGCTTACGCGCGGAATGTGGAATTTGAGAAAAGAAAGGGCTGAAAAGCGGTTAGGCTTTGCGGACTTGGCGTGAGTAAATATTTTCTGGTGGAAAGGGGTGAGAGTGGGTGTAGTCATAGTTATGAGCGTAACTTCAGATCGCAAATTTCCAAAGGCAAAAAGCAGTTCGTTCACCTTGGTGGAGTTGCTGGTGGTGATTTCGATCATTGGACTGCTGGCGGGGTTGGGTTTGCCGGCGATCAGTGGGGCGATGCAGGCGGGGAAGAAGGCGGAGGTGGCTGCGATGGCTGAATCGATCAAGACAGCGGTGAACGCGTTTTATGCGGAGTATTCGGCGTATCCCTCGAACACGAGTGGGAAAACGGACGCCAACTTTTTAAGTTTGATGAGCACAACCAACACGAATGGGGCGAGTGCGCAAAATACACGGGGCATCGCTTTTCTGGAGGTGCCGCCAAAGTT
>CAMBGW010000143.1 GCA_945866245.1 Verrucomicrobia subdivision 6 bacterium | reverse complement strand
CCTTTGCCTGCATCGGAGTCATAAGTTCGGCTCAAGCTAATCAGCGCACGGCGTATGGTCTCTAGATCAGCACCAGAGAAATCCACCTGCGGAATTACCGTTTTCTGCATCTTCTGCTCTAAGGCATAGGAGGGGGAGGCGGTCAGGGCACCCGAGACTACGATTCCACCAGCTGCACTACTGTTCTTGGGGTAAATATTATTCCACGCCTCCCGAACCTCTCTTCTGCGCTCCAAATTGCTTAGATCTCGCGCCTTCTCGGCTACTAAACCACGCTCCTGATAAATCTTTTTGATCCCCTCTGTTGCAACTTGATTAAACGGGTCGGCCTGCAGAACATCCTCGTACCGCTCCTCGGCTTTCTGCAGTTGCCCAGTCTCACGCAACGCCTGCGCCTCCTCCAACCCCGTCCTCATAGAGCTTAGCCGGTCAAAAAATTTTGTTGTAAGGGCTGGATTCACCTCCTCTCCCCCAGCGGTTCCACGACGCAAAACCTCATCCGCCTGCTGAAGTTGGGTGAGCGCTTTCTCGCTTTGCGGATCATATTGGAGTGAGGCTAACGCCCGCCTTCGCGCCTCTGGCCAATGATTTTTTTCAGCAGCCGCCTCGGCTAGCACCACCTGAAGCTTTGTCAGCGTCTTTTTTACATCTAAGGCAAGAGGGGTTTCCCTCAATGTTTCAGGCAGAGCAGCATAAGCTTCTTCTAAAAGCTCACAGCCCTGTGCACTTTGCCCATCCGAAACCAACCTTTTACTCATGGCAAAAGCTTCCTGGAGCGGTGCCAGCATCTGCTCCCTTTTCGCTGTCTCCTTCTCCACCTGCTCCTGAAGGGGAGCCGCCCTGGTAACTCCTAGCGTCAAAAGAAAGCAGCTTAACGTAATGATCAAAGAAAAGAATTTCATGGCACAGAGGGCATCATTTCAGAGGAACCACCTTGGGCAAACTCTGGATTCTCATCATCTTCGGGAAAAACCAAGCTTCCATCGGGATTAATGATTCGTATGGTGCAGAAAATTACTAGATTACTCTTAATCTTCTGTGAAGCCTCACTGCGAAACAGGCGACCCAGCATCGGAATATCGCCAAGCATTGGAACTTTATCATCTACCAGCTGGACTGTATCGGAGATTAAACCCCCCAACCCCACAGTTTCTCCATCGATCAGTCGAACTCGGCTCTGAAGTGATTTTTTTGTAAAGATTGGAACAAGAAAAGGGGCTGCACCTAAGCTTTGAGTGGTAGAGACGGAGTTATTTGGGGGATTATCATACTGACCACCCTGTGTGACCGTTGCTATTTTAACACCATAGTCCACAAATCCCTCAAAATCATCAACCAGTAAATTTGTGAAATCCAAATCGACTGCTTTGGGTATTGAAGTGGATTCGCCTTTCATCTCCAAGGTGGTCCCAATATCACGATACTCAAATCCCGTTGGGTTCGCCGGCAAAATAAAGCCCGCTCCTACACCCTGATCATTATTCGGCACAGTCGGTTGCGTGTAGGTCGTGGGGTAATACATTCGACGGGCAATTGTAATTTTTGACTGCTTCCCATCCGCCAAGGTAACACGCGGTGCTGCAACTAGGTCTTTTCCAATCGCATTTTGCAAAAGTTGGAGGACAGCTGCAAACCCTCGACCGAATACTTGAGAATTTACCCCAATCTGATTCGACGCGTTCTGTGGATACGTGGGGTCTAAGAGCGCTTGCAAGGCGGTGATCGATCCTCCTCCCGGATTGATGCCTGCGGTGCCCCTCAATCCGCTTGTGTTTGCCGCCAAGCTTGTCGCCTGGCCTGGCGAAAACTGCGCATTAGGAGCTCCGGGAATCGGAATACCCCCATTTTTAAGGGCAACGTTGTAATTAAATGTAAAATTCTTAACGTCGTTCTCTGTAAAAGAGAGAAACTTCGTCTCCACCTCAAACTGCTTCTGCGGAGGCTCCCCTTGAGCATCCCGAATTCGTTGCTCAATTTTATTCAGCTCATTCGGTGTATTTCGCACAACCAGTTTACCGGTGTCTGAAAAGCATGTAGCTGATGAATCCACTACTGTCGTGTTGACTCCAATACTTTCCAAAACTAAAGCCCCTAGCTCCTTGGGGGTCATCCCGGGCTTTCCAATGTTGGCCAGAAGGCTTGGGGGCAAATTATAGCTGCGAATTTGCAACTCACCCCCTGTCTCCGTCACAGGCAGAATAAAGACTGCACTATTCTCCACATCATAACGCAGCTTGTCCCCACCCCGAATCTGATCACAAAGATATTTTAAGGCAGTCTGCAACTTCACATTCCTTAATTCTAAGCTGATCGTTGCCGCCTCTGGATCCGAGCTATCCGAAGGGGGCGGTAATCGCAGAACAAAGTTAATCCCTCTCTTTTTAGGATCATTCTGTTCACTCAGTCTTTGCAACTCCTCTACAGCAGCACGTACCGGCTTTTCATTGAAAACCAACTCAGGAATTTCGATCGAGGACAAAGCTTGCAAAATTTCAGCTGCGTTCGACGCCCCTGCATTACCAGTAGCTCGAGTCTGCTTCGAATCTACCCGAGCAGGAGGCGGCGGAACCCAAGCCTCAGTCACCTGCGTCATCGCCTTGACTCGGCTTGCATCGTACCTCTTGTCCGCCAACAGAAGTCTTTTCTGCTCCACCGCCTCAATTTTTTTTCGTGCGGCAAGATTGTAAGGATCAATTCGCAGAACATCATCCAGCTTTTTTCTAGCCGAACGATACTGGCCTGTCTCGGTGAGCTGATCGGCCAACGAGAGCAGTTTTTTGATCTCCTGCGTCTTGGCCACTAGATCGGCCGTGGCCGCGGGATTTCCATTAAATGGATCACTCGTCCTCCCCGCCTCCTCTTGATAGGAGGCCGCCTGCTTGGCAACGGCGGCATTGGACGGATCCAGATCAGCCGCCTGCTTCATCAGTCCAGCCGCCTCTGCCATATTCCCCTTTTTTTCCTGCGCTAACGCCTGAGCCGCAAGCGACTTGGCAACCCCTGTTCTGGCCCGATGATAAAATCCAGAGGTTGCCGTTTGTGGATCGGTCTGATTCATCACTAGGCGAAACTTTGCCTGGGCATGCTCCCACTCCCCTGCCTG
>CAMBGW010000142.1 GCA_945866245.1 Verrucomicrobia subdivision 6 bacterium | reverse complement strand
AAGCTCCCAGGCCCATTCGATCGACTCTTTTTTAAAGTAATCCCCGAACGACCAGTTCCCCAACATCTCAAAAAAAGTGTGGTGATAGGTGTCAAAGCCAACATCCTCTAAATCGTTATGTTTTCCGCCCGCTCGGATGCACTTTTGCGTGTCAGCCGCACGGGCAGGCGAGTGTGGAAATTTGGCCTGACCCAGAAAAATCGGAACGAACTGATTCATCCCCGCGTTGGTGAAGAGGAGATTCGGTGAAGTCGGCATCAAACTGGCTGAGGGCACGATCGTGTGGCTCTTCCCACGGAAGAACTCCAAGTACCCTTTTCTAACTTCAGCCGATTTCATAGAACTAACTGATGATCATATCGTAAGGCACCTTCCTCCTCAAGCCTGCCGTTAGCTCATAACTTGGTAGGGACGATTATCCTTAATCGTCCGATCGTAAAGCCCGTTCATGAAAAGCTTTCGCTTCAATCAACAACCGGGATAATCAGGCTATGAAAAGACGCACCTTCTTCCAAATCCTACTTGGCTCCTCCATCGCCTCCCGCTTCCTGCCCTTCTCTGTCGTTGCGGCGGAACCCTCCGTAGCTCAGCAAGGATCGTCCACACCGCCCCCAGCTGGGCCCTTCTCTCTGCCGCCTCTTCCCGATGCACCCAATGCCCTCGAGCCTTATATCGATGCCGAGACAATGACCCTGCATCACGACAAACACCACGCCGCCTACGTCAACAATCTCAACAAAGCCATCGCCCCTTATCCCGACCTTCAGAAAAAATCGCTCGAGGAACTTTTAGGAAACCTAGATGCCGTTCCCGCCGAGATCCGCGCCACCGTCCGCAACAACGCCGGTGGTCACTCTAACCACTCCATCCTTTGGAGAACCCTTTCCAACCCCGGCAAGAAACCGGAGGGCAAACTAGCCAAGGAGATCGATAATACTTTTGGAGGCTATGAAAAGTGGAAGGAAGAAATGACCAAATGCGCGATGGGTATCTTCGGAAGCGGCTGGGCTTGGTTCGGTCGCGGCAAAGATGGAAAACTTTTCATCGAACCCTTCCCTAACCAGGACTCTCCACTGCTGAACGGCCGCACCCCTATCTACGGAATCGACGTCTGGGAACACGCCTACTATCTCAAGCACCAAAACCGCCGCACGGATTACGTAAAAACGTGCCTAGAAATCACCAGCTTGCCAGTTTAGGAGAAATACGAATTTCCAAGGCTAACCTATCGTTTCTTTCTCTCAACACAATCAGATGAATTGGAAATCTTAAATCTCTCTACTTTGGTACACCTAAAGAAAACGTGTATCGGGAAGAAACTTTTTTACTTCTTTTGAACTTCGTTGGGATCAAAGATCTGAATCTGTTCTTTGAGGGACTCCGGATCCAAGCGGATTCCATAAACCTCGATTTCACCGTACCTATTAACTTCTTCGACCCTTCCCTCTGTTAGAAGTTTAACTCGATAACCGTTTTTAATGAATGGTTCTCCAGAAATCGTGTCTGCTGATGGGCCCAGATAAATATCCTTTCGTTCGTCTTGAACAAATACAAATTGTGATTTAATAAGACAACGGATTGGCTTTGAGCCCGTTCGCAAATAAAAGCTGTCGTAGGTGTTTTGCCCAAATTCACCTTGTGGTAATAGTGAGCTTTCATCTATATTTTTGTTTTTTTTCTTTCCCACTTGTTTGCTAGCGACTGGCACTCCCGATACCTCTGAGCCACTTTCCACACGCTCAACAAATCCCTCCAACAAGACATATTTCCCAATAAATTCTTTACCATGCCCTTTTTGAAACTCTTGAGTTAATTCCTCGGCCGTAATCATTTTTCGATAAACTGCTTTCGTCGCATCAGGCTTGACCTCCTTATCTTCCTCTTTGATCTCAAACTTTGGCTTTGTCCCAGAGGCCTGCATTGAAATGAGTAGCTGCCCATCGTCCATTTGAGTCGCTTTGATCGATGCAAAACCCCCGCTACTTAAACCACTTTGTAGAGTGGATTTCATCCCATCACAGAAAATGGATCCAATAGATTCCGGAAGAGTGAGCCAACCCAATGAAACTTTTTCTATAGAAAGATCGGACCACACTGCTGCCTTAGGTATTTTTCCTTGAAACATAAAGCTTACTGGAATCGGTATTCCAAGTGCCGTAACGGGCTGATTCCACATCCAGGCATCTGCCTTAAGCCAAAAAGTCCCCTCTTTTAATTTCCCTTTCAGCATTCCAGAGGAATCAGCTGAAGGAGTAAGTGACGCCAAAAGGGACGAAGCAAACTCCAATCCAGAAGCCTTGGATTCAACGCTCGGTAAATAATAAACCGGCTTAATACTGTTTTTTGCAAAGATGACCGTTCTTTCCATACTCGGGGATATGGCAAATGAAATATTTTCACCAACCCCGCTCATAGGCCACCAGATAGCCGCAAGACCAGCCAAGATCGCTAAACCAAGCCCCCCAAACACGACGCCACCTAGTACTGCTCCTTCACGCAAACGAGTCACCCCTGAAGAAGTGAAGCTAAGCCCAATGAGCAATCCGAAAAAAGATACAATCAATATACCCGCAGTTACCCAGACAAGGAGATCATCAGGGACGATGTTTGGTTGAACCTCGCTTAATTTCGCCAAGTCGGGAAGTGGCCCTCCTTTTTCCTTCGGTAAGACTTGGGAAAGAACAGCCAAACAATCATAAACTTTTGCGGTATCTCCCGTTTTATTTCGCAAGAATTTCTGCCCTTCCACTCTTAGCTTTTCCAACTCCTCTTCGCTTCTTGGCTTCTGAAAGTCTGCAGCCTCCTTGAACCAGGAACTCAACCGAACGAGCTCCACTTTAACTTTTTCCTCAGCAGCTTTTTTCTCCTCCTCCCTGCGTTTTGCATCCGCTTCCTCCGCCGGTTTTCTTAAATCCTTCCACTTTTGCAAAGTCTCAATTGAAGCTTCAGGCCTTTGTTTGAGATCCGTAGGCAAAGATTCCAACATCCGGATTGCTTCGTCTACGTCCCCCAACTGATAAACAACTCCAGCACTAGGAAGCTTAGGCAAAACAGCAGATACATCGGTTGCTGGAAAAAGAGCCACTCCTCCCTTTGTCGTGATAAGCTCAATCTTATCACCCACAATTTTTGCTTTGGTCACTTCTCTTTCCTCAAGCGCCCCTGTTGCCCCTCTCACCACCGCAATTTTTAGAAACGGCGATTCCAAGTCCATTGGAGCCTCAGCCCATAAACCGGCTGAAAAAAGTCCAAGACAGAGATACAACCCCCAACGCATATATTCGAATTAAGGGATTAATCTTCCTCTGACAACCTAATCCTCATCTCCAAGAATCTCCACCGGACACTCAGGAAGAATCTTTAAAAAGCTCTTCCCGTAGGTCCGACTCAAGATCCGCCCATCCAAAACCGCAATCTGACCCCGATCCTCTCGGCTCCGAATCAATCTCCCCACCCCCTGCCGAAACTTCAAAATCGCCTCAGGCAACTGTAACTCCCGAAACGGCTCTCCCCCCTTCTCCTTAATCCTCTCACACCTCGCCTCAAACAACGGCTCATCCGGAACTGAAAATGGCAACCTCGTCAAAATCACATTCGATAGCGCCTCGCCAGGCACGTCCACCCCCTGCCAAAAGCTGTCCGTTCCAAATAACACACTATCCCGATCCTCCTTAAACTCCTTCAAGAGGCGAGTTCTCGAATTTCCCTTATCCTGCACCAGCAATCGAATCCCCTGCTCCTCAAACCACGCAGCCATCCCCTCCGCCGTCTTTCGCAACATTGCCCGGCTAGTAAACAGCACAAACGCCTTCCCCTTGGTCATACCCACAAACCGCTGAATCCAGCCCTCCAACGCCTCCTGAAATCTTGCTCCCTCCGACGGCTCGGGCATTCCTTTCGGCAAATACACTCGCATCTGGCTCTCATAATCAAAGGGCGACTCCACCAAAAGTGTCTCCGCCTCCCCCGCCCCCACTCTTTTGGCAAAAAACTCCAATCCCCTTCCCACATCCAACGTTGCACTCGTCATGATCGTGGTGCAATCCGGCCGAAAAACCAGCTCCTCCAACCTTTCCGCCACCTCCACCGGCGAAGCATGTAAACTCATCTCCCCTCGCTGCGCCCTTCCATCCTCTGCCACTCTCCTCTCCACCCAATACGCATGCCCTTCCCGACTCATCTTCAAAAACTCTCCCAACCCAAAGGCACTTCCCTCCAGCCTCCTCGCATGATCCTTCAACTCGTTCCGCTCCTCCCCATCCCCCGCATCCTCCGCTAGTTTTAGCAATTGAGCCCGCACATCCATCAATCTCGGCCCCAACTCGCTCTTCAGCCCCAGCGCTTGTCTGACTCTCTTTTGCCCAGGCCCCTTCAACCCCGCACTTTCCAAAATCTCCTCAAAAGACGCCTCCAAAATCCCCAATACTCCCAATGTCGACTTCACCGCGTTTCCATCCCCAATTCTGGTTAACACTCCCTTCTTTGTCCTGGGATGAATCAGCCGTTGTAACAAGAACCTCAGCGAACCCAGTCGCACCTCCAAACCCAACGCCTTCGCCGCCACATCCTCCACCTCATGAGCCTCATCCAGCACCAAAAAATCGTTTGGAAAAAGATATCCCTCGCTGGGCTCCTCCTCACTTTCCTCCGCTCCCGCCAATAATCCGAAAAGTAGTGCGTGATTTAGAATCACCACCTTGGCATCCAGTATCTTGTTCCGAGCCTTTTGATAGAAACATCCCGTCGGGCCTCCGCAATGTCTTGGCGTACAAGCAAAAGCCTCACTACACACCTGCGCCCACACCGTCGCATCGACCTGAAATTGGATATCGGACAGCGTCCCATCCGTCGTTTTTCCCGCCCACTCCACCAATCCCCGTAACTGCTCCGCCTGCCCAGTGGCAAAAAGATCCCCTTGATGCTGCTGCGCCTTCTTCAGTCGGTGCGGACAAAGATAGTTGTGCCTTCCCTTAAGCAAAGCCGCCGAGAACTCAAATGGGACGAGCGACTGAACAATCGGCACATCCTTTCCGAACAGCTGCTCCTGCAGGTGAATCGTATAGGTGCTAATGATCGCTTTCTTTCCCAACTCCTCCGCCGCAAAAGCCGCCGGCACCAGATAGGCCAAGCTCTTGCCTGTCCCCGTCCCAGCCTCAACGACCAGATGCTTCCGATCCTCGATAATCTCCGCCACTCGCTCCGCCATTTTTGCCTGCCCAGGCCTCGACTCATATCCCTTCGCTTTTCCCAACTTTCCCCCATCGGAAAAGAATTCCCCCATTCGGAAAGCCAAGTTTCCTAGCGGATCCCGGCTCATCGTACCTCTCCGCGGGGCTTGGATTTATCGGCCAGCAGGAACATCATCCTCAAGGTATGGAAGCTCTTGAGTCACTTTGCGAGTCCTGCCTCAAAGCTGGGGCCAGCGACCTCTTTCTTCGGGAGGGCTCAGCCCCATTTCTTCGATTGGGCGACCAGCTGATTCCCCTCGAGACCGAACCCACCTCCAGCGACCTTCTCGACCATCTTTGGAACGCCTGTGGCGCCCCAGCAGATTCAACCGACCACGACGCCAG
>CAMBGW010000141.1 GCA_945866245.1 Verrucomicrobia subdivision 6 bacterium | reverse complement strand
TCCCTCCGGCCCATACTCCCGATTGATCAAGGTCACGTTAACCACCCCCGGCGATGGCACTACCCCATACGCCACCAGATTCACCTTTTCCTTATTCTTCTCCACCGCCACGGGCAACAGCTCCCCATGCCCACCCAACTCGAACATCTTGATTCCATACCCGGGAGGCAAAATGGTGTATCCACCCTCCGAACTGGTCAGCGGGGTGTAAACGTTCGGCTTATCCGGCCCCACCGTCCCCGGCTGCACCTTCTGCCCGGAGTGAAAGTTCAACCCACTGGCACTGTGATGCGCCCACCAGTAGAGATAATCTAAAATCCACAGCGACGCCGAATAGGTATCACTCGCCCCCAACGCCCCGCCCTTCGAAAAACTGCTCCCCTCGTTCATCCGAAATTTTAACCCGTTCTTCAGCACCGCCGGCACGAAGAGATCGTAAAACGCCTGATACTTCGGATGCCAAGCAGGAGAGAGCATATCATCTCGCGCTTTGACAATGTCCTTCACATCCGGACCGTCCCCGCCGGGATAGTAGTGCTGACCGATCATCGCCAACATCTCCTTCATCCCAGGCTCCCCCGCCATATCCCTCGCCCAGTCGGGATTGCGATCAGTCGCCGTCGGGGCACAAAACTTGGCCGACGGAACATACTCCGGCCGAACAATCACCTCACGAAATTTTTTCCACTCCGCCAGAAACTCCCCATACTTCATGTCCTTGTTCGGCTCGTTTCCGAGAATGAAACAGGAGAGCCGGTCCCCATACTTTTCGCTGACATACTTGGCGATCTTGGCCGCCGCCTCCGGGGTATTCTTCTGCAAGCGCACGCTGTAAATCACTTTGAGATCCGCTTCCTTGGCGAAGGCAAAGAGGGCATCGATATCTTTTTCGTTGGGAATATTGACCGTCGCCCGCTCCGCCGTGTTGCCCCCCACCCGCAGATGTTTGATCCCCAGAGTTTTGAATGCTGTGATGAGAGGCAGATTATCCCCGCGGAAGTAGTGTTTTCCCGTGTTGGTGTTGGGCAGGACCATCTTCGTCTCATAGCTCAACCCACAAAAATCATCCGGAATCGTCCGAATCGGTTTTTCCGTTTCCACTCGGACGGTGACCGGGCAAGCAGCCCATGCCTGACCCAGCAACGCCAAAAAGAAAAAAGCCCAACGTAAAAACATCGAAAATCATTATCAGCATTGCCGCACCCGCACCATCCCGAACCTCACGCCACGGTCGCTACGTTTCCTTAATCCCTTAACCCCTTCACCCCTTAATCCCTTAATCCCTTCATCCCTTAATCCCTTCATCCCTTTATCCCTCAATCCCCTCTTAAAACATGGCTTTCAGGTATTTTTTGCAGCTCTGGTCGTTCTGTTTTACCTGTTAACTTGCCATGCCTTCTTAAGCATGTTTTGATGCTTACCCGTGCCACCCACCCTCGAGACAATTGCCAAACGGTGCCGGGTCTCCAAAGTTACCGTCTCCTTAGCCCTACGCGGGAGTACGCGTATCTCTTCTTCCATGCGTTCTCGGGTGGCGGCGATCGCGCAGGAGATCGGCTACGCCCCCAACCCCATGGTCAGCGCCTTGATGACCTCCCTCCGCACCACCCGCAAAATGAAGTTCGTCTGTAATCTGGGATTTATCACCTCTTTTCCCTCCCGACTGGGGTGGAAGGAAAATCCCTCCTTCGCACGATACCTCACCGGGGCTACTCGCCGCGCCGGCGCCCTGGGCTACGGCATGGAAACGATCTGGATCGGTGACCAATCCACGGACGAACTTTCCCGGATCCTGCAAAATCGCGGAGTTCGCGGCCTCCTCATCCCCCCACTGCCTGAATATGGAATGAAACTCTCTCTTCCCCTCGATCCCTTTGCCACCGTTGCCTTCGGCCACACCTTTACCGAAAAACCGGTGCACCGCGTGACCAATAGTCAGATGCAAACGATTTCCCTCGCCCTCAACCAGTGCCAAAAACGTGGCCACCGCAGGATCGGCCTGATCATGCCGCGCTTCGTCAACGACAAGGTGGGAAGCCGCTGGCTGGGGGGCTTCCTTGCTTGGCAAGCTACCCATCCCCATGAAACTGCCATTCCCCCACTCTTCGTGGATGAGCTGACCGAAGCCACCGTCGTCGCCTGGGTCAAAAAAGAGAAGCCAGACGCCATCCTCGCCAACCACGGGCCGGTCCTCAGCTGGATCCGATCGAACGGATTTTATATTCCCGACATCCTCTCCTTCATCCACCTGAATTGGACCCCAGAAAAAGGGGAGATCAGTGGCACCAATCAGCAACCCGAGGAGATCGGCGCCGCTGCTGTCGACCTGATCGCCGAAGAGATTAACCAAAATCGCCGGGGCATCCCCTCAACCCCGAAAACCATCACCCTCGAAAGCGTTTGGAACGAGGGCACCACCTGCCCGCATCGGCGTTAATCTCACGCCACGGTCGCTGAGGTCGCAACGTTTCCTTAATCCCTTAACTCCTTCATCCCTTCATCCCTCAGTTCCCCTTCGCGTGAACCATTCAGAACCTCACGCCACGGTCGCTAAGGTCACAACGTTTCCTTAATCCCTTAACCCCTTAATCCCTGAACCCCTTAATCCCTCAGTTCCCCTTGGCGTGAGCAAATCCTCGAAATTCGATCGGTGAACTTAGATGCTACAATTTTTGATGTCTTGACATCTTTTTTCCTTAGCGTAATCAGGACGAGTGCGAACTACCCTGACTTTGGATGATGATCTCGCCTCCATTCTCTTGCGCGAAACCAAGAAAAAGGGGCTTAGTTTCAAGGAAATGGTCAACACCACCTTGCGCCGTGGCATTGCCCAAGAACAGCTCGCTCCCCCACGCAAAAAGGTCACGACCCGCCCTCACGATTTCGGATTTAAGCCTGGCATCGATCTGGATAAGCTGAATCAACTTTCCGATGAGCTCGAGGCAGGGGCTTGGGCCCAGAAAAAACGCCCCACTTCTTGATTCTGCCCGACATCAATCTACTCGTCCACGCACACCATCGGGGTTCTCCAGTTCACCCGCAGGCCCGCTTGTGGTGGGATCGCTGCCTCGCCGGTACGGAAGGGGTTGGCTTAGCCTGGATCACAATCCTCGGATTTATCCGCATCACGACCCACCGCGGCATTCTGACCCGACCCATCTCGCCCGAGGACGCCTGCTCACGCATCGAGGAGTGGCTCTCCCTGCCCCATATTCATATTCCACTCCCCGCTGAGGGCCACTTCGCCCGCCTCCGAAAAAATCTAAAATCTCTCGGCACCGCCGGCAATCTGACGACCGACGCCCATCTCGCCACCCTCGCCATCGAACGCGGCTATACGCTCTGCTCCACCGATGCCGATTTCGCACGCTTCCCCGACCTCAAATGGACGAATCC
>CAMBGW010000140.1 GCA_945866245.1 Verrucomicrobia subdivision 6 bacterium | reverse complement strand
CAACCCGATGGGCCCAGCCTTTTACTTCAGGCCGCTTTCGCGGCCCGCCCATCTTTAAATCTCCTGATTTGCAATGCAGGCAGTTTTTTTGATGTTCCATTTCTTCAAATGGATCGTGCCCGTTACGAGAAAACAATGCGCCTCAATGTCGAATCTGTATTTTTTCTCGTGCAAGAGTTCGCCCGTCGTATCTCGGAACAAAAGCGGGAGGGTGCGGTGGTTATTGTCAGTTCCACCAACGGATTCCAGTCGGAGGAAGACTCGGTTGCCTACGACACCTCCAAAGGAGCTCTGGTCATGCTTACCCGTAGCCTTGCTCTTGCCCTAGGCCCCATGAAGATTCGAGTGAATGGCATCGCCCCAGGCCTAATTCGCACCCCTCTGACCCAGGGCTGGATGGATCGGGAGCCAGATCGTGTGCGGCACGTGGAACAAAAGATCATTCTCGGTCGGACGGGCAAAGCCGAGGATTGTGCAGGGGCGTGCGTTTTCCTTTGCAGTGCGGCTGCCGCCTACATCACGGGTGAAATTCTTACCGTGGATGGCGGATTGACCACGACCCAAATCGGCCGCTTCTCCAAATGAAATCTGTCGATTCGCTCGCCACTCCCGCCGCGCTTCTTCAGCCAGAGAAAATGACCGAGAACTGTCGGCGGATGCAGGACATATGTAGGAAAGCTGGCGTGGGCCTTTGGCCTCACATCAAGACTCACAAAACAGTTGCCATTTTAAAAGCTCAACTCGCTCTTGGGGCTGAGGGCGCGACCTGTGCAAAGTTGGGGGAGGCCGAAGCCATGACCCCCTCTGGGGTCCGCCGAATTTTTATGGCCCACTCCCTCAGTGATCTCCGTCACGCTCCTCGCCTCCGCCAGCTTCATTCCCAGTTAGATGAACTGATTCTCGCTGTGACCAGTTCCGCCCACTGGGAAGTACTTGAAAAAATCGTGGCTGCAGCGGACATCCAAGTCCCTGTCGCTCTCGCCGTCGATACCGGCCTATCCCGGGAGGGAGTCCGGAACGTTGCCGAGGCGCGCACTTTAGCCCAACAGATCCGTGGCTCCCGCCGTTTACAACTGGTTGCTCTCTATACCCACGAAGGCCATGCCTACGGCGCCACTTCCCCAGAGGAAGTCGATCAAGTCGCCGCACGAGTTCACGCCCACCTAATCGATGTCCGAGAGGCAGTCGGGGGCAACCTCCCTCTCTGGCCAGGGTGCAGTGTAACCGCCACTCGCATGGTGGGCCGTGAGGCCGTCACCCGCGTCCGCCCAGGAAGTTATGTGCTGGGTGATCTATCCCTCACCGAATCCACTCAAACCATGGACACCCAGCAACCAGCCCTCTCCATCCTCGCCACGGTGGTGGATCGTCCCACACCTGAACTGGCCTTGATTGATGCCGGTTCCAAGGTTTTCAGCTCCGATCGATCTCGTGCAGGACTTTACGCACGTTGCGTAGACCGACCAGAACTGGTCATTCAAAAGGTTAGCGAAGAGCATGGCTACCTCACGGGCCCTGGGGTCGGCACTTTACCCATCGGCACGAGGCTCCGCTTCTGCCCAGCACATGTTTGTCCCGTGATGAATCTCGCACGCGAAGTCCACTGGGTCCGCGGATCGGATGTCCTTGAAACTCATCCCGTCGATGCCCGAGGGCGCTCAGACTGAGCCTGCTTAAACCCTTAGCAAACCAGGAGACTCCCTTTGAAAATCATCCGTTATCTCGACCCAGAACAAAAAGAACACTTCGCCCAAATCCTACCAGACGGCACCTACGAGCGGCTCTCGGGACGCCTCCCTGACAAGGTCACCCCAACTGGGGAAAAGGCAGAGGTAACCAAGCTTTTGGCCCCTCTCGTTCCCCCCGCTATTCTGTGCATCGGACTGAACTATCGTCACCACGCCGCCGAAAGTGGAAAACCAGCCCCAGAAATTCCCATCCTTTTTGTCAAAGGCCCCAATACACTGCAAAATCCAGGGGATCCTATCTATCTGCCCACCTTCCTAAAGAGCGATGAAGTAGACTATGAGTGTGAACTGGCGGTGGTAATCGGTCGTACTTGTAAAAATGTTCGACGCAAAAATGCACTTGAGTATGTCTTGGGCTATACTTGTGGCAACGATGTCAGTGCACGGGACTGGCAAATCAAAAAAGGCGGGAGCCAATGGTGCCGAGGCAAGACCTTCGATACTTTCTGCCCCCTCGGACCGTGCCTTGTTACTCCCGATGAAATTCCTAATCCCAACGCCCTGACAATCCGCACGATCCTCAATGGTCAGGTAGTCCAAGATTGGAATACTAACGACATGATCTTCGATATTCCGGACCTCATCGAGTTCCTCAGCGGCAGTACCACCCTCCTCCCAGGAACGGTCATTCTTACCGGCACCCCGCACGGTGTGGGCATGGCCGCGAAACCCCCTCGCTGGCTGAAATCGGGAGACTCCATAACCGTGGAGATTGAAAAGATTGGAAAGCTCACCAATCCGGTTCTCTTGGAACCGTGACCCCTCGAATCATCTCGGCACGCCCCTTTCTCCCCGAAAAGTTTCTTTTGGCAGAGGGGCCTTTTTGGTTCAACCAGCGGTGGACTTGGGTCGATATCGATGGCGGATCCATTCATTTCTCTGACTCTTGCGGCACGGAACGAGAGACCATTGAACTAGGAGAACCCGTAGGATCCGTAGTCCCAGTTGCCCCAGATCACTTTTTGGCCGCTTTATCAGATCGTATTCTTTGGCTGGATATTTCTTCTGGGCGCCGACAAACTTTTGCCTTTTGCCCTAAGGAGTCCTTTCACCATAGTCGCCTCAATGATGGTCAATGCGATCCCCGAGGTCGTTTCGTGGTCGGGAGTCTGCGGGTGGATGGTGTCGCTCAATCTAGTGCACTCTACTCGTTGGATGCAGGAGGAAGGCTCACCCGAGTTCTTTTTCCCGTTGGGCTTTCCAATGGCATGGCCTGGAGCGATGACGGAAATACTTTTTACTACATCGACTCCCTCACGCGAGAAATTGCCCGCTTCCCTTACGATCTTACAACAGGGAAACTCGGTCTCCGCTCCGTCGTCGTCCGGGTTCCAGATTCCATGGGTCTGCCCGACGGGATGACGATTGACGAGGCTGGTAATCTTTGGGTGGCCCACTGGGGGGGGAGCGCCGTCCGCTGCTGGTGCCCAAAAACTGGTCGGTGCCTAGCCCAAATTCCTCTTCCCTGCACTCAAGTCACCTCCTGTGCGTTCGGCGGGAAGGACCTCGATGAACTTTTGATCACCACGGCCCAGTCTGGATTGTCGGAGGTGGCCCTAGCTCAAGAACCAATGGCAGGCAGCCTTTTCGTATCGCGCCCAGGAGTACGTGGGTTGCC
>CAMBGW010000139.1 GCA_945866245.1 Verrucomicrobia subdivision 6 bacterium | reverse complement strand
TCTTGGCATCTCTATCTACAGGCTTTTCCCCTGCCCACAGGACAGTCTTTAGACATCGTTTCTTGCAATTTTCCTCGATCACCCTTTGAGGCAAATCCCCTGCTTGAGCTACCCTCTTCCGAACGCGCTCCGTCTGCTTTGCCAATGCCACGAATCATATCCCTTCGCCTTTTCCAACTTTCCACCTTCGGAAAAGAATCCCCCCCAATCCGAAAACCTAGATTTCCTTGAGGAGTGTGACACAGAAGAAATTAATTGTAGGTTGGTTGATCACCGGCCGAAAACTATTTTGATAGCAGTTGTTTCGAAAGATTATCAATCCCTTCACGCGCAAGAGCACTTTGAGGGTAGATTTGGCGAGCTACTAGGTAAGCCGAGAGAGCTGCAGCTGGGTCCTGTCGAGCAGTCGCAATACGAGCCTTCTCTATTTTATCAACAAACTCGGGACACTTAACAGCCGCATCGGATCTTAATTTCATTAGATCGTTACTTTCGGGGTGCTCAATGATTCCTTTTTCTGCTTCCTCCCACGCACCGTAAGGATCGTTTCGCTTGAGCAACTCTTCCACACGGGACTTCCACGAGAGCGCCTTTCCCTCTTGCTCCAAGACTTTTTTAAGTTTCTCTAAAAGAGCTGGATCATCTGAGGCCATAGCCAAGAATTTTGCTTTTTCGTCCATGATATATTTGTAGTTTTTTTGCTCGAGCAACATCTTTAACTCCTCTTTTCCTTGAATCAGCTGATTCAACTGATCGAGCATTTTTGCTGATGCCTCAGCTAAAGCAGGATTCTGGGGCCAAATCTTGGCTGCCTCCTCCAATTCCTTGTTCATAGTATCGCGGTCTCCTCGGATTGTCGCCTCCTTGGCTTTAGCCAAATGTAGTGCGCTTGTCATTTTGATGTTTCCCATCTCACTTTCCTCTTTCGAGAAAGGATTGTCAGTTGTCATTAAGCCAAGTTTATCAATAGCTTGCTTGGCCTTATCCAAATCTTTTGAAGCTATTCCCACCCTGGCCTCTTGAAGCGTGTTTTTATATTTCCAGATTCTTTGCTTGTACTCCCTTGGAAAAGCGCGCACGGATCCCAGATGCTCCCCAATCGAAAATGCCTCCCGTAGTCTCTCCGTAGCATTTTCAAGCTCATTTTGAGCTAGATGACCTTGAACGGCAGAGATGTATCGGTTGCATTGATCGGCGGTTTCGTGTGAAAAAGCCTCAATTTCTCCAAGTGTATCAGGTATCAGTGATGTTATTTTTACTTTCCCTGCCGTGACGGAGTCCAGCATCTCTGTTGCTCCAGGTAGCATCGACAAAATTCCCGACTCAAGATAATTCTTTTGAGATGTCGAATTACTAAATATTCCGTTTTTAGTCATTGAACGCGTTTCTGATGTATAACTCCCACTGTCGAATGCCGTTGCAGATCTAAGTTTTCGAGCATTACTAGCTGCTTCCTCAACTATTTGATCTTGAAGCTTAACTTCACCCGCACCGTCCGGGTAAAGCAATCGGTAAAAGGAGGCAGCAATTGTGACATGGTCAAACCTCCTTAAAATGAAGTGCCCAACTACCACTCTCTGAAGAGCTAACCGCGCGTCATCAGCATTAGAACTGATTGATTTCTGCAAAACCGCAAGTTCAGCATATTTGCCCTCAAGATCGTTTCGCATGAAAGCAATCTTGGTCTTTTTTTCCTCTTGGAATTCATTGTAATCAAATGCACTAGACGGGTCGTTATAGCTAGGCTTTGGGTCAAGCGCATTTGGTTTTGCAGTAACCGACATGTTCCATTTTAAAGTTTCTATCTCCTTTTTAATTTCCTTGATTCGCTCGCGTTTCATGAAACTTGCATCTTTGGATTGCACGTCGACTCCAACTGCATTGTAGATTTGCCGACATAAGCCACCATCACGTGGATGCTTGGATGCAGTTTTCAGAATTGGCAAGACCTCATCCAACAGTTTTTTCCCGTCTGTCCTAATTCGAAAAACATCTAGACGTTCTAACATTTCATTAACCAGTTTTGCGTATGCCATTTCTTCGCTATACGAAATTTCCGACTCATTCAGGTAAGCAGAGAATTTTGAATCAATAATTTTAAAGTCTGTGATTTTGAATGACTTTCCATCCCAGCTTACTCCATCAAGACCTGTCGAAGGCTCTGGCGCACCCGCGGGCGTGTCATTCTCTTTTGAATTATTGCTTCCTAGTGAGGGCAAAGTGGCGCTGGCTTGAGCTTTAGCGACACCAACGCTGCTGGGGGGATTTGAATTACTGGTTTGGCCTAAGGCTTTTTCCAAATGCGCTTGAATTACAACGCATGCCATAATGAACACAGAACATGAAAGGGGGAGTTCTAATATTTTCATGCAGTGTTTTATAATTTTTCGATTTTTTCAACAACCAAAAGACCATAATCACGTCCAACCACTTTAATTTTGTAGAACTGCCCTTTTTGTGGATTAATACGATTCATAGACGCTGGAATTAAGGCAGGCAGGCAAATAGGTCCCTTGGAGGAGGCCACACGAAAGCTAACCAACCTGCCCTTGTTTACCTCAAACCCCAAGTCTCCATCAACAACCCCCTCGAATTGATATGTGCCACCCTGAAAGGACTTGGCTGATTCCATATAAGACTCCGCACTGATTTTTTCGATCCCTCGAAAAGGGTCTCCAAACCCACCTAAAAACCAAACACCAATTATCGCCAAGGCAACAAATGCAGAAATGATACTTGGTAGAAGCAATCCACTAGATTTGCTGGCAGCTCTTCTCATGCAAATGCTAGTCTGATTACCGCCTAGACGGTTGAAAAGTTAATTCCCAAACGACTCTCTAGAAAACACGGATCATAGGTCAATTCAAAGAAACGTCATGTGCTTCTCCTGCTCCTACCAAATTTTCAGCACACCACGATAAATCACCTAAGCGCGCTCTGAGAGCGTTGTCCTCCCTCGCCAAAACCAAGAAAAAAGGGCTCTTCGGTTAACTCTCGACACAACTCCAAAACATTCCGCATGGCCCCGTGCAAAGCATGGGCATCTTGGCATCTCTATCTACAGGCTTTTCCCCTGCCCACAGGACAGTCTTTAGACATCGTTTCTTGCAATTTTCCTCGATCACCCTTTGAGGCAAATCCCCTGCTTGAGCTACCCTCTTCCGAACGCGCTCCGTCTGCTTTGCCAATGCC
>CAMBGW010000138.1 GCA_945866245.1 Verrucomicrobia subdivision 6 bacterium | reverse complement strand
CCCAGAGTGCTCGCTACAACACAGGAGTCAAAGCCGAGCGATTGATGGAGCGCGAGGACGTCCTTTCGGAGGCGCGTCAGGCCAAAGCCGCCGGCGCAGGCCGCTTCTGTATGGGTGCGGCCTGGAAAGGGGTGAAGGAAGGAGAGGCCAAGTTTGAGTCGGTTCTGGATATCGTTCGCGACGTCAAACAGCTCGGCCTGGAGGTTTGTGTCACGCTCGGCCAACTCACCGATGAGGCCGCCCGCCAACTCAAAGAGGCAGGGGTCACCGCCTACAATCACAATCTCGACACCTCGCCCGAACACTATCGCAACATTGTCACCACCCACTCGTTCGAAGATCGGCTCCGCACCATTCGCTCTGTGCAAAAGGCGGGAATGGCCGTCTGTTGCGGGGCGATTCTCGGAATGGGCGAATCGGAGCAGGATCGACTCAAGATGCTCGAGGTTCTTTGCGGTTTTGATCCCGCCCCAGAAAGTGTTCCGATCAACTGCCTCATGCCGCAGGAGGGAACTCCCCTCGCCGGACAAAAACCGGTCGATGTCTTCGAGTTGGTTCGCTTAATTGCTACCACTCGAATCGCCCTTCCCCGCGCCCGAGTTCGACTGAGCGCCGGCCGAACCATTCTGACACGTGAAGCCCAAGCCCTTTGTTTCTATGCGGGCGCTAACTCGATCTTCTTCGGCGACAAGCTCCTTACCGCTCCGAATCCTGAGGAGTCGGACGATCGCGCACTTTTGCGGACCCTGGGGTTGGCTCAAGCGAGGTAACTCCTCGCAACCCGATTGGCTCACCGAACGGATCGGGCTACGCTCTTGCCCCATGCGTACGGCTCTTCGAATCGCGGCTTATCTTAAAAAATACCCCGGCTTTGCCATTGGGACGATTAGCGCCGCTCTCCTTTCTACCCTCCTCGGACTGGTTTATCCCCGTCTGACGGGAGTCCTAATCGATGATGTCATAGCCAAAGGCCAAGCGGAGCGCCTTCCCTGGCTAGTCGGACTGCTCCTGTTGGTTTTTCTTGGGCGGGATGGACTCAATGCACTACGGATCCTTCTCAACAATCTTTTTGAGCAAAAGGTAATTTTAGATCTTCGACGCGATCTTTACGCCGCCTTTCAACGGCTCTCCACATCCTGGTACGACCATCGATCCAGCGGCGATTTGCTCACACGCGTGAGTGAAGATGTCATGAACATGGAAAGAATGCTCATCGACGGAATTGAACAAGGGCTGATTGCCCTTCTTCAGCTTCTTGGGGTCGGATTCATTCTTTTTCGAATCGATCCCATCCTTGCCGCTTGGTCCCTCGCTCCCATCCCCTTTCTCGCGGCTGGAGCGCTCTACTACACCCTGACGGCTCACCCGCGTTACCGAGTTCAGCGTAAAGCCTCCTCCGCCATGAACTCCCTGCTGATGGACCACCTTCAAGGCATGAGACAGATCAAAACGTATGGCTGGCTGGACGAAGGGGTTCGGCGTTTTGAAAAAGTGGCGCAAGATGTTCGCGTCGCCTCCCTTGGGATTATGAGGGCCTGGGCCTTTTACTCCCCCGCAATGGCTTGGTTTGCCGCGGCCGGAACCTGCCTCGTTCTATGGGTTGGAGGCCGATCGGTTCTCGAGGGGCAGATGGCAGTCGGGGAGCTCGTTGCCTTTCTACTTTATGTCGGAATGTTTTATGAGCCGGTCGGGAGACTCCACAGCCTAAATCAGCTGATCCAAGCAGGTCGCGCCGCGGGAGAGCGGGTCTTTTCAATTCTAGATGCGGAGCCTGAGCCTGGCCACGTTCCGACGGCTCCGCTGCGTCACTTGCCCTCTCGCAAAAACTCCGCGCGCGAGGTCGTTTTTCAAAATATCCACTTCTCTTACAAAACGGGGCGCGAAGTGTTGCACGGCATCAATCTCACAATCCCCTCGGGCACCTCCCTTGCCCTAGTGGGACCTACGGGGGCTGGTAAGACCACCTTGGCCTCACTTGTTGCTCGATTTCACGATCCGTCCCAAGGGGCGGTTCTTTTAGACGGAACACCCCTGCCCCAAATTTCGCTGGAGGAGCTGCGCCGGGAGGTTGGTGTGGTGACCCAAGAGCCGTTCCTTTTTCAGGCATCCGTTCGCGAGAATCTGGAGTTGGGAAAGCCGGGAGCGTCCGATCAGGAAATCGAAAAAGTTTTGCAGGCCGCCAGTGCCCTTGATTTTGTTCGCGCTTTGCCGGAGGGATGGAACTCCAAAGTGGGGGAAAGAGGAGTTCGCCTAAGCGCTGGCGAGCGCCAACGCCTCTCAATCGCGCGGGCTCTTTTGAAAGATCCGCCAGTCCTGGTGCTGGATGAGGCGACTGCCAGCGTCGATACCGCAACGGAAAAACAGATCCAGCTCGCCCTCGATCATCTGCTGGCAGGTAGAACGAGCATTGTTGTGGCGCACAGGCTTTCGACCGTCCGCAAAGCAGATGCAATTGCCGTGGTTGAGGCGGGCCGAATTTTGGAAATGGGAAAGCACGAGGAGCTTGTCAAAAAAGGCGGCCTCTACGCTCGTTTGTGGTCGATCCAGTCGGAACATGCTGAGCTTCACACGATCGAGGAACTTTATACCGCCACTTAGTCGGCCAATCCCTCGCCATTCCAAGAGGGCATGGGTTGTTGAATCGGAGCAGACGCTCTCGCTAGTTGGTTCAGAGATACCGATTCCCTCCCCTCCCCTGAAACCAGTTTCCAGCCCCCACCTGCTGGCTTTCTTTTGGCGTTTTTTTTGATATCGTCTTTGCATGACAAAAAGCGAACTAACCGTTGCTGATTCAATTCGTGCTCGCCGCAGCATGAAATCTTTTAAATCCGATCCGATTCCTGAGGCCACTCTTCAGGAGCTCGTTTCCCTTATGCAGGACGCCCCCTCCTCGTGGAATTTTCAACCGACTCGTGTGGTTATGATCCGCTCCATGGTACAAAAAGAGGCGCTCGCGGCAGCGGCTTGGGGCCAAAAGCAGAGTCTCGAGGCCCCCGTCACTTTTGTCTTTGCCGTCTCGATCCGAGGCTGGGAAAAAAATATGAGCGAAATTTTAAAGTCGGGAGTGTCTTCCGGCGCTTGGCCTCAAAAGTTTGCCGATTGGATTGGAGAAAATGCCCCAGGCTTCCAAA
>CAMBGW010000137.1 GCA_945866245.1 Verrucomicrobia subdivision 6 bacterium | reverse complement strand
CCTTTGCCTGCATCGGAGTCATAAGTTCGGCTCAAGCTAATCAGCGCACGGCGTATGGTCTCTAGATCAGCACCAGAGAAATCCACCTGCGGAATTACCGTTTTCTGCATCTTCTGCTCTAAGGCATAGGAGGGGGAGGCGGTCAGGGCGCCCGAGACTACGATTCCACCAGCTGCACTACTGTTCTTGGGGTAAATATTGTTCCACGCCTCCCGAACTTCTCTTCTGCGCTCCAAATTACTTAGGTCTCGCGCCTTTTCGGCAACTAAACCACGCTCCTGATAAATCTTTTTGATCCCCTCTGTTGCAACTTGATTAAACGGGTCGGCCTGCAGAACATCCTCGTACCGCTCCTCGGCTTTCTGCAGTTGCCCAGTCTCCCGCAACGCCTGCGCCTCCTCCAACCCCGTCCTCACAGAGCTTAGCCGGTCAAAAAATGTTGTCGTAAGGGCTGGATTCGCCTCCTCTCCCCCAGCGGTTCCGCGACCCAAAACCTCATCCGCCTGCTGAAGTTGGGTGAGTGCTACCTCACTTTGCGGATCATATTGGAGTGAGGCTAACGCCCGCCTTCGCGCCTCTGGCCAATGATTTTTTTCAGCAGCTGCCTCGGCTAGCACTACCTGAAGCTTTGCTAGCGTCCTTTTTACATCTAAGGCAAGAGGGGTTTCCCTCAATGTTTCAGGCAGAGCAGCATAAGCTTTTTCTAAAAGCTCACAGCCCTGTGCGCTTTGCCCATCCGAAACCAGCTTTTTACTCATGGCAAAAGCTTCCTGGAGCGGTGCCAGCATCTGCTCCCTTTTCGCTGTCTCCTTCTCCACCTGCTCCTGAAGGGGCGCCGCCCTAGTAACTCCTAGTGTCAAAAGAAAAGAGCTTAACGTAATGATCAAAGAAAAGAATTTCATGGCACGGAGGGCATCATTTCAGAGGAGCCGCCTTGGGCGAACTCCGGATTTTCTTCGTCTTCAGGAAAAACCAAGCTTCCATCGGGATTAATGATTCGTATGGTGCAGAAAATTACTAGATTACTCTTAATCTTCTGTGAAGCTTCACTTCGAAAAAGGCGACCTAACATCGGTATATCCCCAAGCATGGGGACTTTATCATCGACAAGCTGAACTGTATCCGAGATCAACCCACCCATTCCAACCGTTTCACCATCGATCAAACGTACACGGCTTTGAAGGGATTTTTTTGTAAAGATTGGAACAAGATAAGGGGCTGCACCGATGTTTTGGGTGGCTGACTTGCTAGCGTTTGGGGGAGTAGCGTAGAGACCACCCTGAGTGACAGTAGATATGAGAACACCGTAATCCACAAATCCCTCAAAATCCTCAACCAGTAAATTTGTGAAATCTAGATCTACCGCCTTGGGAATGGATGTCGATTCACCCTTCACCTCTAACGTAGTTCCAATATTACGGGATTCAAAGCCCGTTGGATTACTCGGTAAAATAAATCCTGCACCCACGCCTTGATCATTATTCGGCACAGTGGGCTGAGTGTAGGTAGTTGGATAAAACATTTGACGGGAAATAACGATTTTGGACTGCTTTCCATCCGCCAAGGTAACACGCGGTGCTGCAACTAGGTCTTTTCCAATCGCATTTTGCAAAAGTTGGAGAACAGCTGCAAACCCTCGACCGAATACTTGAGAATTTACCCCAATCTGATTCGACGCGTTCTGTGGGTACGTGGGATCCAGGAGTGCCTGCAAGGCGGTGATCGATCCTCCTCCCGGATTGATTCCTCCGGTGCCCCTCAATCCGCTTGTGTTTGCCGCCACGCTTGTCGCCTGGGCTGGCGAAAACTGCGCATTAGGAACTCCGGGAATCGGAATACCCCCATTTTTAAGGGCAACGTTGTAATTAAATGTAAAATTCTTAACGTCGTTCTCTGTAAAAGATAGAAACTTCGTCTCCACCTCAAACTGCTTCTGTGGAGGCTCCCCTTGCGCATCCCGAATTCGTTGCTCAATTTTATTCAGCTCATTCGGTGTATTTCGTACCACCAACTTACCTGTATCTGAAAAGCAAGTGGCAGATGAATCGACCACTGTCGTGTTGACTCCAATGCTTTCCAAAACTAAAGCCCCTAGCTCCTTGGGAGTCATCCCGGGCTTTCCAATGTTGGCCAGAAGACTTGGGGGCAAATTATAGCTGCGAATTTGCAACTCACCCCCTGTCTCCGTCACAGGCAGAATAAAGACTGCACTATTCTCCACATCATAACGTAGCTTGTCCCCACCCCGAATCTGATCACAAAGGTACTTTAAGGCAGTCTGCAACTTCACATTTCTTAATTCTAAGCTGATCGTCGCCGCCTCTGGATCAGAACCCTCCGTCGTAGGTGGCAATCGAAGGACAAAGTTAATCCCTCTCTTTTTAGGATCATTCTGCTCGCTCAACCTTTGCAACTCCTCTACAGCAGCACGTACCGGCTTTTCATTGAAAACCAGCTCAGGGATTTCAATCGACGACAAAGCCTGCAAAATTTCAGCTGCGTTCGATACCCCAGCATTACCAGTAGCTCGAGCCTGCTTCGAATCCACCCGAGCAGGAGGCGGCGGAACCCAGGCCTCAGTCACCTGTGTCATCGCCTTGACCCGGCTTGCATCGTACCTCTTGTCCGCCAACAGAAGTCTTTTCTGCTCCACCGCCTCAATTTTTTTTCGTGCGGCAAGATTGTAAGGATCGATTCGCAGAACATCATCCAGCTTTTTTCTAGCCGAACGATACTGGCCTGTCTCGGTGAGCTGATCGGCCAACGAGAGCAGTTTTTTGATCTCCTGCGTCTTGGCCACTAGATTGGCCGTGGCCGCGGGATTTCCATCAAATGGATCACTCGTCCTCCCCACCTCCTCTTGATAGGAGGCCGCCTGCTTGGCAACGGCGGCATTGGACGGATCCAGATCAGCCGCCTGCTTCATCAGTCCAGCCGCCTCTGCCATATTCCCTTTTTTTTCCTGCGCTAACGCCTGAGCCGCAAGCGACTTGGCAACCCCTGTTCTGGCCCGATGATAAAATCCAGAGGTTGCCGTTTGTGGATCGGTCTGATTCATCACTAGGCGAAACTTTGCCTGGGCATGCTCCCACTCCCCTGCCTG
>CAMBGW010000136.1 GCA_945866245.1 Verrucomicrobia subdivision 6 bacterium | reverse complement strand
AGATCAATCATCACTCGATCCACCCCTTGGGTATCCGCTGCATCCTTGCCAACCAGAGCGGGGGCGATTTTACTCTTCACATTCGCAACCGCCTGCAGGACACCCTTCCCCCCATACCGCTTTACGTCTCCATCCCTTAACTCAAGAGCCTCATGAATTCCCGTGCTGGCCCCACTCGGAACCATCGCAGAGCCCACCGCACCACTCTCCAAGACCACATCTGCCTCCAGCGTAGGATTGCCACGGGAATCGATGACTTCACGTGCTGTTACGCTGCGAATTTTCGTTTTCATGGGGCTAGGCTTTCCCGAAAAAGTTTAGCGATGAAAGGGGCGTATCGATCGAATCACCACAGCCGTCTTGGGACCCTTCTCGCTCGGTAACTCGGCTGAATCACCCACCTTGCGCCGCACCAATGCCTGAGCCACCGCCGTCTGGTAAGAAAGAATTCCCCTCTCCGGATCACTGTCCCATGCCCCCAAAATCGTTACCGTCTTTTTCTCGCCCCCATCGGCACTTTGGTACTCCACCACAGTTCCAATTGCCACCTCATCCCCTTTCACCCCACTAAAATCGGTTCCTTGGGCAGAGACAATCATCGCCTCCAGCTCGGCTTTGCGCCTCATCAACACGGCCTGCATCTCTTTTGCCGCCTTAAACTCATGATTCTCCTTTAAGTCCCCATAGGAGCGCGCCACCCCAATTTCTTTGCTGTTGGCAGGAATCTTTTTCGTAGTGATCTCCTCCAACTCCGACTTCCTCTTTTCTAGGCTTTCCCAACTGACAATCGGAGCTTCCACCACTGTTGTCCGGTTTTCTCCCGCCACCATGGAACCCACCTGCGGATACAGTTTCACCAGTGCCCCAATCAAAGAACGCTTATCGAGCTCCTCAAACGCAGTTGAGGCTAAGGCCGATCGAGTTACATCCCGAACCTCTTCCGGAGAGGAGGGGGCCAACAAATCCCGAATGAGCTCCTTGTCCTCCAACAGAAGATCTCGCAAACGAGATCCACGGCTCGAATCCGATAGCTGCTCCTTCTCTAAAACATTCAAAGCCGTCAAAAAGAGGGCGGGATTCGCTAAGCGAGCCAACTCCCCGGTCCTGTTGCGGCACAACCAAACAATCAGATCGGGGTGAGTTTGCCTCTCCCTCAATAAACGGTCTAGGGCCCCCTCTAGCTCTGCCAGTCGGTTTGCTTTTTTGAAACGGGCTGTAATCGCATCCATCAGACGCCCCGAAGCTCTCGGAAGTAGGGCAAAGAAAAGCTCCGTCCATCGCTCACCCAACTGCTGACAGGCCAGCTCGGCAAAACGCGGCATCTTGCCAGCCGGCAATGCCTCGATCACCACCGCCATCCGGTTGGGTTCAACCGGTAAGATTCCCTGCAAAACCGCACCGATCGCCACCGGCATCCCCGCTGACGCCGCATACTCAGCCCTCGCTAAAGCCAACTCAGCCACTTGACTAATCTGGCTTCTCGGAATCTTCTGTGCGGCCGCATCAACCAACCGAAAAGCCTCCTCGGCCACACTCTTCAGTTCCCCAGCGTTTCTTGCCTTTTGCAGCTTCTCCAAAGCTTCCATTACCCTTTTGGATCCCACCGCCTCCTGCAACTCCTCCAATCCACCCGCTTTTTTGTCCGGAGCCGACTCAAGGTACTGAATCGGGTCCTGACGCTTACCCGGTATAACGAAGCGTAAATCTTTTTTCATCGCTCGCTTTGCCGCTTCCCAAAACTTTTTCCATCCTTCAGCTGGGAAAAGATGCGGCACCATTGCCTCCTCTAAACGAACGACCGTCGATTCTTTCCCTAAACTCTCCACCGCCAGCTTCATCAACTCAGGCACTTCGTCCCGCGCCATCGCTCGCATCACGTCCGGCTCACGCAAAATACGTGCTTCAAAGTGATCATCCGGTAAATGTTTGAGGGATTCCGCTGCGTAGCCAAACTCCATCGAATGGCCTTTTTTAGTACGGAAATTGATGAGAAAAGCTCCTAAGGCGTCATCTTTTTGCGCAATCTGCCCAACACCCCAACTCCGATGACGACAGTATGCTTTAGGGACAAAAGCTTTCAACTTGGCTTGCGACTTGGGATCTAGATCAGGAACGTCTTCCATCTTTACTACTTCCTCAGTCTCAATCTCCGTAGGCATCGCGTTGAGCATACGCAAGTTTGCCATATCGAGGCAATCGGAATCGTTCCAGAGACAAGGCAGGAAAAGAAACTCGGGTCGGTCGGTGCTTGTTCGTAATTTTTCTTTGTACTTTGGTAAAAATTGAACTGGGGATCATCCTATCCTTGGAAATGAACCGGTATCTCGCCCCGCTGCGCCGCGTGCTCCTCATCGGAGCAACCTCGATCGGTCGGCACGGCAGCCTGACTTCCGCTCGGATGAACCAACTTTTGCTCCAGCAACCAAGCCTCCACCTCATCCCCACTCACATCCGCCAACATTTCCCCATTAATCTCCACACACGGGGAGAGCTCTTGGCCGCTTTTTTGAATCATCTCCACCCTCTGATGGATATCATTCCAGATATCCCGATCCTCGAAAGGTAGTTGGTACTTCTCCATGACAGCGCGTACACCACGACTCCAGCCGCAGTGAGGTTTTAGATAAGCAACGATCTTAGGTTTTGCAGATGTGGTCATAGGGACATCTTACCCAACCCAGCCAAGTTCGCAAGAAACCGAATTTAGGTGGTGGCGGGCCCTTCGCTCTTGATGTGAACCTCCCGAAGTTGCCGGGGGGTCGCCTCCGCAGGTGCTCCACTCATCACATCCTGACCTCGGGCATTCTTCGGGAACGCAATCACGTCTCGAATGCTCTCTTGCCCCAGGAAAAGAGCCATCAATCGATCAAAGCCCAGCGCGATTCCTCCATGGGGTGGTGCACCAAATTTAAGCGCTTCGATCATGTAGCCAAAACGGCTGGAGACAATTTCGGGCGGAATCTTCAGGATCTCTCGAAACATTCGGTCCTGTAGCTCACCTTGATGAATCCGAAT
>CAMBGW010000135.1 GCA_945866245.1 Verrucomicrobia subdivision 6 bacterium | reverse complement strand
GTCCCGACCACGTTCGCCTTTTGCGACTCGACTCTCCCGTCATCTCCCCCAACGAACTAAACGCCATTCTTTCTCGAAAAGAGCCTGCTCTTCGCTCAAAAACCATCTCCATCCTTTTCCCTGTTTCAGGTGGTGTTGAAGCATTCCAAAAGCGCCTGCGAGAAATTAGCGACGAAGCTGCGGCCGCCGTCCGCGAGGGATGCTCCATCCTCTGCCTCTCCGACCGCGGAACCCAAGCCGAGCAATCCGCCCTTCCGATGCTTCTCGCGATCTCCTCAGTCCATCACAGCTTGATCCGTGCAGGCCTCCGGATGAGGACCTCCCTCCTCGCCGACACCGCTGATTGTCGTGACGTGCATCACTTCGCCTGCCTTCTCAGCTTCGGTGCATCTGCTGTCTCCCCCTACTTAGTCTGGGAATTGGCGGCACGCTGGCAGGCGGAAGGGGCCCTTCCCGATCTCGACGCCAGCAAGATCATCTCTGCCTACCGACAAGCGATCGACAAAGGACTACTCAAGATCATGTCCAAAATGGGAATCTGCATGCTGACAAGCTATCACGGCAGCCAACTTTTCGAGGCGGTCGGGATTGGACCCTCCCTCATCCGAAACCACTTTACCGATACCCCCTCCCAAGTCGCTGGAATCGAAATCCCAGAACTGGCCGACGAGACCATTCGCCGCCACAACGAAGGATACGCCGCGGCGGCAGCATCGACTGAGCGACTTCCCGATGCAGGGGTCTACCGCTGGCGTCGGGATGGTGAGGTTCACGCGATTACTCCCCCCGCGATTCAATCTCTTCAGGCATTCGTTGGCCTAAAAGGTGCCGATCAGCGCAACTCCCCCGCCCAGTTTCAATCTTACCTAGACGCTCTTAATAAAAGCACCCCAATCACCATTCGCCACCTACTCCGCCTCAAGCAAGGGCGTACCCCAATTCCTCTTGATGAAGTTGAGCCGGTGGAAGAGATCCGCCGTCGCTTTACCACCGCGGGAATGTCCCTTGGTGCATTATCCCCCGAAGCCCATGAGGCTCTTGCCATCGCCATGAACCGGATCGGCGGAAAATCGAACTCCGGGGAGGGAGGAGAGGACCGTGCCCGTTTCGCCACCATGGAAAATGGGGACTCAAAGAATAGCCGAATCAAACAAGTTGCCTCGGGCCGCTTTGGTGTTACCGCAGAATACCTCGCAAGCGCCACCGAATTAGAGATCAAGATTGCTCAAGGGGCAAAACCTGGCGAGGGCGGCCAACTTCCCGGTCACAAAGTCTCTCCTCTGATTGCCACCCTCCGCCGCTCCACCCCTGGGGTGATGCTCATCTCACCCCCTCCGCATCACGACATCTACAGCATCGAGGATCTTGCTCAGCTGATTTACGATCTCAAGCAGGTCAATCCACGTGCCAAAGTTTGTGTGAAACTCGTGGCGGAAGCTGGGGTTGGCACCATCGCGGCCGGAGTCGCCAAAGCTCATGCCGATGTAGTCCTTATCGCAGGACACGACGGGGGAACGGGTGCCTCACCCCTTTCCTCAATTAAATACGCCGGTAGCCCATGGGAATTAGGGGTTGCCGAGACTCAACAGGTCCTCCTTCTCAATGGACTGCGGAATCGAATCACCCTACGCACAGACGGCGGAATCCGAACCGGCCAAGATATCGTCATCGCGTCCCTTCTCGGTGCAGAGGAGTTCAACTTTGGCACCTCAGCCCTCATCGCACTCGGTTGTGTCTTTGTCCGGCAGTGTCATCTCAACAACTGCCCCACAGGTGTTGCCACTCAAGATGATAAATTCCGAGCCAAGTTTCGCGGAACCCCGGAAGCTGTCGTCGACTTCTTCAATGCAGTCGCGGAGGACGTCCGCAAAATCCTTGCCTCTCTTGGAGTCCGTAAACTCAACGAGATCATTGGCCATCCAGAACTTCTCGAGGCCTTCGCACCTGAAAATCACCCCAAAGCCGCCATGGTGAATCTCCAGCCTCTCCTTGTCGTTCCCGATATCGATCCGCTAGCTCCTCGACACCATACTTGGGAGCGAAACGACAAGTTGGAGGATCAGCCCATCGATGCGCGAATTCTTCAAGACGCAAAAGATGCCCTTTCAAAAAAGAGAAAAGCCAAGCTGTCCTATAAGATTAACAACTCCCACCGCTCCGTTGGGGCGGCTCTCAGTGGTGAAATCGCCTATCGATACGGAGACGAAGGCCTCGCCGATGGCAGCATCACGATCAAGTTCGAGGGCTCCAGCGGTCAATCCTTCGGAGCATTTCTCGTCAACGGCGTAAAGATCACCCTGCAAGGGGAGGCGAACGACTACGTCGGCAAATCAATGTCTGGGGGTGAGATTGTGCTCATTCCTGCCAAGGGAGTTACCTTTGACCCATCGAAGAACTCAATCTGCGGGAATACCTGCCTTTACGGGGCGACGGGCGGAAAGCTCTTTGCCTACGGCCAAGCGGGCGAACGTTTTGCCGTACGCAACAGCGGGGCGACTGCCGTGATTGAAGGAATCGGCGATCACGGATGCGAATATATGACCCGTGGGACTGTTGTTGTTCTCGGTCCGACTGGAAAGAACTTTGGTGCGGGCATGTCAGGCGGAATCGCCTACGTCCTCGATGAGGAGGGAACATTTGCTCAACGTCACAACCCTGGAATGGTTGGGTTGGAGAGACTTTCTGGTGGAGAAGACACAAAATCACTCCAAGCCATCATCTACCAACATCTGGAGGCTACAGAGAGCAAGAAGGCGAAGGAGATCCTTGCTCAGTGGGAAACCACCTCAGCAAAGTTTTGGAAAGTCATCCCCCACCCACCTGTTTCCACCCTGCCTCCCACCCAAACTCCGGCTCTTCCCGTAGCAGCCAAGGCTTAACCCCTCTTTTTTTCCTCTCCGATTCATTCCCTTCTTTTGCTAAGGTAGGTCATGCTTCGAACATTTCTTTGCGGTAAAATTCACCGAGCCACGGTGACCGATGGATCTCCTGATTACGAGGGTAGCTTAGGGGTCTCTGTCGACTTGATTGAGGCCGCAGGCCTGCGAGTAGGTGAAAAAATC
>CAMBGW010000134.1 GCA_945866245.1 Verrucomicrobia subdivision 6 bacterium | reverse complement strand
ATTCCCTCTTGTTGCGCGGCAAGGAAAAGGACTTTTGGGTCGAAGGTGTAGTTGGGGTTCGGTGCGATATTCGCCACGGTCAGGGGTTGATTGGGTACTTTTGTTTTGTCGGCGGCGATGGAGCAGGGAAAGCAGGCCACGACCTTATTGTTCGTATCAAAAGCAAGCAAAGTGGTTTCAGAAATCGTGATCACGATCCTAGAGACTGGGGGAAGTTTGCGAGTGCCTTCGAGGTTGGGCAAGGTGAGTTGGGTTCCGACAACAAGGTTTGTCACGCTGGGGTTAAGCTCTTTCAGAAAGGATGGTGTGGAGTGTGTTTTTTCCGCCATCATTTCCCATGGGTCATTGAAATCCAGGGTGGGAAGCTTACTCATAGCAACGAAGCCTTTAGGCTTGGGAATCACATGAAGAAGATCCTCGGCCGTGATCGAGTAGTCCATATAAGCATCTCCTGGTTTTCCTAAATTGATGCGGGTTTCAATATCGATTTCGCCTGTGGTGGCCAGTGCGCGATGAATCTGGAATTGAGTAATGGCGCGACGGCTTCGCTTTGCGAAGTGGCCGTCGATTGTTCCGCATGAAAAGTTGAGTCGATCCAGAAGAGTTTGCCAACCTGCCATGGCGATTGTGTCGCGCGGGGAGTCTGTCGCGATCGGTTCAGCGCGACGCACCTCTTTTCCCATAGGTGGGGCTGGGGGGCCAGCGGGGGAGGGTGGAGTGACGGGAGGTGCCGGAGGATTGGTTAGGGACGAGACGGGTTCACTTTTTTTTTATCAGGGGCGGGGGTGGCCTGGGGGGTGGCGAACACCTCCGCATCAGGATACTTTTTTGCGAGATCTTCGGCACGCTGGGCAGGTGCAGGGGTGGTGGGTTGAGGAAGGCGGAGAAGACCCCGATCTCTTAGATAAAGGGCCACACCAATCAGGACTAAGGCTATCGCCACCAGGCCTACGTAAAGATTTCCCGATTTGGAGCGACGAGCCATGAATATTAGTAGACGTCTTTCAGGTATCGTTTTTCGGTTTTGGCAAAGGTGACTGAAACCCACTCTTCTGCCTGCTCAGGGGTTTTTCCGCCATGGCGCGCGGCGATTTGGAGAAGCGCGGCATGAACATCTTTCGCCATTCTTTTGGCATCGCCGCAAACATAGAAGTAGGCGCCATTTTGCAGCCAACTCCAAAGCTCGGCACCCTCCTCCTCCATCCGATGTTGGACGTAGATTTTGTCCGCCTGGTCCCGAGAGAAAGCGGTGGACAATTTATGAAGTTGGCCTGCTTTTTGTGAGGCAGTGAACTCATCCCCGTAGAGAAAATCGGTTTTGGCATGTTGATCCCCAAAGAAGAGCCAGTTGCGACCCGTGTGGCCGTGGCGGGCGCGGTGCTGGAGAAAGGCGCGGAACGGAGCGATTCCAGTTCCTGGGCCGACCATGATGATATCCCGATCTGGGGCAGGGAGATGAAAATGGCGTGTCGGTTGCACGTAAACGGGAATTGATACTTCGCCGGCCAGAGCCGCTAAATAACCCGAAGCCAATCCCTGCTTTTTGCGGCCGTGAGAGGTGTACTCGACGAGGGCAACAGTAAGGTGAACTTCTCCATTGCGGTGATCGGGCGAGGAGGCGATGGAGTATAATCGGGGGGCAATCTTATTCAGGAGACCAGGAATTTCTGATGGTTCGAGGTGAACTCCAGGAGCGTCGTGGAGCACATCGACAACATCACGATCAAACACATACTCATCTAACTTTTTTTCATCAGCACAGATTGCTTGGAGGTTGTCTTTGGCTGATCCAGTAGCTTTTTCTGCTACAGCCTTGACGAATTTTTTCCCGACTCGATTGAGTACGGCAGAGGTAGCAAGGGTCTCATGAAGAACGGCGTCGTCATGCAGACCTAGTTTCTCAGTAAATTCACGAATCAGACTTTCAGGGTTGCGGGGGACGACCCCAAGGGAGTCCCCGCACTGGTAGGTCGGGCCAGAGGAGCCAAGTTGAATGACGATGTGGCGCGTGTCCTTGCTGGAGCCCTGCTGATTGAGGCGGCGATTTTCTTGGAGGTGGGAACGAAAAGGATTATTCCGACTGAAAGCCGGGGCGGTAGTAGGGGTGGGGGTGGTAGACATTTTAGTTATCGTTGCCTATCGATCCCGTGGGGCAGATATCGAGGGCGCGCTGGGCGGCATCAATCTCCTCCGGGGTTTCGGGCTGTTTTAAAAAATACACGTAGGTTTGGTCTTCATTATAGCGGAGCAGCTTGGGGGCCTCTTCGAGGCAAACGTGGCAAGGGGTGCAACTATCGTCAACATACCACTTGCCGGGGACGCTTTCCTTGAGAATGCGGGTCTTGTCAGCCATAGGGTTAGGAAAATACACACGTCATGGGGAGGGGCAACACTGGATCGGAATTGGGTGAAGAAAAAAAGTGCCCGGGGCGGGGGTCGAACCCGCACGGGGATTTCTCCCCAAGGGATTTTAAGTCCCTTGTGTCTGCCATTCCACCACCCGGGCAGAGAATCAATTTACGATGAAAGAGGGGTCGGGGGCGAGACAAGGAGGGATGGCGGATAGTTTATTTTTTCTCAAGCAGAAGGGGTAGACCTTGAGGCAGTAGGTATTTCGGGGACCAGCCTGTGGCGCGAAGCCGTTCAATGGAAGCGCTCGAGAAGCGAACATCTGCAGGTCGGGCAGGGGTGTGGGTGATCGGAGAGGAGGAGTGAGTGATGGATCGAATCGTTTGAGCGAGTTGGAGGATTGAGGTGGATTGGCCAGAGGCAACGTTGAGCACGCCTCGAAGTTCGGGGCGGAAGGCGACGTGACTTAATGCGGCGGCAACATCCCCTACATAAACAAAGTCACGGGTTTGCAGGCCATCTCCATGAATGGTCAATGGTGAGCCTGCTTGGGCGGCTTGAAAAAAGCGCGGTACCGCGGCGGCGTAGGGACCCTGGGGGTCTTGGCGCGGGCCATAGACATTGAAAAAGCGCAGGGCGACGGCAGGGAGGGGCGATTCAGAGCACAACTTTTCACCGGCCAGTTTCGATTCGGCATAAGGGCTGGCAGGGGCGGGAGGGAGAGATTCGGTTTTAGGCATTATGGGGTCGTTTCCATAAATGGCACAGGAGCTGGCGAGCACGAAACGCTGCCCACCTGCGCGGGAAGCAGCCTGAAGAACCCGGTGAGTGCCT
>CAMBGW010000133.1 GCA_945866245.1 Verrucomicrobia subdivision 6 bacterium | reverse complement strand
GTAAAGAAAAGTAAGGACGAGACAGGCGAGCCTTCCTCTGAATAATTTGAATAGTTCGATCCTTCTTATGAAATCCAAGCGGATTTTTTGGGTTCTTTTTTTCACTGTTCTGTCTTCCCTCTTCCTGAGAGCAGAGGAGATCCTCTTTCAGGATGATTTTTCCGGAGATCTTTCCCGTTGGGTGGTGGAGCAAACTCCCAGTGGAAAGACTCAGGTGATCGGTGGGCAACTGGACATTGATGATGCTCCGGGAGCCAAAGATAAGGGGGGCTGCACGGTTTGGTTTAGGGAGAAGATTTCTGGCCCCGTACGAATTACCTATGAGGCGACCATGGTCCAAAAAGGGGGTCCGAACGACCGAATTAGCGATCTAAACTGCTTCTGGATGGCGAGTGATCCGAAGAATCCAGAAGATCTATTTATCGGTTCGAAGGAGCGGAGCGGCAGCTTTAAAAAGTATGATCCATTGCGAACCTACTATGTCGGATATGGAGCCAATGAAAATGTTACGACCCGTTTTCGGCGCTATCCCCGACCCAGGGACGACAAGGCTCTGAAGCCTGAGTATGACCTGAGCGATGCCAAATTTATGAATGTGCCGAACAAAACCTTGAAGATCGAGTTGGTGGCCGATGGAAAGAACATCCAGTTCCTGCGCGATGGAGAGGTCATTTTCACCTTTGAGGATCCGGAACCGTTGCGGGAGGGTTGGTTTGGCTTTCGCACCACGCGGAGCCATATTTGTTTTGATAACTTCAAAGTCAGCCGCATTCCAGCCCAAGGAGAAAAAAAATGAAAATAACCATACTCAGCCTCTTGATTGTCAGCTTATCAAGCCTGTGGGCTAGGGAAATTCCCGTGCCGAATGTCGCTGCACTGACTGGGGCTTTGGGCACGGCTGGTCCGGGGGATGTTATCGTTTTGGCGAAAGGGAATTGGGCGGATGCGGGGATCAATGTCGGGCGTGGGGGGTCGGAACAGAGTCCCCTGACGATTCGCGCGGAAAGCCCTGGAGAGACACTGCTTACAGGAACCTCCTTCTTGGAGATCAATGCCCCCCATGTGGTGGTGGATGGTCTTTATTTCACCCAGGGAGCGATTGATGCCAAGCAATTTTCGATCATTCATTTTAAATCCCATCACGGCACCGTCCGGAATACAGCGGTGATCGATTACAACCCCCCGGAATTTGAGGATGAGAGCTATTGGGCCTACTTCAGCGGGGATAACAACGTTGTGGAGAAATGTTACTTTAAGGGAAAGAACAACATGCATCCCCTCCTGGGCAACGCGATTGATGGGAGTCGTAAGAACACCGTTCGGGGCTGCTACTTTAAAAACATTCCGTTTGCCGATGGAAATGGGAGAGAGATTTTGCGGATGTGGGGCCCGGGTAAGTTTGATCCCAAAGATAAGGACGGGGCGTTTTGCTTGGTCGAAGGAAATCTGTTTGATGGTGCGGACGGGGAGGGAACGGAGATCATCTCCTTAAAGTCCAACTATAATAAAGTTTTGAGTAATACGATTATCGCAAGCCGTGGCTGTCTGAATATTCGTCAAGGCTCTCATAATGTGGTTCAGGGGAATATTTTGCTTGGGAAGGGTGTGGAGGGGGCTCAGGGGTTGCGAATGTCAGGTTTCGACAACAAGGTCGAAGGGAACTACGTCTCGGGTTGTGATTGGGGAATTCGAATTCAGACGGGGGAGTACATTGAGTCGGCCCTGACGTCAGGGTACCAGGCGAACATGAAAGAAAAAAAGAGCAAGAAAGGAGAAAGCAGCGACGTGAATGTTGCGAAGTATCCCCCAGTTCAAGATCTTCTCTTGGCGAACAACGTTTCCGTGAACAATACGGGAGCGGATTTAGAGGTGGGATTTTCCTATAAAAAACATTGGCCTGAGAATCAGCTGGTTCTTTTGCCCGAGAATTGTCAGATCAAAAACAATCGGTTGATTCGCTCAACCGGTGGTGAATCTGTGATTGGTTCCCTGCCCGACACGCAACCTCCTTTGGATAAGATCAAACTTTCGCCCAATCACTATGAGAACAATCTACTTTTGGGTGGAACCTGTGCCTACGCTCCTGCCGCTTCGGGATGCAAAGTGGAGTCGATCCCTGCGGGCTGGTCGGTGGAGCAGGAGTTGGCGAAATGGAAGCCGTTGACGCCGGAGGATGTGGGGCCTGCCTGGGTGATCACGTTACGCAAGGCGGGGCAATTTTCCATCGAGGACGATAAGGCGTGCTTCCGGGAGGAGGCTTCGCAAAAAGAAAAAAAGCAGAAAAAAAAGAAGAAAAAGGAGTAGGTCTATCGGTCGGGGATAGGCGATGGGGGTAAAGTTGGTCTAGGTTGATTGGATGAGAAAAGGGGCCAATCGATTAGCGGGGGAGGTCAGCCCTTATTTATTGCAGCATGCCAATAATCCGGTGGATTGGATGCCGTGGGGGGATGAGGTTTGGGATAGAGCTAAAAAGGAGGGGAAGCCGGTTTTTCTAAGTATTGGGTATTCGACGTGTCACTGGTGTCATGTGATGGAGCGGGAGTCGTTCGAAAGTGAGGGAGTGGCTGAGGTGCTCAATCGGGATTTTATCTGCGTGAAGGTGGATAGGGAGGAGCGGCCGGATGTGGACCGAGTGTATATGACAGCGGTGCAGGCGATGAGTGGGCAGGGGGGCTGGCCGCTTTCGATTTGGGTGACGCCTGAGGGGAAGCCATTTTATGGCGGAACCTATTTCCCACCAAGTAGTGCGCATGGAAGGCCGGGGTTTCTGGATGCTTTACAACAGATTTCATCGGCTTGGAAGGAGAGGAGTGAGGAGGTGTTGGGTTGGGCGGAGGAGTTGGCTGGGAGGGTGAAGGCGCTGGGAGAGGGGATGGGTGGCGGACCGATCGAGGATGCGGAAAAGATTTTGAGGGTAGGAACGGATGCGATGGTCCAGGAGTATGACCGAAAACACGGGGGATTTGGAGGAGCGCCCAAGTTTCCTCGACCGAGTCAGCCTCTTTTTTTACTTCGCAGGGCATTTGCCGAGGGGAGTGAGAGGATTATGGAGATGATGAGGCACACGGGTCGGGCGATGAGGGCGGGGGGAATTTATGATCAGGTGGGGGGTGGATTTCATCGGTATGCGGTGGATGGGGAGTGTGCGGTTCCTCATTTTGAAAAAATGTTATATGACAATGGGCAGTTGATGAGTTGGTATGCGGAGTTGGGGGTGG
>CAMBGW010000132.1 GCA_945866245.1 Verrucomicrobia subdivision 6 bacterium | reverse complement strand
AGTTTCGCCTCTATCAAGACATGGTCCCAGGCCGCATTTACGATTTCGTTTGGCTCAAGGCGGAGGCCACAGGGAAGTTTCAGCTGGCTTGTAATCAGCTTTGTGGCCAAGGCCACTATAAGATGTTTGGTAAGTTGACCGTTTCCACGGTTCCCGAGTATGAGGCTTGGGCAAAAAGCAAAGCACCCTCACCAGCAGTGACGGCGATGGTGCCGCCTAGCCCCGTGGCTATGAATCAGAAATAAGGAGAATAAACACATGACAACCGCAACCCTAGCTCATCCCGCAACCCACGCTGCGCACGAACATGTAGAGCCAACAGGCTGGAAAAAGTATCTTTGGTCGCTGGATCATAAAATCATCGGCATCCAGTACCTCTTCACATCCCTCCTTTTTCTCTTTGTGGGAGGAGGCTTGGCGCTGCTTTTGCGTTGGCAGCTGGCCTACCCGTCCACCCAAGTGATGCCGAACGGGGATATTGGAAATCCTGCCTCTCTCGCCTTTATCAATCCGCAATTTTATAACGCCCTCTTCACGATGCACGCGACCGTGATGGTTTTCTTGGTCGTCATGCCTCTTTTGATTGGGGCATTTGGTAACTACCTCATTCCGCTTAAAATTGGGGCAGGGGACATGGCTTTTCCTCTGATCAACGAGCTTTCGTACTGGGTTTACGTCCTTTCCGGAGGAGTCTTGATGTCCAGCTTCCTTGTTGCAGGAGGTGCAGCCGCCGGAGGATGGACTTCCTACGCCCCACTGAGCTCTGTGGCCGCATATAATGGCACGCAGATGGGGCAAAGCCTCTGGTGCATAGGCATCTTTCTGAACGGATTGGCCTCGATCATGGGGGCATTCAATTATATCACGACGATCGTGAACATGCGGGCGCCCGGCATGAGCTTTTTCCGGATGCCGCTGGCGGTATGGTCTCTTTTCATTACCGCATTCCTGCTTCTGCTCGCGGTCCCGGTGCTTTCAGCAGCAGCCGCCATGCTTTTCTTAGATCTCAATTCGGGCACAAACTTCTTTAATCCCGCTCAAGGGGGCCAGCCACTTCTCTGGCAACATCTCTTCTGGTTCTTTGGCCATCCTGAGGTCTACATCATGATTCTCCCAGCGATGGGTATGGTGAGCGATATTTTGAGTATTTTTAGCCGCAAACCTATCTTCGGATATAAGGCAATGGTCTTCGCCATGATCGCGATCGGATTTCTCGGTTTTGTCGTTTGGGGCCATCACATGTTCGTCTCGGGAATGAATCTGGTTTTGTCCGCCGCCTTTGGTGTGTCGACCATGGTCATCGCAGTTCCCTCGGCCATCAAAACTTTTAATTGGCTTGGAACGCTTTGGGGTGGATCGATTCGCTTCACCACCGCCATGTTGAACGCGCTCTCCTTTGTGCTGATGTTTGTCGTCGGTGGACTTTCAGGAATCTTTATGGCATCCACCCCGGTCGATATCTTTGTACATCACACCTATTTTATCGTCGCCCATATTCATTACGTGCTTTTCGGTGGGAGTATCTTTGGAATCTTTGCGGCGATCTACACATGGTACCCGAAAATGTTCGGGCGTATGATGGATGAAACTTTAGGCAAGGTGCATTTCGCTTTTACCTTCATCTTCTTCAATTTGTGTTTCTTCCCGATGCACAACGTGGGACTTGGGGGAATGATGAGGCGTATTGCTGACCCGACCGCCTATGAACACCTACGCTCACTTCAGCCGATCAATCAGTTTATTACCTTGGCGGCGATCGGACTTGGTTTCTCCCAAATTATCTTTCTTTGGAACTTCTTCCGAAGCTTGAAGAACGGTGCGCCGGCGGGAAACAACCCTTGGCAAGCCACAACCCTTGAGTGGATGGTGGCTTCACCTCCCGGGCACGGAAACTTTGCGGTGACTCCTACGGTGTACCGCGGGCCCTACGACTACAGTGTCCCCGGCCATAAGCGGGATTACATCATGCAGAATGAACCCGATGCACCGGACGCACCCCTTGGCGCCCCCCGATCCACGGTCTCGGTCGGATAATGCAGCCAAATTCTTCTTCGCGTGGAGTCTACCGGTCGGCCTGCTTTCTGGTCGGTGCGATTCTGTTCTTAATCACACTGGGGGGGCAGGTGACCACTCGTGTGGCGGGAATGGCTGTCCCTGATTGGCCAGGGACGTTTGGGCAAAATATGTTTCTTTATCCGTGGTCGAGTATGACTCGGTCGATGTATGTTTTTTTAGAACACTCTCATCGCTTAGTGGCCTCCGGGGTAGGGCTGATCACTTTGGTGGTTACATTTCTTGTCTTTTTAACCCAGCCCAAGGGGTGGGCACGGCGGTTGGCCGTAGCAGCCTCGGTGCTAGTGGTGTGCCAAGGGATTTTAGGCGGGCAGAGAGTGATTCAAGCCTCTTGGGTGCTGGGTCTCTGCCACGGGTGCTTGGCGCAAGGGTATCTTTTGGTGGCCG
Source organism: Verrucomicrobia subdivision 6 bacterium (assembly GCA_945866245.1). Taxonomy (GTDB): domain Bacteria; phylum Verrucomicrobiota; class Verrucomicrobiia; order Methylacidiphilales; family Verrucolacustridaceae; genus Verrucolacustris. The sequence goes on along the minus strand of CAMBGW010000132.1, from coordinate 774 downwards.
GAAGTTTAGCGCTTGTTCTATCGAACTTCTGGCGAAGTCCGGGAATCGGGGATGATATGGCCAAAAGCAGAGCGAGGATGATCTGGGCTATGACCGCTCTGGTATTTACTCAAACAATTTTGGGAGCGCTCATGAGGCATGAAGGCCCAGGGTTTTTATCGATACCAGATTTCCCGACAATTTACGGCGAGTGGATGCCTGCTTTTTGGGACAGTGCTGTCCTTGCCAAAATCAATCAATACCGTGCCATTCAGCTTCAGTGGCCAGAGACAAGTATGACGCTCATTCTTTGGCAGATTCTTCACCGCACCCTAGGGATTCTGGCGGCGGTGGGTATATTCGGCGGGGCGATTTGGAGCGTCAAAGCGACGACCGCGCCCTCATGGTGGAGAAAAGGGGTTGTAGGTTGGGTTTTTTTGGCGGTCGCCCAAGTTCTTCTTGGAATCTCTATTCTTTGGACGGGCCGTATCCCTGAAGTCGCAACCCTTCACGTCTTAATTGGGGCAGGACTCACTTTGACCGGGTGGCTCCTTGGGTTGGCATCTTGGAGAACAGCCCATGTTTTGCCCCTCGTGACGAAACAGAAAATTGAAAGTATTAGGCAGTACCACGGGAGGGGAGCGCGTTGAATTTGCCGCGATCATCGGCTGCCTCGTCTCAACCGACAGTCCAAGGATTTCGTGCATGGTTACAGGATTGGTCGGAGTTAGCTAAAGCGAGGCTGAGCCTGCTTGTTCTTCTGACGACTTTGGTTGGTTTGTACTGCGGGTCTGC
>CAMBGW010000131.1 GCA_945866245.1 Verrucomicrobia subdivision 6 bacterium | reverse complement strand
GCGGGTTTGGAGGCGGAGGCGCTGGCTTTGGTGCTGGATCGGGTGGGATTGGCGGTGCGGGGTGGAAGTGGATGTGTCACGCGGGAGATGAGGGTGCCGCCTGGAATGAAGGCCATCGGAGCGACTGCGGAGGAGGCACGTGCTTTGATTTTATTTACGTTGGGATGGAATTGTGGAGAAGGGTGGACGGGGGAGGCAGCAGATCGAGTGGCTCAAGGGGTGAAGCGGCTAACGGAGGCATTATCGGCGTAACGTGTGGAGGGAAAGCGGGGTTGGTGAATGGGGAGAGTTTTGAACGCCGAACTTTTTGTGGCAGGGTGAGTGGATGAGTGAAGATGTTCCAGTTTGGCAGGAGGAGGTGGTGCAGAGACTTCGTGGGGTGAAGTATCCGGGGTTTAGTCGGGATATTGTGTCGTTTGGGCTGGTGCAGGACATGACCTTGGAGGGGACGGAGTTAAAGTTACGGCTGAAGTTGACCACCCCAGACCCAGCGGTACCTGAAAAAATTGGGAAAGAGATCCGGGACTGTTTGAAGGGTTACGCCTTGGTGAAGAGTGTGGCGATCGAAACGGAGGTGGCGCCGCCTCAAGCTACGGCATCGACCGGGCCGCAGGAGATTTCTGGGGTTAGAAAAATTGTTGCGGTGGCGAGTGGCAAGGGTGGGGTAGGGAAGTCAACGGTGGCGGCCAATCTGGCCGTAAGTTTAGCGAAGAAGGGGTTGAAGGTGGGGCTTTGTGATTGTGATCTGTATGGGCCGAGTCAGGCGATGATGTTGGGGTGTCAGGACGGGGTGAGAGTGGAGGAGGGAACGGAGAGGATTGTGCCGGCGGAGTGTCATGGGGTGAAATTGATGAGCATGGGGATGCTGCTGGGGGATGACAGCCCTGCTGCTTTGCGTGGGCCGATGGTGACGCGCTTTACCCAGCAGTTTTTAAGGCAGGTCGCGTGGGGTGATTTAGATGTGCTGGTGTTGGATTTGCCTCCAGGAACGGGGGACATTCAGCTTACGATTGTGCAGACGGTGGCGTTGGATGGGGCGGTGATTGTGACGACACCTCAAGAGGTGGCTCTGGTGGATGCGAGGAAGGCGATTGCGATGTTTCGGAAGGTGAACGTGACGATTTTAGGAATTTTGGAAAACATGAGTTACTTTGTTGCCCCTGGTAGTGCGGAGCGTCATGAGATCTTTGGGTCGGGTGGAGGAAAGAGGGAGGCGCAGAGACAGAGCGTGCCGCTGCTGGGGGAGATACCGCTGGACCCTGAGGCAAGGCGGTGCGGGGATGAGGGCAAGCCAGTGGTCTTAGCGAATAGTAGTTCGCCTTCGGCCAAGGTTTTTTCCGATTTTGCCAGTCAGGTGACAAAAATACTCTTTCCAAATATCTCATCCTAAGCATTTTAAATATTAAACAAAAAAAGATTCCCGCTTGCGAATTGTCCTAAAAGCACCAAATTGTGCATATGGATGTAAAGGACGCCTCCCACTTCTCTTTAGATCCTAAATCAGTATTCCGTAACTCAGCTTTGTATCGGGAGTTTCTCTTAGAGCGGGAGGAGATTTTGAAACATAAGTGGCACCTCAGCGAGCAGGCGGGTCACGATGTGGGTTTCGAAAAGGGGTTACTGGATTGGATTGTGAAGCACCGTGCGGCTTGGAGGGCGACTCGCGAAAAAGAGATCGCCAAGGAAAAAGAGATTTGTTAGATTAAAAAATGACGCAAGACGCGTCCTTTAACGGGAACCTGAGAGTTCCTCAAGGAGGCGAGTATGGCAGAAAAACAGTTAATGGATGGGGAGACGGTACGCCGAGCGGTGCGGCGGATCGCCCATGAATTTGCCGAAAGGCACCCAGAAGGAAACATTGCCCTCGTCGGAATTCAGACCCGTGGTGTGCCCTTTGCGCATCGGCTGGCAAAAGAGTTTCAGCAGATTGAGGGCGGGAAGGTCCTACCCGTCGGTTCCTTAGACATCAGTTTTCATAGGGATGATTTAGCCAGTAATACGCCCGTGCCCAAGGGGTCGGAGGTGCTTTTCGATCTACAGGATAAGACGGTCATCTTGGTGGACGATGTTCTCTACACAGGCAGAACAGTACGGGCGGCTATGGACGCTTTGTGTGATCTCGGCCGACCGAAGGTGATTCAGCTGGCTGTTTTAGTGGATCGGGGTCATCGGGAGTTACCCATTCGCCCTGATTTTGTAGGCAAGAACTTACCCACGGCAGCTCACGAGAGAGTTCGGGTTCGGTTAGCGGAGCTGGATGGAGAGGATGCGGTTGTTCTGGAAAAGGAGAAAAGATGAGCGGGGTGTGGCAAAGGAAGGATTTACTCTCCTTGCGGGAGTTGAGTGCGGAGGAGATTGGTAAAGTGCTCTCCACGGCGACGGTGTTTAAAGAGATTTTGGGGCGACCGATCAAGAAGGTGCCTTCGTTGCAAGGGCGAACGGTGGTGAATCTGTTTATCGAGCCAAGTACGCGGACGAGGATTTCCTTTGAGTTAGCGGCGATCCGCTTGAGTGCAGACGTGGTCTCCTTGGACAAGGAGACCAGTAGCTTGCGAAAAGGGGAGTCGCTGCAAGACACCGCAAAAAATCTAGAAGCGCTGCAGGCGGGAACGATTGTCATCCGGCATCGGTCGGCTGGGGCGGCTCACTTTTTGGCGCAACGGCTGAAAGCATCGGTGATCAATGCCGGGGACGGCTCCCATGAGCACCCGACCCAAGGGTTGCTGGATACGTTTACGATACGAGAGAGGCTGGGGAGGATCGAGGGGGTGAAAGTTCTGATCATCGGAGATATCGTTCATAGCCGGGTGGCCCGATCGAACTTGTGGGCTTTGACGAAGCTGGGGGCGAAGGTAAAGTTGGTGGGCCCATCCACCTTGCTACCCAAGGAGTTTGCCGAGCTGGGGGTGGAGGTAGCGCATCATCTGGATGGGGCGCTGGAGGAAGCGGATGTGATTAATCTCCTGCGAATTCAGCACGAGCGGCAGGTGCAGGCCAGGGTTCCGTCGATTGGGGAGTATGCCAATCTCTTTGGGCTGAATACGGAGCGATTTAAGAGGTGTAAGCCAGGGGTTCTTTTAATGCACCCGGGGCCGATTCATCGCGGGGTAGAAATCTCGAGTGAATTAGCGGACGGAGCCCAATCGGTCATTTTGGATCAAGTGACGAACGGGTTAGCGGTGAGAATGGCGGTGCTCTATCTGGTTTCCGGCGGAAAAGGAGTCGGGGGGGAATCATGAGCGAGATTTTTCTGAAGGGCGGGCTTGTTCTGGATCCCTCGAGCGGGCGGGAGGCGAAG
>CAMBGW010000130.1 GCA_945866245.1 Verrucomicrobia subdivision 6 bacterium | reverse complement strand
GAGGAGGGGGGGTGAACAGGGGCAGGAGTGGGCTTTAGACCCACAGGCGACTGTGGCGGAGGCGGCGAGAGAGAAAGAGTCACGGGAAGCATTGGGAAATTTGCCTCTACCGGATGGGTCGGTGCGACTGACCGTATCGGCGGCGCAGGCGGCGGCACCGCAGGCGGATAAGCTTTTGGAGCAGGCGCGGGATTTGCAGAACCGAGGCCAGCTGGATTTAGCAGAAAAATTGTTGGAGCAGGCACGGGTGCAGAGTCCAAAGAATATGAGAGTGAGAGTTGCAGCCGCTTTATTGGCCGAGGCGAGGGGCGATTCTGCGGCGGCGTGGCAGAGGTGGCGAGAGCTGATTCAGGAAAGTGAGCCTGGGGGAGCGGTGCGCAGATTGGCCTTGGCGAGGTCGAAGATTTTGGAGGAGAGGGTGAGGTTGGAGCAGGTAGCGAAGCAGAGGGAGGAGAGTTTGGCGAAACATCCCAGAAAGTTGGCCTTGGTAAGTGTGGAGGAGAAGGTGGGGGAGGGTTTGCGGCGGGTGGATTGGACGGTGCGCGCGATTCCAGGTGGCGGAAAATTGGCATCGAGTAAGGTGGCGGTGCGGGTGCTCTTTTTTGAGCGTGGGGCGAGCGGTGTTTTGCAAAAAAGTGAGGCGGGGATGGCAAGGTGGCTGAAGGGGCCGCCGTTGCAGGAGTCGGATGGGGGTCGAGTGGTGAGTTGTGAGCCGAAGGTGGGGGCTGGGGCGAAGTATGCGGGCTATGCGTGGCAGATTTATTATGAGGGGGAATTGCAGGACGAGAGAATCCAACCTGCATCTTTACGAGGTGTTTTACGTGAAATGCCACGGAGCTGACGGGGCTCGAACCCGCAACCCCCGCCGTGACAGGGCGGTGCTCTAACCAATTGAGCTACAGCTCCAACAAAGTAAGAAAGATACCTACGATGGCGGGCAGACCAAGTCAGGAATTTGAGGCGGAAGTGGTCGTGGTGGGTAGTGGAATTGCGGGGTTGAGCTTTGCTTGGAAGGCGGCCCAGCACGCCAAGGTGCTGCTTTTAACCAAAAAAAATGCAGCGGAATCGAATACCAACTATGCGCAAGGTGGGATTGCGTGTGTGACCTCCTCGGAGGATTCGGATGAGCTGCACATCCGTGACACGATGGAGGCGGGGGCAGGTTTATGCCAAGAAAAGGTGGTTCGGCAGGTGGTGAAGGATGGGCCGGCGAGAGTGGCGGAGTTGGTGGAGCTAGGGGTAAAATTTACCGAGCGACAAAATGGGGTGGGTCAGGAGCCTGATTTGGGGAAGGAGGCAGGTCATAGCAAGCGGAGGGTGTTACATGCTGGAGATATTACGGGACGGGAGTTGGAGAAGGCTTTATTAGCGGCGGTGCGATCGTCCCCGCAGATCCAAATTCGGGAGGATATTGTGGCGATCGACTTGGTGACTTCAAAAAAACTAAAGATGTCGGGTCCGAATCGTGTGCTGGGTTTGTATGTCTTGGATGGGGCGAGTCAACGGGTGATGGCCATCTCGGCCAAGGTGGTGGTCTTGGCGACGGGGGGATGCGGTAAGTGTTACCTTTACACAACCAACCCAGGAATCGCGACGGGGGACGGGGTGGCGATGGCGTATCGTGCGGGAGTGAAGATTGCCAACATGGAGTTTGTCCAATTTCACCCGACCTGCTTGTTTCACCCCTCAGCACCTAGCTTTTTGATTTCGGAAGCGTTGCGTGGAGAGGGTGGCTTAGTGGTGAATGCCAAAGGCGAAGATTTCACTAAAAAGACGGACCGGCGCGGCTCTTTGGCCCCTCGGGACATTGTGGCAAGGGCGATTGATGAGGAGATGAAGGAGACGGGAGCAGCGTGCGTCTATCTGGATATTCGTGCCAAAGGAGGAGAGTTCTTAGAGAAACGGTTTCCAGCGATCACGGAAACTTTGCGGGGGTTAGGCATCGATCCGGCAAAGCAGCCCATCCCTGTAGTGCCAGCGGCGCACTACCAGTGTGGAGGAGTTCCGGCGGATCTGGACGGCACCACGGAGTTGGCAGGGTTATGGGCTTTGGGTGAGGTGGCTTGTACCGGGCTTCATGGGGCGAATCGGTTGGCGAGTAATTCACTTTTGGAGGCGCTAGTGATGGCGCACCGTGCGGCAGAAAGTTTGCCTCAGCGATTGAAAAAGTTAGGGGGGGCGGAATCGATTCCTGAATGGAAAGAGGGAAAGGCGCACGATGCGGATGAGATGGTGGTGATCACGCATAATTGGAAGGAGATTCGTCAGTTGATGTGGGACTACGTGGGAATCGCGCGCACGAACAAAAGATTGCTGCGGGCGCGGTCTCGATTGCGCCTTCTTCTGCAGGAGGTGCAGGAGTTTTATTGGAACTTTCGGGTGACGAGTGATCTTTTGGAGCTTCGAAACCTAGCTTTATGTGCGGCTTTGATCGTGGAGTCGGCCTTAGCGAGAAAAGAGAGTCGGGGACTGCATGCCAATGCGGACTATCCAAAAGTGGGAAGGCAACCAAGGGATACGGTGATTACTGCGGGTAAGATTTAGTTACGGTGAGTCGAGTGTTGGGTTTGGGAAAACGGATAGGCGCCCTATGCGCGATTTGGGTTAACCGTTCTTGGCTTCCCGCCACCAAGCAAGGAAAGCAAGGACGGACCAGAGGGAGCGGCGGTGATCGGCTTTTTGGGTGAGGTGCTCTTGGGTCATTTTGCGGACAGCGGCTGGATCGAGAATTCCGGTGGAAGCAACGAGAGAGGAGTCGGAGAGGTCTTCGGCCCAGCCGCGAAGATCCTGCTGAAGCCAAGAGGCTACGGGCATGGCGAAGCCTGCTTTTTTCCGATGGAGGATTTCAGGCGGAAGATCGTGTTTGAGAGCTTCCCGAAGAATCAGTTTCGTTTGGCGGCCGCGCATTTTGTAGTCGGAACGAAGAGAGAAGGCGTGGGTGACGAGATCAGGATCAAGAAAGGGAACACGAACTTCGAGGGAGTGAGCCATGCTGGCGCGGTCGACTTTCATCAGGACGCACTCTTGAAGGTACAGTTTTGTGCAAAGGTAAAAAATACGTTCTAGACCGCCCGAAAGGCCACTGCGGTAGGCGAGGCGGGTTACATCCTCGAAGGCGTTGTGGCGTTGGAGCTGTTGGCGAGCATCGGGGGAGAGGAGATCGTGGCGCTCGCTATTTCCGCACGCTCCCATCCAGAGAAGAAAACGAATTTCGGCGGGCAGACCCAGTCCTTTGAGGAACTGAGCCATAATGAAGGGAAGACTTTTGTAGTTGTGGGAGACGGGAAGGCGTTGGATGAGATGGTTGATGGCGACGCG
>CAMBGW010000129.1 GCA_945866245.1 Verrucomicrobia subdivision 6 bacterium | reverse complement strand
TTCAGTTCGGGAATGGCTGGGGAATTCGGTACTATGGAATGGCTTATGTGGTGGGATTTCTCGTTTGGTTCTACGGGCTGCAATGGTTTCGAAAGCTAGGGTGGTCGAACCTGAATGAATCGCAGATCTCCGAGCTCCTTTTTTACACTGTTATTGGGGTTTTGGTCGGAGGAAGGTTGGGTTACTGCTTTTTGTATGACTGGGCAGAGACGGTCCGAAATCCGATCAGCATCATCGCTTTTTGGAATGGGGGGATTCGGGGAATGGCGAGTCATGGTGGAATCATTGGAGCTCTCGTCGGCTTTCTGCTGTGGGCGCGCAAGAGCGGGGCGGATGGCTGGGCAGTAGCGGATAATGCCGCCGTTTTCGCACCTGTCGGAATTTTCCTTGGTCGAATGGCAAACTTCATCAATGGGGAGCTTTGGGGAAAGGCTTCGAATGTTCCCTGGGCGGTAATTTTTCCGGATGCGGGGTCACAACCACGACATCCTTCACAAATTTATGAGGCTTTAGGGGAGGGGTTATTTCTCGGGGTGGTGATGCTCTGGTTCCGATCTGGTAATCCACGCCCTACGGGGCTGGTGATCAGCGCCTTTTTTATTGTCTATGGGGCGGCGCGGATCGTGCTGGAAATCTTTCGCGATCCTGATGTCGGTGACCCACTCCTAGGCGGCCTCAGCCGGGGGCAGTGGTTTTCGGTGGTGTTGGCTTTTGTCGGATTGGGAATGGGGATTGGCAGAGCGCGCTTGGCTGGGGCCACTGGGAAAAGGAAAAGTTAAGGATTTTTGGCTTTTTGGGGAATACGCAAAGATTGGCCTGGAACAAGCAGGTCGGGATCGTCCATCGGATTAAAAAGGAGAATATCTTCCACCCCCACTCCGTATCTCTTTGCGATGGTGGTGAGTGAATCCCCCCGGCGCACTGCATAGAGAATCGGTTCACGCTGAATGACGAACTCCACCGGAGTGGTGCTTTGGGGTGAGGATTCAGTCATTCCGTCTGTTTGCGAAAGAATTGGTGCTGTTTTTTGAGGGGGTGCGGGAGTCAGATTGGCAAACCCGTAATCGAAAAGCAGGCGGGTATCGCTCCATTTGTTGGCGCTTTTCAAAAGAGTCAGGCGTAGCTCTCTTCCCTCCCTAGTCGCGGACGCGGCAAAGGTGTGGCGTGCCTCGTAGGTCCATCCGGTTTTAGCGGGGCCCATCCCTGGATAGACACCGAGAAGTTTATTATGGTTTCGCATCCTCTGAATGCCGACGGCCGTTTTCAGGTTATAGATTTGGGTTTGGGCCATTTGGCGCAAGCTGGGGATGGAGAGAAAATGATTAAAAAGATTCATCAAGTCGCGAACCGTGGTCCGTTGGGATGTACCCGGCAAGCCATGAGGATTCCCGAAACGGGTTTTTGACATTCCAAGCTTGGCCGCCTCTGCATTCATTTCGGAGACGAACTGGGTGGCGGAACCTGAACTGATTCGGGCCAGAGCCATGGCACTGTCATTATCTGATCCTATAATGATGGATCGAAAAAGTTCGCTGAGGGGAACGGTCTCCCCAGGACGAAGTGGCACTGTGCTGGGTTCTACCCGCACATCTTCTGAGGTGATTGTGGCCGTACCGAGGCCTCCCGTTTTGCGATAGGCGACGAGTGCGGTCATTAGTTTTACTGTGCTGGCGGGAGGGTAAGGGGTGTCGATGTCACGCGCATAGAGGACTTCGCCGGTCAGGGGATCGGCCAATAAAGCGGCTTTGGCTAAAAGCTCTGTGTTTACCTGCTCAAGGGTTGGGGGTTTTTTTTGGGGCGTGGGTGGAGCAGAGTGAAGGGCTGGGAGCAATGTGAAGAGGCAGAAAACGAGAAAATATTTCATCGGATCTCCCACACATTGGGAAAGCGAGTTAACTTTCGGGCTGCTTTACGTCCTACGACTACTACGTCCTCGATTCGAACTCCGCCAATTCCGGGAACATAGAGGCCGGGCTCTACGGTGATGACGGCTCCTAAGGGTAGGGACGGGGTGGCGAAGCGGGGCGCTTCGTGGATTTCCAGTCCGAGACCGTGACCGACACCGTGAAAGAATCCACTCCAGCGACCTTTATTTATTTCTGTTGGGTAACCTTGGCCTCGAAACCAGTTTCGGAGTTCATCTTGAATTTTCTGCCCGTTGGCAGCTGCACGGGTCTGGGAGAGAACCCTCTGCTGGCCCTTGTTTACGGTAGCTCGAAGATGGCGAAGGGCCTCTGAGGCTTGCCCTTTCACGACGGTGCGGGTGATATCCCCGAAGTAGCCAGTTGAGGAGTGACGGGGAAAGATGTCGAGGATGATGGCTTGGTGAGCGCGGAGGGGCCCGTGGCCGCGCTCGTGGGGATCACAAGCTTGCTGGCCACCTGAGACGATGGTGTCGCGCGCAAGGGCACCGTGGCGGAGGCAGGCGATCTCCATTTCGGTGCGAAGCCGTTCTGAGGTGAGGGTGGACCCTGCCCAAGAAAGGTGATGGTTTTTGCGAGCCTTGGAGTTGCGAAGAATTTCGACGGCGCGTGTCAGCCCTGCCTCGGCGGCTCGAATGGCCTGAATGATATGACGAATTTCAGTGGGGGCTTTTTTGAGGCGAGCAGGGAAGAAGGGTTCGGGGATGGGGCGGAGACGGAGGCCAGCTCGGTTGAGTTGTTGGGCGAGTCCGATAGGGAACGAGGAGGGGATTTCGGCAGAGCGGATGCCGTGACGACGGAGGGCAGAGGCGAGGAGTTTGGGGTAAGGTTGCTTTTTTGGGCCTAGGCGTTTTTCTTCTTGGGAAAGATCGAGGCACTGGTCGACGCTGGCGGTGCGGCGGGCACGGTCGATTTCTAATGGACCTAAAAGTGTAAAGGTTTTTCCCGAGGGGGTCTGAAACCAAGCGAAGTCGTCGGGGACGAAGAGGCCGGTAGCGTAGGTAAGATCGGGAACGCGGTCGGTATTTCCAACGAGGAGACGAGCAATACGGGCCACGGCTAGGATGATTTAAGGAGTGCGCCCGCAAGAAACCCGGCCAGAAGAAAGGAGAGTAGAATTAGGGAGGTGCGAACTTCGAACCCGAAGAGATAGAGATCGAAGTGAAGAAAGCCCGATTGACGGGCAAGAAGGGCGACGGTGGTAGCGAGGATACTGAGGGATACAATACGTTGACGGTTCATGGTTGGGCTTGGAAGAGTAGTTTGATCGGGTAGATATGGGGTATGTCAATCGCGACTCGTACTGGGGATGGAGGAACCACCGCCCTAATGTATGGCAGACGTGTCTCAAAAGACAGCCCTCGTGTGGAGGCTTATGGGGAGGTGGATGAGCTGAATGCTTGTTTGGGGTTGGCGAGGGCTCAACTGGTGG
>CAMBGW010000128.1 GCA_945866245.1 Verrucomicrobia subdivision 6 bacterium | reverse complement strand
GAAAGAGCCATAGATCATTTTGCCCCAGCTACACCCCCGCAGGCCAGCCCCGCGAAAAAGTTTCGCCCCCAGATTTGCCCACACCAAAAACATCGCTAAGCTTTTGAAATGTCTAATTCATCCTTGGCGATTCCAACTACATTCCCATCATTTGACCTGGTCCGTCTGCTTCAGACCGTTTTCCAGCCAGAAAAAGGCGAAAAAACCTGCGTCTTGATCGACCTCGATGATCCCTCCCAAGTAAAAGATTTCGCCTTCCTCAAAAACCCAGCGCTGACCGTGCAAAAGTATGCCCACGACATTTTTTACCAGGGAATCAATAACGGGGCCGGCAAAGCCCTCGGCCTTACAGGAGGCAACCTCTATGCTTACCGCAAAACAGGCGGGAGTAACCTCGATATGGACGACCTGGCCGTCGATACCCATGGCAACCGCCTCTCTTTTGAAAAAGATATCTATCCAAAATTCGACATCATCCTTTGCGTCTCGACCTACTCAGCCACTGCCCCACTCACCGCTTCAGCCAAAAAGCACGGTTTTCGTGGGGCCACCCTCCACGGCCTCAACGAAATCATTCTCAGTACCGGTCTTGCGGTGGACTATAACGAAGTCAGTAAACAGGCCGAGAAGCTCCGACTCGGTCTAACGCGTTCCGACTGGGTTGAGATCGACTACGCTGTCGGCAACCATGAGTGCACTCTTCATCTGGACCTAGGGAAACAAGAAGCCCAGAAATCACACGGCCTCTGCCGCGGCAAAACCCCAGATGTGGCGAATCTGCCCGCGGGTGAAGTCTATTTTGTTCCGACCGATGCCCATGGCCAAATGCCCATGAAGTTCGAGGACGGAACCCTTGCGATTTTAGATGTAAATAAAGGCCGTCAAGTTGGTGGCACCTTCATTTCAGGCAACCCGAAAACCCTCGAGCATCATGTCGCAAAGCTAAAACGTGACCCCGTCGTCGGCGAGCTGGGCGAACTCGGCTTCGGAACCCAACTTCTTCCTTTCAGCGGACGGGATATCCAAGATGAGAAAATCCTCGGAACAATCCATGTCGCCACAGGACGCTCGGATCATTTGGGCGGTCACCTAACCCCCGATAAATTCGCCGAGAAGCTCAATGCTACCCACGACGATATTCTCTACGCCCCTCACAAAACTCCGGAGATCAAACTCAAACAGGTACGGATGAGTCGGGACGGCCAAACCAACGTTGTCATTGAAAATTACAAAGCCGCCCCCTACCTCCAAAAGCTCCTCACCTGAAATCCCCGACATACGAAAAGCCTGATGTCCTAGCGGAATATTTGGCGTTTCACTATTTCGATCCCCAATCTCTGCTCCCTAAGGGGGTGAAGCCCCCACCAGGGATTCACAACTTCCCCTTGGCGTGCGCACGGCTTCTACGACCCAAGTCAGGAGGACAAAGCGCCCGCGCCTTAGATCTGGGTTGTGCTGTCGGACGCTCCTCTTTCGAACTCGCACGATTTGTTTCCACCGTCGTGGGCATCGACTTCTCTCGCTCCTTTATTCGTGCTGCCAACCAGCTGCAAAAGAAAGGAATGATAAAGTTTCGACTTCGAGAAGAGGGAAATGCCACCCGTCCAGTGGTCGCACGAGTTCCACCCAAAATTGACCGTGCGAGGGTTTCATTTCGAAAAGGGGATGCGCTTCATCTGCCAAAGAATCTTGGCTCTTTCGACCTTGTTCTTGCCGCTAACCTAATCGATCGCCTGCCCGACCCAAGAAAGTTCCTCTCCAAGCTTTTGCCGGATTTAGTCAGCCCGAGAGGTCATCTCCTTCTGACCTCACCCTATACCTGGACATCTGAATATACCCCCAAGTCAAAGTGGTTTCAGGACTCCTTTGCCACTCTCAAGAAACTTCTCCGCCCCCACTTCCGTCTGATCCACCGTCAGCACCTCCCCTTCATGCTTCGCGAGCACCGCCGCAAATTTCAGTACACCCTCGCCGATGCCACCCTCTGGCAAAAGATCTAGCCACCCCTTCCCTTCCAGAGAGACAAACGCCAAAACACCCCCCCCGCACCCTTCTTCACTAAATTGTTACAATTGTAACATTTTAAGGAGAGGCTCTTGAGGGCTAGGGGGGTTGGGGCAAAGCTGATTTGCGTTCCTCAGGGGGATGAATTATTTTAGTTCGTTATGGGTAAGACTCTTTTCCAAAAAGTTTGGGATCGGCATGCCGTCGGAAAACTTCCGGACGGCTCCATCCAGCTTTTTATTGGAACCCACCTAATTCATGAGGTGACCAGCCCGCAAGCCTTCGGAATGATTCGTGACCTAGGGCTTAAAGTTGCCTTTCCCAAGCGAACCTTTGCTACTGTCGACCACATTGTTCCAACCGATAAGAGAGTCGAGCCGTTCCAAGACTCGCTAGCCGACGCGATGATTAAGGAGCTTCGCAAAAACTGCTCCGATTTTGGAATCACCTTCTTCGATATTGCCTCTGGCAAACAAGGAATCGTCCACATCGTCGGACCTGAACAAGGCATTACCCAACCTGGCACCACCATCGCCTGCGGGGATTCCCACACCTCAACACACGGCGCATTTGGTGCGGTGGCGTTCGGCATCGGCACTAGCCAAGTCCGCGACGTCCTGGCTACGCAAACCATGGCTCTCTCCCCCTTAAAGGTTCGTAAGATCGAGGTTCGAGGAAAACTCGGCCCTGGAGTTTATGCCAAGGACATCATTCTCCACATCATCCGCACTCTCGGGGTAAACGGCGGAACGGGATACGCTTACGAATACGCCGGACCGACGATCGAGGGACTCTCGATTGAGGAGCGAATGACTATCTGCAATATGTCGATCGAAGGCGGGGCACGGGTGGGTTATATCAACCCAGACGAAAAGACTTTCGAGTATCTCAAGGGCCGCCCTTACTGTCCGAAGGGAAAAGAGTGGGACACGGCGGTTACCGAGTGGCGAAAAGTAGCTTCCGATCCCGATGCCATTTACGACGATGTGAAGGTCTTTGAAGCTTCTGAAATCCGACCCACCGTCACCTGGGGCATCAATCCTGGTCAGGGGATCTTCATTGATGAAGCGATCCCCTCCCCCGAACAACTACCCGAGGCCGACCGCTCCTCTGCTAAAGAGGCGCTTGAATTCATGAAGTTCAAGGCCGGACAAAAACTTGCCGGGCAAAAGATTCAGGTCGCCTTCTTTGGTTCATGCACCAACGCTCGTGTTTCCGACTTTGTTGAGGCATCGAAATTCCTCAAAGGCCGTAAAGTGGCTTCAGGAATCAGAGCGATCGCTGTTCCAGGCTCCCAAGGAGTCAGTAAAATTTGTGCCGAAATGGGAATCGATAAGATCTTCCGCGATGCAGGATTCGACTGGCGCGAAGCAGGATGCTCTATGTGCCTTGGCATGAACCCGGA
>CAMBGW010000127.1 GCA_945866245.1 Verrucomicrobia subdivision 6 bacterium | reverse complement strand
AACTTCACTGAATCTGAAACTTAGTCCTGAGCCCCCGAAGATGGTGGGGGAGGCAGAGGTGGGACAGTTTTTCAGGACAAACAAGGAGTGAACAAGTTCTTCACATGGTGGGTGGGAGTATTCCTCGTTTTAGGGGGGAAGGGGATAGTGTGGGGTGAGATGACAAGTGCCTTGCCTACGGATAATTTAGCGGTGTTGAGCCAGACTGCGACGAGCAGTGGTCTGCCCAAGGCGTTGGATTTATCCCGTTTTGAAGCTTTGGGGAAGAAGTCGCCCTTCACCTTGGCCTCTGCGACGGCGCAGGCGGATTTTGCCAAAGATTTGGTTTTGGGCGGATATGTGCGGATGGACGGGGAAGATTATGTGATGGTGGCGAACAAAACGAAACCAGATCGCATTTTAGTAGGGATGAAGCCGTCACCAGCTGCGCAGGGCATGATTTTGCTGGAGCTCAAGAAGGACCCTTCAGGCGACCCATCGAAAATTGAAGCAAAAATTAAGAAGGGTTCAGAGATGGCGACTTTGAAGTATGAGTCAACGGGAGAAGGAGCGGCTCCTGCTCCAATTCCAGTTGCGACACAAGGCCAGCCTCCGATTCCAGGAATGCCGGGTCAACCTGGGCAAGGGCAGATGAACGCGGCTGGGAAGGGTGGAAGTCCAGCGGCACCGATTAAACGACGACGAACATCGGTCATACCGACCCCGCAGGAGGGTCAGAAGTGAAGTTAGTCCTCACTTTACTAGCTGCAGCGACAGGCCTTTTTTTCGGTAGCCCTCTACAAGCTCAGGAGGGGAAAGAGGTCTTGAATGCAGAGAAAATGGCTTTGCCGAATAGCTCGGAGGCGACCCCAGCTGAAATGATTTCGCCCTATGAGATCCAGTACCCCAATAGTCCGGTATCCGATTTTCTGCAGGTTTACGAGAAGTTGAAGGGGGTCACCCTGATCAAAGATGCCAGCTTGTTGGCTGGGGGCGCAAATTTAAGTCTGACACTCAATCAGCCAGTGAGCAAAGCGGAGGCGATTCGACTTTTGGAGTCGACGTTGCTTTTGAATGGGTACGCCTTTATTGCGGTGGATAAGAACTCGGTCAAAGTGATTAATACGGCTGGGGGCAAAAATCCGCGAAGTGAGGGAGTTTTCCTTTTCACGAATGAGAGCGAGTTACCAGATGGAGAGGTGGTTGCGTCCTACGTCTTGCCTCTGACTCACTTGGCGGCCAGTGATGCGGTGGAGATCTTTAATCAGTTTATTGTTCTTCACCCGTACGGAAGCATGGTGGCCGTTCCGGTTGCGAACCAAGTTGTCATTACGGAAAATTCGACCCTGATCCGGCGATTGATCGATGTGAAAAATCTGATCGATATCCCGGCGCCGGAAAAGAAGTCGGAATTTATTACCCTAGCTCAGGCGAATGCGGATCGAGTGGTTGAGTTGATAACAACCATCTTGGAAAAGCGGGAGGAGGGGGCAAGTGGCGGGGGTGGGAAAGCAGCCACGGGACAATCAGCACAGCCGGGAATTCCTGGTTTACCAGGTGCACAGGGTGGGTCGGCAGGGGTGACAATCAGTGGGGGCAAAAGTGGTTTTGCGGGTGATATCCAGCTGATTGCAGATACGCGAACGAATCGGATCCTGGTGATTGCCAGCCCATTTGATTTTGCGGCGATCAAAGCCTTGATTCAGCAGTTCGATATTGCGGTGGAGTTAACAGATCCGTACGAGCATGCCCTGAACTACGTGGCAGCGACCGATATGTTGCAGATCTTGGGAGATATGCTGATGGAGGAGGGGGATGAGGGGGGAGACGGGGCTGCGGGCGGGAGCCAATCCACCGGGAAAGTGTCTGGGGGGATTGGGGCAGGAGGAGGTGTGACGGGGGGGGCAGCAGGGGCTTCAGGTTCGGGCGGTAAAAAGGCGGATGTTTTGTCAGAGCCTGGGGAGGAGCAAGCAGCGGAATCGTTGATCGTCGGAAAAACAAAGTTGATCGCGGACAATCGGGCGAACTCGATCCTTGTCATCGGGCAACCTGAGGCAAAGGACAAGGTGAAGGCGATCCTCACTAAATTAGATAAGAAGCCGATGCAGGTTTATTTAGCGACAGTGATTGGACAGTTGCAGGTTACTAATGATGATCAATTTGCTGTGAATATTTTGCAAAAATACATTGGAGGACCAAGGACGGGGGCCGCTTCTGTAGCTGGTGGAAAGCCATTTATATCAGGAACAAAAACTGTGTATGGCGTGAATGACAATGGGGATCCGACGAAACAAGAGCAAACCGGGACTACACCTATTTCGCCTGCTGCTGCGACGCTGGCACAAATGTCGCAAGTTGCGGTAGGGGCCTTGCCTGGAATGCAAATTGCGACTTTTATCGCAGGCTCAATTGATCTGTATATTAACGCACTCACGAAAACAACGCGCTTTCGAATTGCATCTCGCCCGGCCGTGTTCACTGCAAACAATAAAAAAGCGACGATTTACAATGGCAAAAAAATCGCTGTTCCCACGAGCACGGTGACGACTTTGGGAGGAGGAGGTAGTGCGACGGCTACTTCGGGTTCCCAGCAGTCCAATATTCAGTATCAGGATGTAGTCTTAAAGATTGAGGTGGTCCCGCTGATCAACAGTGCCAAGGAGATCAGTCTGCAAATTGTGCAAACAAACGATAACATTGCTCCAGGTCAAAGTCAGAATGTTGGGGGTGGTGTAGCGGTACCTGACATTCTCACACAGGAACTTAATACCACGGTGATTGTACCTGATCGCGCTACTGTTCTTTTGGGCGGTTTAGTCACCCAGCAAGACGCTAAGGATGTTTCTGGAGTTCCTTTTTTGTCGACGATTCCTCTGATGGGAAACCTTTTTAAATCGACCTCAGATGCTACAAACCGCCAAGAGCTTGTGGTGATGATTCAGCCCACCATTGTGGCAAACAACATGGAGTTAAATGAGGCGAGTAAAACGGAGCGGGATCTGACAGGTTTCTCGGCAAAAGAGTTGCAGCCTCTGACGATGCGTTCTGGGTCAAAAAGTAAAGATGTAGGGTTACAGGCAGCAGGTACGGATTCGGTGCCTGCCGACGAGCCGAAGCAGGAGTAGGGGAACGGGATTGGTGGGTTGACTCAAACGGCTCTTTCCACGACTCTCCCTTCTATTAGTTTTTCTTCTTTATGAACATTCACGAGTACCAAGCCCGAGATCTTCTGGCCGCCTCTGGGGTAGCGATCCCGAGGGGCGCTGTAGCGAAAACACCTGAGGAGGCGGAATCGATCGCACGATCTCTCCCGTGCAACAGCTTTGTGGTAAAGGCTCAAGTCCACGCAGGAGGCAGGGGAAAGGGGCACTTTACGGATGGATACAAAAGCGGGGTTCATTTGGTCAAAACTCCACATCAGGTGAGAGATGTGGCCAAGCATATGATCGG
>CAMBGW010000126.1 GCA_945866245.1 Verrucomicrobia subdivision 6 bacterium | reverse complement strand
CTCCTTCGCTCAGTCTCGACAAGCTCGCTGAGCTTTGGAGGGTTGGATGCTTAAAGAAACAGCGCTGATTCTTGCAGGGCACGGTTCCACCAAAAATGCGGATTCCAGTCGATTCACAAGGGAGACGGCGCACCGAATCAGGGCGAGGGAAATTTTTGGAGAGGTACGGTCGGCTTTTTGGAAGGAGCAACCCTCCTATGCGGACGCCATTCAGGGGTTGAAAACAAAAAAAGTGGTGGTGGTTCCGTGGTTTTTGGCAAATGGGTATTTTACAACCAAGATTCTAGCTCGGGAGTTTGCGGAAACAGCAGGAGTGGAGTGTCGGGTAACGGAGCCGATCGGATCGAGGCCAGAGATACTTGGTCATTTTCAAAAAAGGACAGAACGCTTGTTGTCGGCGAGGAACTGGAAACCCAATCAGGTCAGCCTTCTGGTGGCGAGTCATGGAACTCCGCTGCATGCGGGTTCGCGAATGGCGGCAGTCGATTTAGCCGAGCAATTGGCGCAAGACGGTTATCGGTCAACGAGAGCTGTATTTCTGGAGGAGGAACCAAAGATTGCCGATTGGAGAGTTCTCATTCCGGAAGGGCCGGTGGTGGTATTGCCTCACTTTTTGGCTGGGGGGTTGCATGGTTCGGAGGATGTGCCGGAACTTTTAGGAATATCGGGGGCGGGGGAAGGTTGGTATAAAACTGAAAAGGGTGAAGTGGGTTATGGGGAACCTTTGGGAAGGCCGGAAGAGGTGGAAGAAATGATTATCGAACTCGCGGCGGCAAAGGCCTGAGAGAAAAGAGTGATGATGAGGTTAAACGAAGCAGGCGAAATGGGGCAGGTATGTTGGAAAAGGAAGGGGGAGGTTTGGGAAGTCAGGCATCTCCAGGATCAAGGCGTAGCGGTTGGACAGTTACGCGACGTAGCGACTCTGGATGAATTAGAGGAGGTAGTGCGTTGGGATGAGCGGGGGAATTATCGACCTCTTCGAAGTGAAGCAAATCTTGTTTCGGGTTGGCAGTATGACGCCAGGAGCGTGACGGAGTTTCGAGAGGCGATGGAGGTTATTTACCCTGGCTTGTGGGGGAATGCTGAGGCTTGGAGCGATGAGAGACTGAAGTTTCAAACATGGGACGAGGCCTTGGCAAAGCAGACGGAGCGGGTTCGGAACAAAGTATCGCAAACAGGAGATATGCCTCAAAGGGTGATCGAGGAAAATTGCAAGAGACGATGTCTAAAGATTGTCCTGTGGGCAGGGGAAAAGCCTGTAGATAGAGATGCCAAGATGCCCATGCTTTGCACGGGGCCATGCGGAATGTTTTGGAGTTGTGTCGAGAGTTAGCCGAAAAGGCCTTTTTTCTTGGTTTTCGCCAAGGCAACACGAGTCGGGTCCCGAGCATTTTGCACCGCTTCTTCGGAGGTAATCAGACCCGCTTCAACGAGGGCATCCAGGCTAGAATCGATCGTGCGCATTCCGTCCCGACCCCCGATTTCCATAATGCCGACAATCTGCTCCATCCGGCCAGTCCGTAGGCAAGCGGAGACGGCTGGGCTAGCGGTTAGAACCTCAGTGGCAAGAACACGGCCTTGGCCATCTGCTTTGGGTAGCAGACGCTGCGAGATGACGGCCTTGAGGCCATTACCCAGTTGAGCGCGAATTTGAGGAAGCATTTCCGAACCAAACATTTCAAGGATTCGGTCGAGAGCCTTCACTGGGTCGGAGGCGTGGAAGGTGGCAAGCACAAGGTGCCCCGTCTCTGCCGCTTGCAGGGCGACCTGAACCGATTCTTGGTCTCGGAGTTCGGTGACGGCAATGACATCGGGGTCTTGGCGTAGGGCGTGACGAAGGCCTGCGGGAAAGGATTGGGTGTCCCGGCCGATTTCCCGTTGCTTAATCAGGGAAAGGGCGGGGGGAAATACATATTCGATAGGATCCTCTAAGACAACAATGACGCCTGATCGGGTGCGGGAGATCTCCTCGATCATGGCGGCCATGGTAGTGGATTTGCCTGAACCGGTGGCACCAGTGATGAGAATGAGACCCTCTTCCGTGGAACAAAGGTTTTTCACCACGGGAGGCAGCCCTAGCTGCTCTAGGGAAGGGTTACTGCGGTTGATAAATCGAAAAGCTGCTTCAACCGTACCGCGTGCGTAATGTGCGTTGCCGCGAAGACGACCAATACCTGTGACATCCATCGAGAAGTCGAGATCTAGCTCGGACTCTAATTTTGCCCGTTGGGTTTCGGTGAGAACGCTGAAGGTGAGCTCACGGCACAGTTGGGAAGTCATGGGGGGATAAGGAAGGGATTGGAGAACACCTTCGACACGACAGGCGGGGGGTTGGCCAACAGTGAAGTGAAGATCAGAGGCACCCCGCTGACTGGCATCACTAAGAAGCTGAAGAATGTTGATATCGTTCATGGCTAGGATTGCGTCGTTTGAAAGGCTTGGCTGGAGATTCCCATGGATGCTCGGCGGAACTCATCGGGTACGGGAGCGGCAGCCAGTGCTACTTCTAGAGAGACATGTCCGTCGCGGTAGGCTTGGACAAGTGAGGTGGTCATAGATCGATTTTCTGGGGATTGGGAGTTCTGCATGAAATCAACCAGCTCAGTTCCACCGCCTTTGCGAATCCACTGGCGTGTAGCTGCTTGGTTCTCGAAGTGCTCTCCGACGAGAAAAAGTTTTTGGTTTAAGCCCGGGAGAAGCTGCTGGGTGAAGACACCGACAAGCTGGGCGGCGAGAAGGGCGGACGCGTCCTCGCGCTCCTCAGGGCTGAAGATACGGTGAAGCCGTTCGACAGCTTCGGCAGCGCTACTGCTATGCACAGAGGCAAGGACAAGGTGGCCTGTCTCAGCGGCTTGCAGGGCGGTGCTGGCGGACACCGCATCCCGAATCTCTCCCAAAAGAATGATATCGGGGCTTTGACGCAGGGCGCGGCGAAGGCCCTCGGCAAAGGTGGGGGTATCGGCGCCCACCTCGCGTTGGGTGAAGCGGCTGAGATTTTCTTGAAAGAGGTATTCGACGGGGTCCTCAATCGTGATGATGTGGCGGGTGGCAGTTTGATTGAGCCACTCGAGGCCAGCGGCCATCGTGGTGGATTTTCCCGTTCCAGTGGAGCCTGTCACTAGGACTAGGCCTGAGGGGCGAGAAAACCATTTTTGGAGAAGATCAACAGGAAGGCCGAGATCCTCCATGCTGGGAATCTGAGTTTTGATGTTTCGCAGGACAGCTCCGCGAACACCGAGTTGACGGTGCAGATTGACGCGGAAACGCAGGCTGGAGGCTGTCACGAGACTGGCGTCGTGGTCGGTTGAATCTGCTGGGGCGCCACAGGCGTTCCAAAGATGGTCGAGAAGGTCGCTGGAGGTGGGTTCGGTCTCGAGGGGAATCAGCTGGTCGCCCAATCGAAGAAATGGGGCTGAGCCCTCCCGAAGAAAGAGGTC
>CAMBGW010000125.1 GCA_945866245.1 Verrucomicrobia subdivision 6 bacterium | reverse complement strand
CGAGAAGCTGCGCCTGCATGTCTCGCTCCGCGATTAAGCCCGTTACCTGAAGGAGTCGGTCGGAGAGTGTGGTTTTTCCGTGATCGACGTGGGCGATAATACAAAAGTTGCGAATCAGGCTTGGGTCCATAGGGCGAAGGAAGTTCTGCCGTCAGCCCGAAACATTTGCTGCGGTGGCTCTCGCCCGCATTGTGCCGACAGCTTGTGCTAGGTCGCTTTGCGAAAAGAGATAGGACCCCGATACCAGGACATTCGCGCCCGACGCAATACACTGAGCCGCTGTCTCGTTATTAATTCCGCCGTCGACTGTGATGTCGACCTGGTAATTTTGGCGAACAATAAATTCTCGTGCTTCCCTAATTTTGGGTAGGACCTCGGAAAGAAATGGTTGCCCCCCGAACCCGGGATTCACTGTCATACAAAGAAGTTGATCACACAACGGCAAAAGAGGCACCGCATGCTTCAGAAGCGTCGCCGGATTGATAGCCAGTCCTGTGCGGCAACCTTTTTCACGAATGGCCGCCAGGGTGCGGGCCGATTGGTGCCGAGCTTCAAGATGAATATTCAGACAATCTGCTCCCGCCTCGATAAACTCGTTCGCATACCGATCCGGTTGTTCGATCATTAAGTGCACATCCAAGGTAGCTTCTCCCATCAACCGGCGCAGGGTTTTCACCATATTGACCCCAAAAGATATATTGGGAACAAAGTGCCCATCCATAATGTCGACGTGTACCCACTCAGCTCCACTCTCCTGAATTCGTTTCGCCTCAAACTCAATCCGGCCTAGATCAGCCCCTAAGATAGAGGGCGCAATGATAAGCGGTCGATTGGTCACGGGGCTTCTCCCCAATCTTTTCTGCTCAAACTGTGCCTAAGGGGGCAACCCACGCTATCCATAGATGGCTATCATTCCCTCCCCACCCCATTCCGTCGAACAGTAATCTAGCTTTATTCTGTTTCCGACTTTGAACCACGATCCAGCAAGGCCAATAAACCCTCCTTAGGCGACTTTTTGCCTTGGAGTACTTGAAATAGCTGCTGAGCGATCGGAGCGTCGATCTTTTGCGCTAAAAGTATTTTATGCAACGCCTCAGTCGTAGGAACTCCCTCGCAAACACCATCCACTGATGTCAGGGCTTGAGTGACTGAATCTCCAACCCCAAGACGCTCTCCTACCCTGCGATTTCGGCTCGAGCGACTGTAGGAAGTTAGGATGAGATCTCCCACCCCACTTAACCCTTGTACCGTCTCCTCTTCAGCACCGAAATGAACTGCGACCCGAGTCATCTCCCTTAAACTCCGAGTTGTTAATCCTGCGAGGCTATTTTCCCCCAGCCCTAAACCTGCACACATACCTGCCGCTAATGCATAAACGTTCTTCAATGCCCCACCCCACTCCACGCCGATCAGGTCCTGACTTCTGTAGACGCGTAGCGATGGTCCATGCAGTGCCTGCTGCACAACACGAGCCAGCTCATCATCCGAAGAGGCCGCGACCAGCGCAGTGGGAACTTTCTTCAGTATTTCTCCCGCTAAACTGGGACCAGAAACAGCCGCAATCTTCGATTTTGGGCAAAAATGAGCCACGATTTCGCTCACTCTTTTCCCAGTCGAAATCTCGATCCCTTTTGATAAACTGACGACAGGCACCTCGGAGGGCAACCCCTCGCTCTTTTCAAAGCACTCCCGAACCGCCTGAGTGGGGAGGGCAATCCAAAGTATATTGGTGGAGCTTGGAATTTTATGCTCCCCCTTATCGAGCCACTTCACATCGTGACCCCGCTCTTGCAAGGCCAGGCCCATCGCCTCCCCCCAAGCGCCCTTTCCGAGAATGGTGTGGTTCATAATTAAAAGTTAACTCTTTTTGGAAAAACGGTTTTCGTTTCCTTGAAAGAGTCTTCTTAGGTTATCGCGATGCCGAATCCAAACCAGCCCCGTCAACCCTATCGCCGCCCACTGTAAAAGAGTCTGCTGGGGGTTGATCCAAAACACCAAAAAGGGAAACATTGCAGCCGCACCCAGCGATGCTACGGACACAGTCCGACTGAACTGGAAAATAACCCCCCATGCGACCCCAACACCAAGAGCCACCCAGGGGGTTAGTCCGATAAGAATTCCAGCAGAGGTGGCAACACCCTTACCGCCTCGAAAACCCAGCCAAGGCGAGAAAACATGACCCAACACTGCGCAAAGACCAACTCCAACGGCCCATGAATCTGGAATCTGGCCAACCACTTTCCCTGCGAAAACAGGGGCCCACCCCTTCCCTAAATCTAAAAGAAACACCAAAACTCCCCATTTTCTCCCTAAGACGCGCCCGACATTGGTTGCCCCTGTGTTCCTACTCCCCTCTTTTCGTAAATCGATCCCCCGAGTCATAGCTAACCAGTGCCCAAAAGGCAAAGAGCCAAGAAAAAAGGCGAGAAGCAGGTAGAAAACTGGGTTCTGCATGGAAAGCGAGTTGACCTAGACCGGCTCAAAGGGCAAGGAAAACTCTAAATGATTTTCCGTTGGGGAAAATCTGCTTTTGAGGTATCTTTTAAAACTATGCCCGAAATCACTTCTGCCCAGCTGACCGGATCCAATTTGGACACTTTCCGCAAGGCAAAGGACGCTATGGCACGGCAAAATCATGATTACGTCATCATGCTGATGCCCCCCGTATTAGAAGCCAATCCTGGACTCTTAGAGGGCCGCAAGATTCTTCGGGCGAGCCAAATCGCCAAAGCCAAAAGTGCTTCGAAAATGGATAAAAATATGGCAGCGGTGCGAATTGCCCCTGCGGTCATGCAGGCAAAGTCTGCCGTAGGAAAGTCCCTTGGCACGGGTCTCGCCAAACTCGAGGAAGCCCTCACTCTCGATCCCTTTAGCCCGCAAGCCAATGGCGCGCTCGGTGAGATTGCTTTCGAGAACGATCTTCCTGGAACTGCGGTATTTGCCTTTGAAACGGTCCGCTCGGCCAAGCCCCAAGACACGCAAAACCTGCACGGCCTGGCCCGTGCACTGATCGCCGCAAAACAGATGGCAAAAGCTCGTGATGTTTACCAAACCATCATGGAAATTTCTCCCACCGATGGAGCCGCCCTCAAAGGGATGAAGGACGCCAGTGCTCTCGTTGCCACGCAAAGTGGTGGATGGGAAAAGTCGGAAGATTTTCGGGACTCTCTAAAAAATAAAGAAGAAAGCTCTGCCCTCGAATCGGCCTCCAAGGTAGTCAAGTCGGCCGAGGCAATTGCGGAACAGTTGGGCAGGCTTCACGCACAGTTCGAAAAAGAACCCCAGAATGTGACACTGGCGAAGCAGATTGCGGAGTTATGCGAAACGCAGGGCTCTCTGGATCATGCCCTGCAATGGTTTCAGTTTGCGCATGAGCTGACCCAAAAGACCGATCCTGTTTTGGAGAAATCGGTTTTCCGACTTCAGTGCGCCCAGCTCGACCTCGA
>CAMBGW010000124.1 GCA_945866245.1 Verrucomicrobia subdivision 6 bacterium | reverse complement strand
GAAGGGGAGGATTCGGGCGGAGGGGTGGGAACCGAAGGCGGCGCTGGGGGCGGTGGCGAGGAGGGATCGGGAGGAGAGGGCGGAGTACTGGTTGAGAGATGTGCCAAAATTTGAGGGAAAGTATGCGGAGGCGGAGATTGGGAGAGTGGTCGGGGAGAAAGAAAAGAGAGTGGTGATTCCTTTTGTCTGGGAGGAGGGAAGGTGGAAAGTGGGGGCTGCGTATCGGAATGGTCGTAGTTGGGATGGGGAGGATTTTTAATTTTGGCTGATGAAAGGCTGGTTCTGGATTAGAGTGTCACATGGCCATTTGGAGTATGAAGCCGCTGATGCAGGAGCGGATCTGGGGGGGGAGAAATTTGGAGAAGCTGGGTCAGATTGTGCCAGAGGGTAAAAAGATTGGGGAGAGCTGGGAGTTGGTCGATCGGCCCGAGGCGCAATCGGTAGTTGTAGAGACGGGAGAAACGCTGGGATCTCTCTGGTCGGGGTCGCAGCAGGAAAAAATATTTGGACGGAGAGCTCCGGAGGAGAAACATTTTCCTATTTTGATTAAACTTTTGGATGCGGAGGAAAAATTATCGTTGCAGGTTCATCCTCCCGCCAAAAAAGCAAAACAGATGGGAGGAGAGCCCAAAACGGAGATGTGGTTCTTTTTAGAGACAAAGGCGGGTGCAGAAATTTATGTGGGCTTGAAGAAGGGAGTGGGGAGGGGGGAGTTTGAGAAAGCGCTTAAAGAGGGGAGCGTTTCGGAATGCTTCCATCGGCTAAAGACGGAGCCGGGGCAGGCGATGTTTCTTCCCTCGGGACGGGTGCATGCGATTGGAGCGGGGAACGTGATTTTAGAAATTCAGCAAAACTCGGATACAACCTATCGAGTGGATGATTGGGGCCGAAAGGACGAGGGGGGTCAATCGCGGGCGCTGCATGTGAAGGAGGCGTTGGAGTCGATCGCTTGGGACGATGAGGAGCCCTCCTTTGTTCAGCCGAGAGGGGAGAGGTTGTTGGCTTGCGATTTTTTTCGGGTGACGAGGTGGTGGCTTCAGCCTGGGGAGGTTCGGGAGATCGTTCCGGATCGGGGAACATTTCGATTCCTTATGGTGGGGGAGGGCAAGATTCGGGAGCAGGCAAGCGGAGAGGAGTGGGGAAAGGGTTCAGCACGTTTTGTGACAGCGGATCATGATTCGTTGATTTTGCAGGGCGTGGAGGAGCGTACGGTGGTGCAGGTGGAGTTTTCTTGAGCGGAGGAGAATGAATCGACGCCAGTTTTTAGGGATAGGGACGGCTTCCCTTTTACCGATCGAGTTTTTGGCGGGTTGTGGCGGAACCAAGAGGATTTCGACGGATGTTTGCGTGTATGGGGGGAACGCGAGCGGGGTGATGGCGGCGGTTTCTGCCGCGAAGGAGGGATGCCGAGTTTTCATCATTGAGCCGAGTCGATGGCTGGGAGGAATGACAGGGGGAGGATTGATGCACATTGATTGGGGGCAGAAGGATGCTGTGGGGGGGATGACCCGAAGCGTGCTGAACGATGATCACGATGACGCAACCTATCGAAAAATATTTCAGGAGTTGGTGGAGAAGCACTCGATCCCAGTATTTTTTGAGCATCGTGTGGAGTCGGTGCAGAAAGTTGAGGGAAAGATCGAGTCGATCACGCTGGAGTATGCTCCGCCGGATAAGTTGGGCTGTCCGATCGGACGGGCAAAAAGGCGAGAGGCGGTTCGGGTGACCGCACCCATATTCATCGACTGTTCGTACGAGGGGGATCTGATGGCGAAGTCGGGGGTGGCGTACACGTATGGGAGGGAAGCGGCGGAGGAGTACGGGGAATCGCTGGGCGGAGTGGCGCCGAATATGGCGGAGTATGAAGTTGATCCTTATGTGACGCCAGGGGATCGGCGGAGTGGATATTTGCCTTTGTTGCAAGATCGGGTGATGGGCTCACTGGGCAGTGCGGATAAGTTGACGATGGGGTATGGGTTTCGATGGAAGTTTGCCGAAGGGGAGGGATCGCTGCCGATCGGGACCCTAGAAGATTATGATCCGAGGATGTTTGAGGTTTACCGCCGAGCTTTTCAAGGAAAGGTGAATTTAGCTGGGGCGAGGATTCGAAAGCTGGGTTCACGTGAGCCGGAGCAGGGCCACATGTATGCGATGGGCTCGGGAAATCTATCCCGCAGTTTACTGGCGCCGGCGGTTTTTGGATCGAATCAGGGGTATCCGAATGGGGATTGGGAGGAGAGAGCGAAAATCTGGAAATTTCATCAGGTCTTTTTGGGAGGAATGACCCATTTTCTGCGGGTGGATTCCTCCGCGCGTGCGGATCTGAAGGCGAAGGCAAAAACGATCGGATTTCAGCAGGGCTCATTTGATGAGACGCAGGGCTGGCCGCAACAGCTGTATGTGCGAGAGGCGCGACGAATGATTTCCCGCTACGTCGTGACGCAGAAAGATCTGGAGGGGAAAAGTGATCCCAGTGATTCGGTGGCATTGGCTTCGTACGGGGTGGACGATTGGCCGTACGCCATGTTTCCCTTGAACGGAAAGATCGCCTTAAACGGGGGCATGTATTCGCGGGTTTGCTTAAACGAGGCCAACCGGGGAATTTATAAGATTCCGTATCGGGCAATCACACCTCGGAAAGAGGAGTGTGAGAATCTGATTGTGCCGGTCTGCTGCTCGGCCAGTCATGTAGCGATGACCTCGATCCGGATGGAGCCGGTTTGGATGATGCTAGGCGAGTCGGCAGGGGTAGCGGCATCGATGGCGATCCAAGAACGCTCCGCGGTACAGGAGATAGGGGATGTGGCTTTGAGGGAAAAGTTGAAGGAGCGGGGTCAGATTTTAGAGAGGCCGACGTAAGGAGCTTCGGCTTTTTTTAGGCCGTATTGCCACGGCCTTTGGGTTTGCCGTGAAAGCAGTAGTGGCACGATTTCTCAAAAACGTAGTGCGGGTGGGAAAGGTCGGAAGCCAAAAGGGGCATTTCGCAGTTGTAGCAAACAACAGAGTCGGTTTCCCTGAGCTGGGAATCGACGCCGACGCGTTCATCAAAGACAAAACATTCGCCCTGATAGTGGTCCCCTCCGACGAGTTCGAAATATTTCAAAATGCCTCCGTCCAATTGGTGGATATTTTGGAAGCCTTGCATCTGCATGAACGGGCCTGCTTTTTCGCAGCGAATTCCACCAGTACAGAACATGACGATAGGTTGGGATTTGAGCGAGGGGTCGAGTTTGTGAACCGCTTGAGGAAAATCGCGGAAGTTATGGATGTGGGAATTCAGCGCGCCCTGGAAGGTGCCCAAGCGGACCTCATATTCGTTTCGGACGTCGAGAAGAGTGACGGGGCGTTTTTCGTCCAGCCACTGTTTGAGTTCTTGGGGGGAGATTTTGGGGGCAGGGTGCCGGGCGGGGTCAACTCCCTCAACCCCAAAGCTAACGATCTCCTT
This sequence comes from Verrucomicrobia subdivision 6 bacterium, assembly GCA_945866245.1. Classification (GTDB taxonomy): domain Bacteria; phylum Verrucomicrobiota; class Verrucomicrobiia; order Methylacidiphilales; family Verrucolacustridaceae; genus Verrucolacustris. The sequence goes on along the minus strand of CAMBGW010000124.1, from coordinate 231 downwards.
CTTGATTTTGACGAGCATTCGTTGAAAAGGTTGATCAGTGCCAAGGCTCTCTTTGGGGCGAATGGTCGCCAGGCCGGGGATCGAGCGGATGATTTGGAGAATGGGATCGAGCTGGGAAACTGCCCCGGAGAGGAAAAAATTGATTCCCTCGGGAGCGAGGAGAATGGTGCCTTTGATTCCATGGTCGAGGCACTTTGTTTTGAGAAGGGATTTCCAGTCCTCCAAGTGATC
>CAMBGW010000123.1 GCA_945866245.1 Verrucomicrobia subdivision 6 bacterium | reverse complement strand
GTGGATCCGTCTCCAGAAAAAATGCCCAGGGTGGGAGAGGTCGTTCGGGTGGCTGGATATCTGGCTTTGCCGGAAAGACCGAGGAATCCGGGGGAGTTTGATCGGGTTCGGCATCTGCAATCGAGGGGGCTGGATTATATCTTGAGGGTACGTCCAGAAGAGATGGAGAGGTGTGGTGAGAATAAGGGGGTTTGGTTGGCGAAAATGGCGGCGGGTTTGAGGGAGCATATGCTCAAGGCAACCTCCTTAGGGTTGCAGGATGATCCAGAGGCGGCCGGGCTGATTGCGGCGATGCTTTTTGGATATCGGGATGGGGTGGGGGAAGAGTTGCGGGAGTCGTTTCGTGCGACCGGGACGCTGCATCTTTTTGCGGTCAGTGGGCAGAACTTGGCGGTGGTGGCGGGGCTGTTGCTCTGGATTTTGGCGCTGACGGGAGCGGTCAAGTGGAGATGGGCGTGGGCGACTTTACCGGCGGTGTTTCTCTTTTGTTTAGCGACGGGGATGGAGGCGAGTGCGGCGCGGGCCTTTGTCATGACTGGGGTGCTCTATCTGGGTTGGATGATGGGAAGGCCGGTGGATCCGGCTAACTGGTTGGGGTCGGCCTTGTTGGCGCTCCTCATCTGGGACCCGCGGCAGGTGGGGGATGCGGGGTTTCAACTCTCATTTCTCGTTGTAGCGGGGCTGATGGTTTTGGCAGGGCCGTTGCAGGCAAGGCTATTGGCATGGGGGAGGCCTGATCTTTGGATACCCTCGCGGTTGGTGGCGCCGTGGAGAAGAGCGGGGCAGAAGGTGTGGGTGGTGGTGGCGACGATTGTGGCGACCTCGGCGGCGGCATGGGTGGGGTCGTTGATTCCGGGAATCGCCCTGTTTCATCAGATCACTCCGGTGGCTTTGGCAGCGAATGTGGTGGCGGCTCCCGTAGCGGGTGCGGTGACGGTTTTGGCGGCGGTTTCCTCGGTGGTTGCTCCGCTTGCCGGCGGAGTGGTGGCGGTGGGGGTGAATGTAGTGAATGGAAAGTTGGTACACTTCTTGGCGGCGGTTTTGGGGTGGATGGCGACTTGGCCTGGAGGGCACTTTGCGGTGGCGGACCCGAGAGTGTGGTTCGAGCGAGCGCCGATGGTGGAGATTGTGGCGGTGGAGGGGGCGGCGCCGACTTTGGTGAGAGGTGAAGGAGGAAAATGGTTGATTGAACCAGGATCGAAAATGGCTTGGGGAAATTCGGTGCGGCCGTTCCTTAATTATTTTGGGGTGAATCGGTTGGATGGGGTGATGGTCAGCAGCGGTTTGGCTCAACGATCAAGTGGCTCGTTGGAGTTGATCGATGCCATCTCGGTTGAGTGGTGGGGGGAGTCGGGTTTAGGGGGGAGGTCGGCTTGGCTACGAAGATGGAGGGAGAGGTTAAAGGATCGTGATCAGGGGCGGAGGTTTCTCAAGAGCGGGGATATATTGCAATTGGGGAGAGATTGGAAAATGGAGGTTTTTTGGCCGCTGGAGGGCAGCCCATCAGGAAGGGCGGAGAAGGATGGACTGGTGATGCTGCTCCAGTGTGGGGAAGCACGCTTGTTATGGGCGGGAGCGGTTCCTGGGGAGGTGGAGGGCAGGTTGGTACAAAGGTTTGGGGAGAAGTTGAGGGCGGGTGTGTTGGTTCAGGAACCGTCGCAAGGCGGTAATCTTACGGCGGGGTGGTTACGGGCTGTTCGGCCGAACTATTTGATCCGGGCGTGGAAAGCTCTGGAGGATGATCCTTCGCTCTCGGTCGACTTCGATCAAATTTCAAAAGAAATCGGGATGACCTTGGTAAAGTTGAAAGAGAGCGGCGCGGTGCGGTTGAAGCCTGAGCCTCAAAGTGGAGGGTGGGAAGTCAGGAAGTGGAAGTCGGAGTAGCTGGAGGTCAAGGTTGCAGAGGGCAACCGGCGGTGGGGGCTTGGGGAATTCCGGAAAGACCGGGCAGATCGGGTGAGAGAGGTGGCAGGTGGAGTCGGGAAAAGAGATCGTTCAGACCGGCGAGGGAGGTTCCTGGCCAGATAGCGGAGACAAGCCCTTCCGGCTGAACAAGAATGAAGCATCCGGATTTGGTGATCCCTAGGCGGTGGCCAAGCTGGGAATTGGGATCCCGTAGGACTGGAAGGGTGGTTCCGGTTTTTGTCATAAACTGATGAATCTGGTCTGGTGTTTCCGCAAAAAGAAAAAACCAGGAGGCTTTTGTTTTCGTCTTTTCCATCGCAACGGCGAAGTATTTTGCAAACTCAAGACTACAGTCGCAGTCGTGTGAAAAGAAAACTAGCACCACCGGTTTTTCTTTGGGGAGCGAGGACCAGGGGGTGACCTGTCCATCCATTCGATACAGAACGCTACGGGATATATCTTGGCCTGTGGACTGGTTGAGGGCTTGTAGATCGGAAGGGGGTGAGGGATGTCGGCGTGAGATCTTTTCGTTGGGTACGGCGGGGGTTTTGGAATCAGGTCGGGTAAGTCCGTAGACCAAGGCAGCCAGAGCGACGAGAAAGAGAGCGATGGGCCAAGGGGATTTCAAGGGAATCAATGTGCGGGCATGGCGATCCATGGGGGGACAACACTTCCCGGTTTCCAGCCATTGCGGCGACGGACTTCATCATCTGTGAGGCGTGGATCTTTCAGGTAGATGTAGTAGTCGTCCTGGCGTTCGAACAGGTCGCCTTTGGCTTCCTGAGTTTCGCTGACCACCATCGTGCCGGTGATCCGAATGTGGAAATAACCACGAATGAGTTCGTCATACTTCGACGGAAGGAGTCTGAATTGAAAGGGGATGAGGGTTTTGCTTGGAATAACTTCCCGGATCTTTGTGTCGGACCCCTCGTGAGTCTCATGAGGAACAGAGTCCCAGCGTCCGTTCGCCTGATAAAAAACACGGATAGAAGGGCCAAGGATAAAGAAGCGACGGGATGAGTCATAGTTTTGGAGGAACAGATTCGCACGGACATTGCCGTCGCCCTTGGCGTCGAAGGATTCGACATCAGCGCGGAGCTGGCGAAAGGCGATTTCCTCAGTGATACGTTTCTTTTCCTGTTTTGCCCAAAGGTGGCGTCCTTGGGACCAGGCGATGATCCGGTCAGTCGAGTAAAGGAGGGATGCTCCCAAAAGCAGGCTGGCCAGAAAGAAGGAGGCTGGTCCCCGCCAATCCCCGACGGGAGCGGGTTTGGGTGTTTCTTCGGTAGCCAGGCCCTGGGGGGCTTTTTCGAAAACCGGCTCGTGTCTTTCGATCAGGGAAGAGCGAACAGGTACGGCGGAGGGTTTTTCCGTAAGGGCCAGTTGTCCGGCGGACATTTGGAATACTCGGTCGGCAAGCGAGGCGAGTTGGTCGCCATGGGTGACGGCGAAGATGGCAAGTTTCCGTTCGTTCCGAAGTTCACGGAGGACTGTGAGGATTTCCTCTTCGGCCAATGGATCGAGATTGCTGGTAGGTTCGTCCAGCAAGAGAAGGGCGGGTTCATGTTGAAGAGCCCGAGCTAGGGAAACGCGACGCTGTTGGCCCCCGGAAAGTTCATTGGGAAACGCATCCCAACGTTCTCCCATCCCCAGACGGGTGAGAAGTTTTTGGGCGCGGGAGTAGGCCTGATGTTGGGATTCGCCGGCAAGCAGCCCCGGTAGGGCGGCATTATCGAGGGCGGTGAGTCCGGGAAGGAGGGAGTTAGTTTGGAGCATGAAGCCTATACGCCGGGATCGGAGA
>CAMBGW010000122.1 GCA_945866245.1 Verrucomicrobia subdivision 6 bacterium | reverse complement strand
ACTACAGCACGGATGGCGGAAACACCTTTCTGGCCTTCCCCTCTGGGCTAACACTTCAAGGTGAGGTCTGGAGAATCAGCCCACAGCTTTACTATCGATATGGTCCGCTCTCCCTGATCAGCGAATTCACCGCCGAAAAGCAGGGGGTCAATACGGCGGGAATCGGTAATACGTCAGGTGGAGGTTTCAGCAACTACCAGACGACCGCTTGGAATATTGAACTTGATTGGGTCATCACCGGAGAACCAACTTCCTTGGGGGGTGTCGTTCCCCAACACCCTTTAGATTTTTCGACTGGAGAGATCGGCGCGTGGGAAATCAGCTTTCGATACGATGGCCTTGCGGCTGGTGCCAACATGTTCCGACCCGTAGATCAAGGCGGTTTAGGAATCTCTCAAACCACGAATGCAACAGGTGTCAATGGAGCCTCAATGGCTCTTAACTGGTATCCCAACCGAATTATCCGATTGGGTGTTACGGTGGAGTACAATGCCTTCACAGGTGGAGGCGCACCAGGGACTGAAGTGGAGAATAATGAATTGGGGTTTATCACCCGCCTCCAGCTTCTTTATTAACCCTTTCGCTCGAATGCCGTCCGTTTCTCCTCCCGCTCCTCACTCTCCCCCCCAAAACGATGATCCCGATAGAGGGTGATCGAGACATCTTTGTTCCTTCGAATACACTCCTTCATCGCCTCAGGATCCTTTTCGCACCACAGCAGAGTCTTCCAACTCGTCAGATGCTTCGGCTTGTGAAAATCACTCCCGGCAATCAAAGGGAGCCTCTTCAATCCGACCGGATTAAAAAGATCATCCCGATTTCCGATCTCCCAGGCATCGATCAGCGGGCGAAACTCATCCTGCCTTTCCCACAGATACAGCGTGTCCTGACCCCCAGCGGAACTCATATGGTGGGGGTGCGCCGCAATCGTCAACCCTCCCTGCCCCCGAATCTGTCCGCAAATCTCCTTCAAAGACAAAGCAGGATCGATCGGATCATGTAAATCCACCCCCAGTAAGTGAGCCGACCCCTTCGCCGTTAATCCATCATGATTAAACTCCAACCCAGGGAACAAAATCATCCGATACTTTGTCCAGGCACGATTCTTTTCCTCAGCCAAAGCCCTAAAGTAGTCCGGCAGATCATCCACCGTTAAAACTAGACCCGATAAGTTAGCCAGTTTTCCTAAAAGACGACGACGATCGACCAAATGATCCGTCACTGCCATCGCATCAAAACCTCGCCGGCCATAAAAATCAACAATCTCTCGTAGGGTGAGTCGACCATCGGAAAAGATGGTGTGAGTGTGCAAATCCACCATTCGTAAGCCCTTCTTTCCGGGATGCCCATGGTGCATCAGGCGTAACTCGGGGACTCTCTGGGTCTCTGTCGCGGCTTGCGCCATCTGAGTAATGCGACTGGCCAACCGCTCCGTTGCCCCCAAGGAGCGAACTGCCTCCTGCCTTGCCCGCCTCCCCCACTCCCGCAACCCCACCCCACCCCCCTGCAAAGCTTGCCCCACCCGCATGCCAATCTCCCCAGGGGACTCTGCCAAAGCCCCACCCCCTAATCTTGTAATCAACCGGCAGATCCCCTTGCGCTTTTCCGAATTTTTACCTCCCTCCACTAAAATCGTGGGCCGACCCGTCGCCAGCACCTCTCTCACACTGATTGTTCCCGGCTTCGTCACCACCAAATCATGCGCCCGAATCATCCCTGCTAAATTCTTCACCCACCCATGAATCTCCAACTTGCCCTGACTCTCAGGGAACGCTTTGCGTAACTCCCCTTTCAGCTCCTCCTCTTTCCCTACCACCGCAGTCACCTCCACATCCGGAAACTGAAGAATCTTTTCAACCGTGCGAATCGCCTTCCGTCTTCGAGAATTGATCAGATACAGGATCCGAAATGGCTCGCGATTTTTCCCTGCGCCTTTTTTTCTCTCCTCTGCAGGTTCAAAAGTTGGCCGGACAGGCCAACCTCCTGCCACAACCTCTTTCACCTTTGCATTTTTTTCCCGTAGCTCTTTGGCCGACCCCTCATCGGCCACCCACAAAAGATCCGCCGTCACCCCATCCCAACCCGGTAGATCCTCCGCCTCGAGAACCACCCCCACTCTCTGGAATCCCGCCTCTGATCGATCTTGCACTCTTTCCTGCAAAGCCATTCCGACGGCAGGATGAAAAAATACCACCACCTCAGGTCGGGTCTCCTCCAAGGTTAAGGCAACCAGCCGCCGCAATTGTGGCCAACCCGAACTACCCAGCACTTCGATTCCCGCCCGCCTTATCCAGCGCCCTAAAGTCTCACCCTTTGCTTTCCCCTTGCCCAACTTCCCCGAAATCCACCCCAACCACCCCTCGATCCCCCCCTGCCCCACCTCCCTGACCTCCACCCGAATCTCCGTCCCAGACTCCTCTTCCAAAACATCCCTCACCGCGCGAGCCACATAGTGATGCTCCTCTTGCCCCCCCGTCAGAATAAGAACGTCTTTCACGCTCATATGTGAATAAGTTGGGGAAAAGGCAGGGCAAGTCCGCCAAAGTGACAATTTGATGTCAAAGGAACCCTTAGCCGTGGACCGCTATTTCCACTTCTCCATCACTGCTTTGGACTATTTCCAAATGTGCTTTCTAACCTCTTTTTTGCCTCACCCTCCAGCCTTTTCCTCAATGGGGATAACTCCTCCTGAATCGCCTTTTCCATTCCTACCTTCTCCATCCAGTACGCCCGAACAAACGCCTGCTCGTTCTCTGGCCCAACCTTTAGCTGAAAGTCTTTTGCTACCTGCAGCGCCTCCTTGGTTGATTTTACCCAAAATTCATCAATCCGCTCCACCAGCCTAGCCCTCTGCTCCTCCGAAAGTTTTTGATACATCGGCCACGCCTGTAACTTTTCGCCTAACTGCTCCCTCGGCATTAAGGCCAATGGCAAAATCTGTACCAACCGATCCTGATCCTGCGGCCCTGCCCAAAACTGATCCTTCTGCCTTTGAACCATGTCCCGCTTCGGCACAAAGGGCCCATCCGGAATACGAGGAGGCCTCGGCTTGCCCTCTATACTCTCCCTGCTCTTTGTCTCCCCATCTTGAGCCTCCAAAAGGGAACCGCACATACCCAGCCCCATCAGGCAGTAAAAAAACCACTTATTCATAAGCCCGCCCACCAGCGACTCTCCCGCTCCTCCTCCACCATCGCGTCCAGTGCCGCAAAAAGCTCCGCATCTGCCACAGACGGCTGACTCTCCCACCGTAACCAACCCACCGCCAACAGTGCCGCTCCCGCCCCAATTAAAATCAATCGCGGCAACCCAAACCAGCCCCTGCTCTTTTTCTCCTCACGTCGCAAACGCGCCATTGTCTTCGCTGCAAACCACGCCGGCGCCTTGGGAACGGGTACCGAGGCGTATATCTCGCCAAGTTCCCGCCCTAGCCCGTCCCCACCCTGATCTCTCTTCATGCTCATATAGATTAGACTACCTTTCTTCTATCTAGGTTCGGTAAAAAATTCAGATAGTTTTATCTTTAAATTTTCTCGTGCCCTATGCATCAACGACTTAGCTCCTAGCTCGCTAATCCCGAGCACTTTTCCGATCTCAAAAAAATCCATCTCCTCATGTTCCCTTAGGTGCACCACCAATCTCTGATTCGGCGGTAAACCGGCACACGCCAACTTCACCGCATCGATCAACTCCTTTCCCGCTAAATCCTCTCTCGGTGTTCTCCCTTCCACCGGTTGCCTTACCTCTTGGACCTCCTCCGTCTCCGAATCCAAAACCGTATCCGAAA
>CAMBGW010000121.1 GCA_945866245.1 Verrucomicrobia subdivision 6 bacterium | reverse complement strand
TCGATTCGGCATAAGGGCTGGCAGGGGCGGGAGGGAGAGATTCGGTTTTAGGCATTATGGGGTCGTTTCCATAAATGGCACAGGAGCTGGCGAGCACGAAACGCTGCCCACCTGCGCGGGAAGCAGCCTGAAGAACCCGGTGAGTGCCTGCGACATTGATCTCGTGACAGCCCGAGGGGTTTTTCACCGATTCGGGCACACTCACCATGGCAGCGAGATGAAAGACATGAGTCACACCCACGAGGGATTGAGAGAGAAGTTGAGAATCTAGAATTGAGCCTTGGACAAGGTCGCAGGGTAGGTCAGCCAAGTTGTGGCGATTGCCGGTGACTAGATTATCAAGAACCGTGACGGGGCCGTGGGGGAGTAGATGGCGAACGAGATGGCTGCCAATAAAACCTGCGCCCCCCGTGACAAGAAATTTCATGGATAGAGAAGATTGCCCGAAGAGGGGGTTTTGAAAAGACTACGTAAAAATAGTTTGAGTGGGTAAGAGGGCTCTGCGAGGCTATGGAAATGCGGAATTATTTTCACCTTTTCGCGCTTTTAGTTGCCTTTGGAATCTTAGGTTGTGGGAAAAAAGCTAATCGTTCGAATGAAGTTTCTGCCCAACCGGTAAAACAAGAGGAGCCCCTCCCCCAAGACGGGGAAGAGCGTTATCGAGCGACCTATGTTAAAGCGGCTCAAGCTTTTTCCCGGAACGATTTAGATGGGGCGTTAGTTGCCTTAGACTTATCGGATCAGGCCAAGCCGGATCAAGCGAGCAATGCAAATTTAAGGGGAGCTATTTTTACAAGAAAGCGGGATTGGGCACAGGCGGAGGCGGCATTTCGGCAGGCATTAAAGTTACAGCCCGATTTACCGATGGCTCAGTTCAATCTGGGTGAAGTCCTTTTCTTAAATAACAAATATTCTGATGCACGGGATAAGTTTCAAATATTTCTAAACAGTCAGCCAAGCAATGATCTCGGACTTTATAAGATCTATCTGTGTGATCTTCTGGGTGGAAATAGTTCCAAAGCAGATAGTTTTCTGTCCTCACTAAAACCTAGTCCCAATAGTCCAATCTACTACTTCGCCAAAGCGGCGGAGGCTTTTCATCGGAAAGACAAAGAAGCGGCCACGGAATTTGTTACTTCGGCTTATCGTATCTATCCCCCGGATGCGAATTCTACCTTTGCCGATTCTTTGGTCGAAAAAGGGTATTTGAGTGGGGAGCAGGCGAGTGCTCCTCAGCCTGAAGACAACAAGCCGAAGACGGATGAGTTGAAAACGTTGTTGCCTCCTGTGGATAAAGCGGGCAGCAAGCCTAAATCCTAGCTCTTTCGGTTTTGAGTCTGTCTCGGATTTGTTGAATTCCCCAAAGGGCGTGCTCGCGGACGAGTGGATCCTTGTCGCGGGATGCTTGCTCCAAGCTGGGCAGGTCTAATTCAGTGCCAATGTTGCCTAAGACAATGCAGATATTCCTGAGCCAACGGCTCCTTTTGAGGCGGAAGATAGGTGTGTTACGAAATTCTTTTCGAAAGCGGGTGTCATCCCATGCAAGCATCTCGGGCAGATCAGCTCTTGGAATTGGGCTGAGTTGGAGTTCGCGAGACTGTTGGGCATGACGATTCCAGGGGCAAACGTCGAGGCATTCGTCGCATCCAAAGAGGCGATCTCCGATCAAGGGGCGAAACTCCTCTGGAATCGAACCTGGGTGCTCGATGGTCAGGTAGGCCAGACAGCGGCGTGCGTCGAGAACGTAGGGCTTAGGAAAAGCTTGGGTGGGGCAGGCATCGAGGCAGCGGGTGCAAGTGCCACAGTGGTCGTGAGAGGGGGAGTCGGGCGAAATTTCTAGGTTGGTGAGGAGAGAACCGAGCATGAGCCATGGACCGTGTTGGGCATGAATCAGAAGTGTATTTTTTCCCTGCCAACCCAATCCTGCCATGGCGGCAAGCGGTTTTTCCATAAGAGGAGAGGAGTCGACGCAAACACGAAACTGCCCGCCCCACGGCACAAGAGTCGACTGAGCTAAGCGCTCTAACTTTTCGCGAAGGATTTCGTGATAGTCGAGCCCTTGGGCATAAGCGGCAATGCGACCCCGACGAGATGGGGCGGAGGTCTGGTGACTCGTGACCCCTGCGACAATGATGGTTTTTGCTAAGGAGTCATACTGCTGGGGATCGGAGCGGATTTCGGGCCTGCGGGCCATCCAGCTCATTTCGCCTTGGTAAGAAAGGGAGAGCCACTCTTTGAGGTAGCTGGCACCTGGCGGCACATGGGCAGCGGTGATCCCAATAGCGTCGAAGCCAAGGTGAAGGGCGGCTTCTTTGAGCTCGGAGGCTTTCCCCATGGGTCAAGAGGGTAGAGCGGAAATAATTCTTTGGCAGATCTGTTCAGGAGAGTCGCAGCCTGTGGAGATGATGATTTCACTTTCCTCGTACCAGCGCTTACGTTCTGCGAACTGCGCCGTCAGCCTAGGGTGAAGCTGGTCAGTCGGAAGAAGAGGGCGGTTGGTGGAATCGGAGAGCCGTTTGACTAGAGATGAGAGTTCGGCTTGGAGATAGATTCGAAGGCCAGTTCGGGAAAGGGTATGGCGGTTGGCGGGATCAAGAATGGCCCCTGCACCGCAAGAGATAACGGATGGGGAAGATTTCGAAAGTTCGGCCACGGCAAGAGATTCCAATTTACGGAACTCTTTCTCGCCGCCCTGGGAAAATATTTCCGGAATGGATCGTTGCGCGGTTTGGGTAATTCTCTGGTCCGTATCGATAAAAGGCATGGAGAGCCTTTGCGCGAGCAGAGGGCCTACGGTGCTTTTCCCCGACCCGCTGAGGCCGAGGAGCCAGAGATGGGAGGTCCTTTGCATGGGAGAAGGGTGGCAGGGAACGGGGTTTTCGGCGAGTGCGGGAGTCAATTCCAAGGCTTGGGGAAACGACACTTTTCGGGCAGGATGGAGGCATGGCAAATACTTTCGGCCATCTCTATCGCGTGACCACTTGGGGGGAGTCCCATGGGGGAGGGGTAGGTGCTGTGGTGGATGGATGTCCGCCGCAAGTTCCGCTTTCGGAAAAAGATCTGCAGCCAGATTTAGATCGTCGACGACCGGGCCAGAGCAAAATTGTTACCCCGCGGAAGGAGGCGGATCGATGTGAGATCCTTTCGGGTGTTTTCGCGGGAAAAACATTGGGAACACCGATTTCTGTCTGGGTGAGAAATGAGGATGCTCGGCCGGAGGCTTATCGCGAGATGGAGACGATGTTTCGGCCAAGTCATGCGGATTACACCTATCAGGCAAAGTATGGGATTCGTAATTGGCAAGGTGGAGGCCGAACATCAGCCCGGGAAACGATCGGAAGAGTCATTGGCGGATCGATTGCCAAGAAGATGTTCGGTCAACTTGTCCCCCGCTTGTCTGTGACAACCTTCGTTCGGCAAGTGGGTACATTTGTCGCGCGAATGGATGCAAGCCGTGTGGATATTCGTGAGGTGGAGTCCAATCTTGTTCGTTGGCCTGACAAGAAAGAGTCGGATCAAGTTGTTAAATTGATCGAGCGAGTTCGTTCGGAGGGTGATTCCTTAGGTGGGGTGGTGGAGTGTGTGGTGAGGGGCTGTCCTGTGGGTCTCGGGGAACCGGTATTCGATCGGCTGGAGGCGGATTTAGCGAAGGGAATGATGAGTTTGCCAGCGAGCAAGGGTTTTGAGATTGGCTCTGGCTTTGCGGGAGTACGGATGCGGGGGTCGGATCACAACGATGAGTTCTTCATGGATGGAAAAAAGGTGCGTACGCGGACCAACCGCAGTGGGGGGGTACAGGGCGGCATAAGCAATGGGGAGGAGATTGTCTTTCGAGTGGCCTTTAAACCTGTGGCGACCATTGCGCGGGCCCAAAAGACTTTAAATATCAAGGGGCGGGCGGTGGAGTTGA
>CAMBGW010000120.1 GCA_945866245.1 Verrucomicrobia subdivision 6 bacterium | reverse complement strand
ATCCGCAGAAAAGATGGCAGTCCCGTCTTCCACTTTGTCAACGTGGTCGACGACATTGAGATGGGAATTACCCATGTCATTCGTGGGGAGGATCACCTCAGCAACACCCATAAGCACATTGCACTTTATGAGGCCTTAGGGGCGACTCCGCCCCAATTCGCTCATATTCCTCTCATTTTAAATCAGGGTGGATCTAAGATGAGTAAAAGAGACGACGGGGCGGCATTGAGTGCCTATGAGGAATCGGGCTATTTGCCCCAAGCAGTGCGAAATTATCTTTGTCTGTTGGGCTGGTCTCCAGGTGCCAACGAGGAAGTTTTGCCGATCGAAGAGATTGTTCGCCGCTTTGATCTTAAGGACCTCAACCGAAGCAACGCTCGGTTCGATGGAGCCAAGCTGTTTTGGATGAATGGAGAGTATTGGAGATCGATGTCGGACGCAGACTTTGGGGCTTTTGCTGCTTCCTATCTTGCTCAACATCGACCTGCGGCAGCGACCCTTCCAGCCTCCCTGCGAGACGGCCTTCTACGAGTGATTCGGGAAAAGATTCGGACAGGGAAAGAGTTGGCTGAGTGGCTTGATCCCTACCTCACGGAGGAGTTCACCTACTCCCCAGAGGCTAGAAAAAAACAGTTTTCTAATCCGGACGCTGGGAAGCTTTTGCAAGCTCTTGCAACAGGTTTCCAGAGTTCTGGGGGCGACTGGAACGATTCGGTAGTTGAAGGAGTTTGTAAAAAAGTGGCGGAGGAGGCCTCTTTGCCGAAGCCAGCTAAAGTGATCCATCTCCTACGTTCTGCTGTTTCGGGGCATACTGTCGGCCCGTCTCTTTTTCCGTTACTTACGGTGCTTGGAAGAGAGAGAGTAGTGGCTCGGTTACTGCGCACTCGAACTCTTTGGGAAAACGGAAAGCTAAGGGAGGAAGCGTGACCTTTGCGACCAGCCTTACTTTGCTGCGAATCCTCCTGGTTCCGCTTTTTGCGGGCGCACTTTTATATCATCGGGAATATCATGCAGAAGGATATGCGGGAAACGCCTGGTACTATGCGGCTGTTGGATTATTTGGTTTGGCCGCACTTACGGACGGCGTGGATGGGTGGATTGCTCGCCATTTCAATCAGCGAAGCCATTTGGGGCGAATCCTTGATCCGATCGCCGACAAGCTCTTACTTGTAACCGCGATTGTTCTATTGGGGACGATTGGGGTCGCGGGAAAAGGAAGACTTCCACTTTGGTTTCCTGTTCTGGTTGTCAGTCGGGATCTTATTTTAGTCTCGGGATCCTTGCTGGTGGCAAATTTACTACACAGTTACCACTTCGTGAAACCGCACTGGAGTGGGAAAGTTTGCACCTTTTTTCAGATTGCCGTTGTCTTATTGGGGCTTCTGATGCCGGGAAATCCATCTACTTGGCCCATTCTTTGGATGGCAGGTGCGATGACCTCTTTGTCGCTAGTTATTTATCTAAAGCAAGGGTGGACGCTGCTCCATCGGTCGAGTTATGGCGAACCCTCCCAGTAGTCAAGGGGGTCGCCCGGTTGTGGCGATCGTTGGTCGACCGAATGTAGGTAAAAGTGCGATTTTCAATCGTATTTGCCGACGAAGGATTGCTCTGGTTTTCGATCGTCCTGGAGTCACCAGGGATCGTTTAGTGGCTGATGCCGATTGGGAAGGGCGACCTTTTGTTCTAATCGATACAGGCGGATTGGGGCATGAAGACGGAACAGGCCTACAGGAGGCGGTTGAAAGGGAGGCGGATTTAGCCATCGCCTCAGCGAATCGGGTTCTCCTCGTAGTGGACGGTAAGGAGGGGTTGCATGTCCTCGATACCGAGGTCGCGAAACGTCTTCGAAAAGCCGGCCAGAAAGTGACTTTGGTCATTAATAAAATGGATCCCGGATATGGAGGTGGAAAGCAGAGTGAATTTCAGAAGCTAGGTTTTGGCAGGGGGAGGGAAGTTTCGGCGGAGCATGGGTTGGGTTTTGGGTCGCTCATGTCGGAAATCGGAGAGGGGTGGGCGGAGGCTGATCGGGAAAAAGATGAGCGCACCCGCATTGCCATTGTCGGCCGACCGAATGCAGGAAAGTCCTCCTTGGTGAACGCATGGGTGGGAACCGATCGGACTATGGTCGCCTCTTTTGCGGGTACGACTCGGGATGCGGTCGATGTACCCGCCATGATTGATGGTGAAGAGGTCCTCTTTATTGATACCGCAGGTTTGCGGCAAAAGCGGCGCGTGGAGGATCCGCTTGAGAAGATAATGGGTGGCAGGACGGCCCACGCGATTGACCGATGCCATTTGGCAATCTTGGCAGTGGATTCGGTCCTGGGGGTAGGGTTGGTGGAAAAGAAAGTAGCAGGCTTAATTCAGCGGGCGCAAAGGCCCTGCATCATCGCGATTACCAAATGGGATTTAACCGCAGAGGGGGGAGAGAAAACTCAAGGAGCTACTTTTCGGAAAGAATATGAGGCTGCCTTGCGGCAGGCTCTGTTCTTTTTGCCCGATGTTCCCATGGTGTTTGTCAGTTCGCTGAAAAAAAGCGGTTTAAAAGAGTTAAGTGATGCAGTGACCCTGATGAGAAAGGCTCGGTCGATTAAGATTGGGACAGGGGAGTTAAACCGAGTTCTCTTACGTGCAACCGAGTCCCGTAGTACCCCCGTAAAAGGCGGAAAGAAACTTCGACTTTATTATGCAACTCAAGTTGAGGGTCCACTACCTACCTTAATGGGCTTTGTGAATCACCCCGCCGTTATGTCGGAGGCCTATGAGCGCTTTTTAAGCAATCGCGTGAGGGAGCATTTTCAACTTGGTGGTTGTCCACTGCGCTGGAGATGGCGTGGAAGAGACAAAAAGAGCGGTAGTTAAGCTGATTCTTTATTTGACGATATCGGCCGAAATTCGATCAATTCCATCCCGCGCAATTTCACTATTCGGATAGTCCTGTAAGGCTCGCAAATACCATGCAAGGCTTGATCCTATCTGCCGCTTTCGCTCCATCTCTTGCGCTGTTCGAACCGACTTTACAAACTCTGCCGCTTGGGTGGTGTAATCCGCGCGGGCTTGATTGAGTTTTGGATCGTCGGGGTAGTCGGGGAAGCCCCGCTCCACACTTTCCCAAGCCCCGGCGGCATCCCCGCGCTTGGCAAGCTCTTGGGAACGCATCAGCGCTGCTTCCGCGCCTTGGACTCGATCGAGCACACCTTTGAGTTTTTCCTGACGTTCTGGAAACATGGCGGTCGCGGCGATATAGCGAACCTTGTCGTCAAAAATCTGCCGGTAGTTCTTTTGGGCAATCAGTCGGTCAAAGTCGTTGAGCGCCTGCTGTTGTACGTCTGTTTGGCTGAAGATCGCCCCAGAAACTTCCGCAAGGGCAGGGTTGCGCGGCCAAATCTCCGTGGCAGCCCGAAGTTCAGTTTCCAGCGTATTTTTATCCCCTGAAGCCGCAGCGGCCTTGGCTTTGGCTAGGTGCATGGCACTGACTGTTTTTGCAGTTTCCACTACGGCTAAAGGTTTTGAGGTGTCAAAGTCCCGCGCGCTTTGACTTAATTCGTGAATAATATCCTGCGCTCGAGTCAGGTCGTTCACTTCAAGGGCCGCAAGCAGCTCATTTGTTTTCTTGGTAAATTCAAGTGCGCGGCGTTTATCATCGCGAGAAAGCTTTCGAACAGACGGCATATATTCCCCCATCATAAATGTTTCGAAGAGCCGCTCGGTTGCACTCTTGAGCTCATTCTTTTCTAGAAGAAACTTATAGGCTTCAACACCTTCATCCACATCACGAATGGCTTCGTTGGCAAGGGCATCAAGCTGGCCTAAAGAGTTGATCATCTTGCCTAAGGCTTTGAGACCGCTGGCTCCTGCGCTGATCAAGCTCTCCACTCCTAGATTCTCCACACCAAACTGCATCCCTTCCGCACTAAAGGC
>CAMBGW010000119.1 GCA_945866245.1 Verrucomicrobia subdivision 6 bacterium | reverse complement strand
CCCGATCACCCTTCGGTACATCACCAAGCGAGAAAAGCGATTGGATTGGTGATGATCGAGGTGTGTCTGATTACGGCGGTTCTGGGGCTGATGATTGCGGGGATGCCGCAAGAGTCTTTCCTTCACCCCGAAAGCTTTTTAAGGACGATGGCCAATCACTACATTAGCCCGACCTATGGCTGGGTGGTGGGTTTGGTGGTGGGATTGCTTCTTCTTTCGGCGGTGAACACGGCGATTGTGGCATCGGTAGCGCTTCTTTTCAGCATGGCACAGGATCGAGACCTACCCCCTGTATTTCGAATGTTGAATCGGCAAGGTGTGCCTTGGGTTCCTCTAATTGTTTCCGTAGTTCTGCCAGTCATTGTTTTGGAGTCGACCCGCGGACTGGAGGCTTTGGCCTCTTTGTATGCAATCGGAGTGACAGGAGCGATCTGCCTGAATCTGGGGTCGTGTGGTTTGGATAAAACGTTGGCCATGCGGGGATGGCAAAGAGTTGTCATGATAGGAACCGCCCTTTTGATGGCGGCCATTTGGGTCACGATTGCCGTGAATAAGCCCCATGCTTTTCTTTTTGCGGTGATTCTTTCTGGGGTGGGTCTTTTCTTGCGGGAGGCGGCGCAAAGTCAAAAAGGGGAAAAGATGGCGGAGCCGGAAAGAGTTGGAGTGGGGATGGGAGTGCGAGAGGAGGTGGGAAGCGAACTGGTGGAGGATGGTGGACGAATTTTGGTAGCGGCGCATGGGATGACGGGTTCGGCAAAATTTGCTCTGCAAGAGGCGAAGTTACGTGGGGCGAGGTTATACTTCCTCTTTGTCCGGGAAGTGCAGGTGGCGGCGGAGGTGGTGGGGCGATTGTCGGATGACGTGAAGGCACTGAGCGTGATCAACGAGATCAAGCAGGCAGCGTCTGCGGAAAAAGTGGCGCTGACTCCGGTGTACTGCACGGCGAACAAGGCGTCCGATATGATTGTGGAGTTAGCGGCAACGTTGGGAGCGGATCTGGTGATCTTGGGGGGAACACGGCGAGGGGTGCTGGTGAATCTGTTGCGTGGGGATACGGTGCGGGAAGTTTCCTCTCAGTTGCCCGATGAGATTCCGTTGCTGGTGGTGGCTTAGCGGGAGACGGAAGTTTGGAGCCAGCGGGCGTAGGAGCTGGCGGCACGACCTGAGAGAGTGATCAGTTCGGGGCAGTCGTAGGGGTGAATCTTTTTCCAGAGTGTTTCTAACGATTTCAATTTGCGGGTTGTGGTTTTGGCTAGGACAAGAAATTCACGACAAGTGCTCTTCTTATCTTTCCAGATAAAGTGGGATTCGATGCCGGAGATAATCTGGATACAGGCTGCGACCCGCTGTTGGAGGGCGGTGGTGGCGAGCCGGCGGGCATCCGACTTTTTGGCAACGGTGGTGAGGAGGATTGAAATCTGCATGAAGGGGTTAAGGGATTCAGGTGATTTGTGATTTCGGAATTCGGATTTTGGAATGCGGAAAAAATCTTACATTTGCGATGCCAGCACGGTTCATGCTTTGGGAGGCAAAAAGAATCCCTGCTGTTTTTTGGAGATGGGAAGGCCGAGGCGCTCCATGACGGCGAGGAGGTCGTCCCAGACGAGACGCTTAAGGGCCAGGTCCTGATTGTGGAGGAGGTAGCTGGGGTGGAAGGTGGGGCGAACGGGAACCCCATCCAGCTCCATCCAGGTTCCGCGAAGGCGAGAGATAGTATTTTTTTGGGGGCCGAAGAGGCCTTCGACCGCTGAGGCGCCGAGGGCGACGATGACGACGGGGGCAATGATGGAAATTTGTTGTCGGAGGTAAGGAAGGCAGGCTTCCATTTCGTGGCGGGTGGGTTTGCGGTTGCCGCTGGTGTTGGCGGGCATATCGGGCCGGCATTTGAGAACATTGGCGATGTAGATCTGCTCTCGGGTGAGCTCCATAGCCGTAAGCATTTTCGTTAGGAGATTTCCTGCCCGGCCGACAAACGGTTCTCCTTGCTCATCCTCATCTGCGCCGGGAGCTTCGCCGACAAACATGAGGCGAGCTTCGGGGTCGCCAACACCGAAGACAACTTGGGCCCGTGTTTTAGCGAGGTGAGGGCAAATTTGGCAGGTGAGAGTTTGCGTGCGGAGAGTGGAGAGGCGTTCTGCCTTGGTTCCTGAGGTGGAGGTGGCGGGGGTGGCCACGGGGCGGACTTTGGGTGTGGGGGCGGAATCCTCTTTTTGGTGTGAGGAAAAAGTAGAGGAGGTGCGCGGAGTAGAAAGTGAGGGGGAGTTGGGAGCGGTTGAGGAGGGGAGGCGACGCACGAGGCCGGTGGGCAGCCAAGTGTCGCGTTGGCCGTGGCGGCGAAGGAGATCGACGTAGCGGGCAGCTTGATCGCGGAGTTCAGGATTCATCGAGATAGGATTGGAATGCCGTAAAATCGGCTGGAGGTGGAGCGGTAAAGGAAAGTTGTTCACCCGTGCGGGGATGAGTGAAGGATAACTGGTGGGCGTGAAGAAGCTGACGCGGAATTTTGGCGACTCGGGTAAGGGAATTAACCCCGCCATAGATGGGATCGCCAGCCACGGGGCAGCTAGCGGCGGATGCGTGAACCCGGATTTGGTGGGTGCGACCTGTATGAAGGCGGAGTTCGAGGAGGCTTGCGCCGGGCCACGAGCCGAGAACTTTCCAATCGGTTTTTGCTGGGCGACCACGACTCCGGATGGCCATGCGTTGGCGGGAGACGGGGTGGCGACCGATGGGGCCTTCCCACGTGCCTGCGTCTCCGCGGGGCCGACCGAGAACGTAGGCGAGATAGGTTTTTTCCGTTTCCCGATCTCGGAATTGTCGGCTGAGTTCGCGATGGGCGGCATCATTTTTCGCAGCGACGAGAAGGCCGGTGGTCTCCCGATCTAAGCGATGGACGATTCCTGGGCGGTCGGGGGCTCCGCCTGGGGCGAGGTGCCCTTCGCAATGGTGGAGAAGAGCGGCGGCGAGAGAGCCAGTGGGTCGGCCTGCGCCGGGGTGGACGTGCATTCCGGTGGCTTTATTGATGATGAGAATATCTTCGTCTTCGAAGAGAATTTCTAAGGGAAGATCCTCGGCGGTGACTTGGCGGGGGAGATCCAGCGGAATACGAATGGTGACGGTGACATCGGGGGGGAGAGGATCGCGGCGGCGAACCGGTTTCCCTGCGAGAGTGATGCGATCTTCCTTGATCCACTGTTGGATTCGGGAGCGAGATTCCCCGCTGAGTCGGGCAAGGGCGACATCGGCGCGGTCGTGCTGATCGAGTGGGGTAGTGATGCCGGTCCAGATCCTTTCTTTGGCAGGAGGGGGAGTTTGGGGCAGTTTCTTGGAATGACGGACCATCGGTATCTCATCTTGCCTCTTTTTTCGTCCGTGGTCTACGCAGTTGGCATGATTTTTCTCAAAAGGGCGATGGAGATGGGTCAACCGCCGAAACGTGTTTTAGTGGGGTCGAATCTGGCGATGGGGTTGGCCTTTGCTCCGCTGCTGTTTTTCGCGGAGTGGCCGAAGGGGGAGTTTCCGCTTTGGATGTGGCTAGGGCCGTCGATCTGCTCGGTGCTTTTTTTTCTGGGGCAGGTGGGAACGTTTCGAGCCTTGGCGGGGGGCGATGTTTCGGTGGCGACTCCGGTACTGGGGAGCAAGGTGGTTTTGACTGCGGTGGGGAGTGCTTGGCTGTTGCCAGGGGCAGTGCCGGAAAAGTTTTGGGTAGGTGCGGGTTTATGTTCTCTGGGGGTGGCATTGCTGGGTTGGGGAGGAGGAGAGAAGGGTGGAAAGAGTGCGTGGAGGGCGGTGGGTTGGGGGATTGCGGCGGCGGCGAGTTTTTCGCTGACCGATGTTTTGGTGGCGAAGGTGGCGCCGACGATCGGGTTAGCGCTCTTTGGGCCGTGGATGATGGGAGGGGTAGCGATGTTATCGGTGCTAGTTCTACCGGTGTGGGCGTGGGGCGGGTTGGGGAGTGGGAAGGGGCGGGGTTGGTTGGG
>CAMBGW010000118.1 GCA_945866245.1 Verrucomicrobia subdivision 6 bacterium | reverse complement strand
TCCCCCATCCTTCCCCCCCATTCGATTCGGAAACCGATGAATCTCCTCGATCGAAAGTCGCCCCTTGCTCAGCGTCCCCAGAATGATCCGACCGCTCTCCGCTCCAAGATCGACAGCCGCGTGATGAGTCGAGGCCGTGCTCATTCTAGTTTCAGCACCTTTTGCCGATAGAGCTCGTCAGGTCGCCCCGATATTCTTCGTACCTGCGCCTCGGGTAAAAACACCGGCCCGCCCAAGGAAGAGGCTTCAAGAAAGATTTTGGCCGACTTCTCCGCCATCTTCGTCGTGGCCTCGACGGCTCCGGCGCTCGGCCCAATGGCGATCAGTCCGTGATTCTGGAGCAGAATTATCCGGGGCAACCTCCCCTGATCTTTTTCAAAGATCTCCACCCCTGCTCGGATCGCCTTCGCCAGCGGAACTCCAGGGTCGGTGTATGGCACCAGTACCGACTGTTCTCCTCCGCAAACGATCTCATCGGGAAACATCCGAAATTTTGCAAAGTCGGCCGCTCTCGGGGAACAGAGAATCCCATTTACTGCGATCGGATGAGTGTGGGCCACCCATTCGATTCCGGGCAGGGAAAGCAGGTAGGAGTGAAACAGGGCCTCGGTGGAGGGCTTGCGATCCTTGGGTTTGACTCGGGATTCGAGCAGTTTCTCATCCACCTGTGAATCGGAGAGAACGGACGACTCCCATAGGGAATCCAAAGTCGGGCGTCGGCATTCGGTGAAGGAATCCTTTTCGGCCGTGGAGAGGGAGGTTCCACTGGCCTTCACCCAAAACGTATCTTCTCCCGACCGGGTCGATGTGTTCCCTTCCCCGAGAATCGCAAAGGACTCAGGGGCTGTGCCAATTCTCCTCGAAAGCTCAACCAGCTGCTTGAGGCGCCGATTCCGCTCAGGGAGTTTCATCCGACCTCCATCTTAGCCAGCGGAATACGTGCGGATTGTAATTGTTTCTCCGTGGCATCGGTCACGAGCTCTAAACCACTACTCCAAGTTGCCAACTGCGCTCCCGCTCGGTGCCCAATTTTCTCCGCTGTGACCAAAACGAAGCTTCTCTTGGAGTTGGCTATGGCCGCCTTTTGTAGGGCCACAACTTCGGGGGCGCTGTTCCAAAATCCAGACTCTGTCACTCCTTCCGCCCCTAGGACAGACACATCGATTTTCCAATCCCGCAGGGCTCGAACGGCCCGCTCTCCAATCAGCAACGACTGGCGTGCCACCAGATCCCCTCCTGGAATATGTAAAGAGACTCCGCTTCCCGAAAGAAGTTCCACCACGGGCAAACTGTTAGTCACGACTTTCAGTCCGGGAATTTCTGCCTCAGGCAAAAGCCGAGCCAATGCAAAAGGAGTTGTTCCTCCGTCGATGTAAACCGTCGACCCCGAAAACAGATGGGGAAGAACCTGCCGGGCCAACCCATTCTTCCTTTCCGAATCCCTTCCCAATCGTTCCGCAAAGCTCGGAAATTTATCTGAAAAGTCGGATAGGGCTCCACCGGGGGTTCTGCGAATTCTTCCCGTCCGCTGGAGTTCGCTCAAATCCCGACGGGCCGTCGCGGCGCTGATCGATAGCCGGATGCAAATCTGCTCCAAAGGGAGATAGCGTTGGTTCTGCAAAAGATCGGCCAGCAGCTGCCTGCGCGCTTCCACCACATTTTTTGAGACCCTCATCGAGTTTCATCCTACCCTTTATATGATCGATTTCAATCATATAAATGCATCACCACGACCCTGCATATTTTAAAATTAGAATTCCGCTTATACTATTTTTGGTTAGTGACTTGTGATTTGATTAATCCTGCCCTGTTCCACTAGCAATTCACGATAACAAAGCTCTTAGGTTCCCAAAAGATCTCGGCTGCCGCTCAATTTTGGCCAAGCAAACCCGTACATAGCGACCACCGCAAAGCATCCCAGTGGCACAAGAAAGGCGATCGACATATCTTTCACATCTCCGACCCATCCCATCACCTTCGGAAGCAAAGCTCCGCCCATAATGGCCATGACGATAAAGGAGGAGGCCAGTTTCGACTTCTCTCCCAAACCATGAATTCCCAGGGCAAAGATCGTTGGAAACATGACCGACATAAAGAAGAAGCTCAGAAAGAGAGCTCCTAAAGAAAGCCATCCCAACTTCAGCACAATACCTGCCATCATTCCCACATTGGCTAACGCATAAATCCCCATGACTCGATGCGCAGGAATTTTTGCTAAAACCCATGCCCCCGTCGCTCGCCCCAAAAGAAAAAGAGTAAATCCAAAATAAGCCAACAGTTTGGTCGCGCCCTGCTCGCTGATAAACCAATCCCCACCCCTCTCCCTCACCCCCTCACTTCCCCCCAGCCAGAAACTGTTTTTCCACGCTTCCCCCACTGGGGGAATCTCCGACACCACATAGTTAATGAAAAAAGCGAAGATTCCCGCCTGGGCCGCCACATAAAAAAACTGCGCCACCACCGCCATGACAAAGTGGGGATGAGACCAGATCGACTTTGTCGACCCAGGCGTCCGACTATTCAACTGATACTCGTCCGGTGCCGAAATCTCCGGCAGTCGAACCACCAAAAATACAAGCGCCAGCAACAGAACTCCGCCGGCGATCCCTGCATAGGGAATCCACAACTGCTGATGCGCCACCTCTGCCCCTTGAGAAGAATAAAAGAACATTCCGCCTACGATCGGTCCCAGAATCCAACCTACCCCATTAAAACTCTGGGCAATGTTGATCCGAACCGCTGCAAACTGGGGCGCCCCTAAAACTGTGGTGTAGGGGTTAGCGATTGTCTCAAGAAATGTCAGCCCCATCGAAATGACACACACCCCAAGAAGAAAGGCCCAGAAGGTTGAAATCTGGGTTGCCGGAATAAACCAAAGGCAACCCAGTGCCACCATTATCAAACCAGAAAGAATCCCCACCTTATATCCCAACTTCCTGGCCAGCCATCCCGCAGGCAATGCCATGAGAAAATATCCCAGATAGTGGGAGAACTGAACCCAGGCGGACTGCGCTTTGGTTAAGTGCAGGAAATCCTGAAAATGCTTGTCCATTACATCGATCATTCCGTTGCACAACGCCCAAAGAAAAAAGAGCGAACTAATTAAAGCAAAGATCCCCAGATGGTTTCTTCCATCTGCCCCTTGAAAAAGTCTCCCTTGATTCGGTCCTTTCAATACGGATCCTTGCTGAATCATATCTCGCTAGCCTAATTCAAGCTCTTGCATCTACAATTCCTTTATGCGCAGTTCCGATCATAAAATCAAAGTCGGCATCCGCCCCACCATCGACGGCCGCCTTGGAGGAGTCCGTGAATCCCTTGAAAATCAAACTCTCTCCCTCGCTAAAGCCGCCGCCAAACTTATCTCTTCTTCTATCCGCCACCGAGACGGCTCTGTTCTGGAATGTGTCATCCCTGATAAGTGTATCGGTGGAGCCGCCGAATCCTCGGCCACCGACTCTTTCTTTTCCTGCGAATCGGTTGGTTTCACCCTCACCGTAACCCCCTGCTGGTGCTACGGCTCCGAAACGATGGACATGGATCCGCTCCGCCCGAAAGCCGTTTGGGGCTTCAACGGAACGGAACGCCCTGGCGCCGTCTACCTCGCCGCCGTTCTCGCCGGCCACGCCCAAAAGGGCTTACCCGCCTTCGGCATCTACGGTCGCGATGTTCAGGAAGCTGGAGACCTGAAAATCCCCGCCGACGTCTCCGAGAAAATTCTCCGCTTCTGCCAAGCCGGTCTCGCCGTGGCCACCATGCGAAATCGCGCCTACCTCGCCATGGGAGGAACCTCCATGGGCATCGCCGGATCGATCATCGATCCCAACTTCTTCGAGTCCTACCTAGGGATGCGCGTCGAAAGTATCGATATGACCGAGTTCGTCCGCCGGATGGATCGCGGAATCTTCGATGCTTCAGAAAAAAAGAGAGCCATCGCTTGGACGAAAAAGAACTGTCGCGAAGGCAAAGATTGGAACTCTCCGAA
>CAMBGW010000117.1 GCA_945866245.1 Verrucomicrobia subdivision 6 bacterium | reverse complement strand
GGTCCATCGCGATCCGAGCTGGCGGGAAGAAGATAAACTAGCTGGGAGACACCCCCGGCACTTTTCGCCAGAGCGGGGATGGAGGAGAAGAGAGGCCCAGCTTGAGGTGATTTTTTCAGTGGTGGGTTCCATGAATCGGGGATCAGGAGACGAACTTCGGTGTTTTGGGCGGCGTGTTCGGCTGTGGGAAGAAGTTGGAGGGCAAGTTGGGGGGAGGGTTTCCAGAACTGATTTCTGGGATCGCGTTCGATGGGAAGGCCGTCCATGCCACCTCGAAAAAGCCAAGGGGTACGATATTCGAGCGAGCGAACGCCAGAGTTTTCTGAGGGGGAGGGAAGAACCGAAAGGAGGTTTTTCATGGAGGTTGGATCGGGGGCAAGGAGAACGGCTAGGCGGCCGCGGGATTCGGTAGCGCCTTGGAGCGCTTCGAGGGCTTCGGTCACGGGGACGCGGTGAACTCGAATCGTGATCGGTTTTGCCAGGTCGAGATCGGTGATGACTTTGAGCTTGGACTGATTGGTGAAGGAGCGAAGAACGGCGGAGAGGGGTTTATTTTCAAAGTCCAACGTGATGGTTCCCCACCCGCTATGGATCCAGAGACCTAGCCACGTCAAACCCAGCAGAGCGACGATGGAGAGTAGAATTTTTGGGCGTGTCATATGCTTCTCATATCTTACAAGCGAATCGGGGCGATGGAAGGGTGGGAGTGGAGAAAAAGTTGTTCCCAAGGATGGCACAGGGGGTGGAGGGGGGGATTGCTTCGTCTTGTCGGTTTTTTATAGGATTTAGGAGTATGTCGGAAACTAATTCGGCACCTTCCGTTCTCTCGAAAGAGATGTTGTTGGAAATCGGGGGATGGAGGGCGATGCAGGAGGGCCGTTCTCTATGGGAGGCGGGCAAGGTGATGTCTGTGGACTGGGTGGATCCGATGCTGGGGGGGGTAGTGCAGGCTGGGACGGGCACTGTCAATGCGCGGCTTAAATTAGGGAAAAGACTCTCGGATGTAGAAAATCTGTGTAGTTGCCGACAAGCCAGAGAGTACGGAACGGTTTGTCCCCACGTCATTGCTTTGAGTCTAAAATATTTAGAGAAAAACGGAAAGGCAGCAGGAGGACCAGTGCATCGACCGAATGGCGCCGTCGCGGGGCCTGTGGCGGCTGCGGCGCGGGCGATGGCCCCACGGTTTCCTCGGGTTCTAGGTCAGTTGGCGGGCAAGGGCTCTAAACCTCTCTGCCTCGAGGTGCATCTTCCGCTTGAACTAGGCAAGGCGTGGCGCGCGGGGAAAATACCGCTGACGGTTGAGGCCTCGGTCGATGGTGGACCGACGAAAAGTCTGGATGCAGTCGCGGTGGAAAAGGTTGAGCCGTACATTGTCGATGAGTCGGATGCGGTGCTGTTATCGATGCTAGAAAAAATGGAGGGGGCCTCGGTTCATGGAGAGGCTGAATTAAGCCCGGCGGACCGAGATCTTTTTTTCCCTGTCTTGTTAGGGCATCCGCGGATCTTTCTTGGGCGTAAAAAGCATTTTGCCGTTTCACGAGCGGTGGAGGGGACACGGCTCAAAGCGGAGTTGGATGAGGAGGGAATTTTACATTTAAATCTTTTAGCGGCGCCTGCCGGACCCGAGGGAAGTGAAGTGCTGGAGGGAAGCCAAGGTCGCTGGAGATTTTCGGGAGATCATCTGGAGCTACTGGATAGTCTGCCGGTGGCCTACGAGGGTTTGCGAAAAGGGGGGCGGTCGGTGGCGCGGGAGGGGCTTGCGACCTTTTTGCAAAGGGAGATGCCTTTGTTGGAGCGGCATGTGCGGGTGGAACCTGGGGAGAGATTGCGAGGTTTGCAGTTCGAGACGATGGCGCCCGCTATTCGGGTCGAGCTGGATGGACTTCTTTCCGGGATCAGCTGCCAACTCGAAGCGGTCTATGGGAAGGAGTCCCATGTGTTAACGGGCATGCCAGGGCAGAATGAAGGGATGGATGCATGGATGCCGGATGGAACGGATCCGAAACGATACCGGGTGCGAGGAAGGGCGATTGAGCGGACGGCGCAGAGGGAGTTGTTGGCGGCAGGTTTTCTGCCCGGACAACGTGCGGCCGAGCGTTACACCTTGGCGGGAGAGGGAAAGGTGGGTGCTTTTCTTGCGAACATTCTCCCTCGTTGGAAGCAAAAGTGGGAGGTGAAGGTCACGCCGAGAATGGAGTCGTTGCTCAGCCGATGTGATTATGTCGCGCCTGAGGTAACTTTAAGAGATACGGGAGGTTCCTGGTTGACGGTGGAGGTGGATTTTCGATCGGGTGCAAATCGGGATGCATTAACGCCTGCCGAGGTGCAGAGGTTGTTGCAGACGGGGCTAAGTCACCACCGATTAGCGGGTGGGAGGATCGCCTTAGTCCCTACGGACGATGTGACGGAATTCCAGGAGGTATTGAAGGATTGCCAAGTTCGCAACGATGGAACGCGATATAAATTGGAGAAGCGGTTCCGGGGTTACTTTGGGGAGGCAATTCGGGGAACGGGTTGGGTGGTTAGTGGAAAATCGAATTGGAAGCCACCGACAGAGCTGATTGCTTATGAGCAGGCCAAGCTGCCAGAGCGATTAGAAAAAATCGTCCGACCTTACCAGCGGGAAGGCATTGGTTGGCTGCTTTATCTTGCGAAGAATCACTTTGGGGGAGTTTTGGCGGATGAGATGGGTTTGGGAAAAACGTTGCAGACCTTGGCTTTTTTGGAACTACGGAGAGCCCAAAATAAGACAAAACTCCCGGGCTTAGTTCTTTGCCCGACCAGTTTGGTGATGAACTGGTTGGACGAGGCCAAGAAGTTTGTCCCAGACCTAAAGGTTTTGGCGTTGCATGGAGCGGGAAGGAAAGCCCTGCTATCGAAAATTCCAGAGTATGATCTTGTCGTCACGAGTTATGCTCTTTTGCGGCGAGATATCGCCGAGTATGAGAAGCAAGAGTTCGATGCGGTGATTTTGGATGAGGCGCAAAACATTAAAAATCGGACGAGCCAGACGGCCGTCTCCGTGAAAAAGCTGGTCAGCGATCACCGAATGGTTTTAACGGGCACCCCCTTGGAGAACTCCCTACTCGATCTTTGGTCGATCTACGACTTCTTGATGCCTGGATATTTAGGAACAGCGACCGACTTTCGGGATCGGTATGAAATTCCTGTGGCTAAGTTGGGGGATGAAAAGGCCCAGCACCGGTTGCGACATCGTGTCCGGCCATTCCTTTTGCGAAGGACGAAGGCGGAGGTGGCTAAGGATCTTCCCGCTAAGATTGAGCAAATTGCTTTTTGCGAGCTTACGGATGAGCAGAAAGGGGTTTATCGCCAGATCTTGGAGGAGGGAAGGAAGCAGGTCAGCGAGCTTTCTGGGAAAGCGTCGGGAGGGCGGGATCGGATTGCTGTCCTGACCGTGCTGATGCGTTTGCGGCAGGCCTGTTGCCATTTGGGTTTACTGCCTTCGGCGGGCGCTGGGGCCAAAGTATGGAATGAGCCCTCGGGCAAAATGGAGTATTTCTTGGATCGGCTTGAGGAGGCGATTTCGGGCGGGCACCGCATTCTTGTCTTTAGTCAGTTTGTTTCGATGTTGAAGATTGTGCAGGAGGAGTTGCGGCGCAGAAAAACTCCCCATTGCTACTTAGATGGTGGGACGATCGACCGGGCGGGCGAAGTGGATCGTTTTCAGCGGAATCAGGATATCCCAGTTTTCTTGATCAGTCTGAAGGCTGGCGGAACGGGCCTGAATCTTACAGGGGCAGACACAGTGATACATTTCGATCCGTGGTGGAATCCGGCGGTGGAGGATCAGGCGACGGCACGGGCGCATCGCATCGGGCAGAACAAGATCGTGAGCTCTTACAAACTAATTGCGCGGGATACGGTGGAGGAGAAGATCGTGCGCCTGCAGGAGCGCAAAAAGGAGCTCTTCCGAGGGACCTTGGTCAGCGAGGAGGATTTTGTACGAGGGCTGGACTGGACGGAGCTGCAGGAGTTGTTGAACTAATCCGGAAGGTTCAGCTCCGATCCTAATAT
>CAMBGW010000116.1 GCA_945866245.1 Verrucomicrobia subdivision 6 bacterium | reverse complement strand
TCGATGCGGGTAATCTTTTTTAAGTTTATGAGGTGGGAGCGATCGATTCTGGCGAAGGGCGGGAACGGCAGGATCTTTTCGTAACTGCCCAAGGGCTGGCAGATCATGAGGGGGGCTGAATTCGGCACGTGGATTCGGGTGAAATCCCCGTCGGCCTGAAGAAGGGGAATCGAGTCAATGGGGACGACCATCGATTGGTGGGGAGTGCGGAGACAGATTCGGTCCTGCAAGGAATAAGGGGTCTTGGAGATTGCGGCTTTTTTTGTGCAGGCGGTAACGAGGCGATGGAGCGCTTGGGCAAAACGTTGGGGAGTAACAGGCTTGATGAGATAGTCGATCGCCTCCAGATCAAACGCTTGAAGTGCGTATTTCGCATAGGCGGTGACCATGACCGTCTTGGGTGGCGGGTGAAGTGCTTTCAAGAGATCGAAGCCGGTTGCACCCGGCATCTGGATATCGAGAAACAGTGCTTCAGGTCTTTCTCTGCGGATCAGTTTGAGGGCGGCGGCCTTGTTGCTGGCTTCTCCGACGA
Organism: Verrucomicrobia subdivision 6 bacterium; assembly: GCA_945866245.1. Taxonomy (GTDB): domain Bacteria; phylum Verrucomicrobiota; class Verrucomicrobiia; order Methylacidiphilales; family Verrucolacustridaceae; genus Verrucolacustris. The sequence continues at coordinate 3,505 of CAMBGW010000116.1, read as the reverse complement.
TCTTAAAGTTCGTATGTGGAGCAAGAAGTTGGCGAAGCCTCTGGAGGGCGAGCCGCTCATCATCGCAAAGGACTACACGGAGCATGGTTTCCCCTCCAAATCGAGAGTGGCAACGACGAAGCCCTCATCCTCGGTCAGGGTGAAACGGTGACGATTGGGATACCGCACGGCGAGACGACGGCGGACTGCGTCCAGTCCCAGGCCTGATCCCTTATGGGAGGAGGAGAGTTTTCCTGAATTTTTCACCTGAAGGATGAGATGGTCAGATTTGATCTGGGCAGTGATGAGTAGAGTGAGGCGCGCAGAACTTTTAGCCGTACCGTATTTGAAGGCGTTCTCGACGATGGGTTGAAGGATAAAGCTAGGGACAAAAATCTTTCGCGTGGCTGTGGGGGCGGTGATTCGGGTTTGTAGTTTGTTTCCGAAACGGGCTTTTTGAATCCTGAGATAGGAAGCTGTGGCATCGAGCTCGACGGCAAGAGGCGTGATCAGCTCATGCCGGTGATCAAGGGAGTATTTTAGGTAGGTGGCCAGTTCATCCACCATGGTGGATGCGATTCTTGGGTGAGCGGGGATTTCGGCGGCGATGCCGTTGAGGGAGTTGAAAAGGAAATGGGGGTCGAGTTGGAACCGGATGAGCTGGAGCTCCATCTTCTGAACCTCTGCTTTGGCATTCAACTCCTCGATTCTTTCCCTCTGAACCAGAAGCTCGGCTTTGAACCAGAGATAGGAGAACGACCAGGTTAAGTAGACAAACCACATGAGGACGGAAAAAAGAGTCCATCGTTGCCAAAGGGGAACTGTTTGGCCGAGGCTTGAGGTGGGCCAAGTCAGATCGAGAAAGGAGATGAGGCCTTGTAGGATGGCGGAGTGGAAGGCGGCGGTAAGGCCGGTGATCAGGAGGGCTTGAAAAACAAAACTGGAGCGGTGCGTGCGAAGGGGTCCGAACTGGTGATAAATCCGGCGGAGAGCTCCTGAAAGGGCAAACCCAAGAAGAGTGGCGGCAAGGGTGATCTGGAGGGCTCGGAGAAAGTCTTCCCGCATAACCGAACGGATGAGAAAGGCGATCAGGCCGAATGCCATCCAAAGGATCAAATTGATCCGCCAGAAGCGGGGGGGATGAAAAAGATTCTGGCGTAAAGACTGAAGCATGGGTTCAGCGTGGGCGAAAACGTTCGATAGGACAAAACATTTGGTAATCTTCGGGCACAAATGTTTTTCGAAGTTTTAGGAATGCTCGAGGGATCAATCGCCACCTGTTCTTGAGATTCGACACTTTGGGTGGGCGGCTCTACGAGTAAGACATGGCGGATCCCAAGCATCAGGCGAAGTATTATACTTACAGCCATATTCGTACTCACGGAGCGATCGGGAATCTCAATGAGGGGGTAGTCATCCAGACGCATGGAGTTCACACGAGGCTGATTGCGTGGCCAGGAAACGGCTTTCAGACGGAAAGCGTGCATGTTTTGACGCTGAAGCCTGGGGAGGAGAGTGCCTCGTATGCCTATACCATTGCGGAGGAAGTTATGATTTGTGCGGCTGGGCGGGGGGAAGTGTTTCTTCTGGGCAGGTGGGTTTCCGTTGAGCCGGGGGATATCGCGTATTTTCCAGAAGGAGTCTCTCATGCGGTTCGAAACTCTTCAGGAAACAAGGAGAACCTGGTGTTGGTTTCGCAAATCACCCCGCCCCAGTTCGATCTTTATACTGAAGCGGGATTTTATGATGTGGCCATGGGAGTGATAAACCATGAAACCTGTTTTCATGCGGGTCTGAATGCGGACACGGGGACACTCAAGGCTCCGCTCGCTCTGAAATACCGGGAGACGGAATCAGCGGCACGCTCTTGGAGCCGCTCGTTGGCCGATATCCGGCGGGAAGGAGCCTTGTTCAATATGTTTCGAGGCACGCCGTTCGGGGCCTTGGGCAGTCCAGCGGTTTTTGTGATTTGGCCCGGAGGAGGTTCTCGCACGGGCGGCTTTAACTTCTGTTTCAGCCAGGACGAGCCGGATTTTACCCATACACATCCCGTATCGGATGAGTGCCTTATTCTGTGGGGAGGACGGGGCTCGGCCTACCTAGGGGAACCGGGAGGATGGTGGGATGTGGATACGTTGGATTGCCTGCTTGCGCCGTGTGGGGTGTTCCACCCTCCGAAGCAGAGCAAACTCCCTTGTTTTTGGGGCGGGTTTGCTTCTCCTCCGCAAATCGATCTCGCCATCAAGACTCCATATTACAAGAACGGCGTGTTTCAGAGCGGGCCGAATGAAAAACTGGTTTATCCCGACACGGCCGAGATCCGCGCTTTGTTTCAAAGCTGAGCTGATCAAGATATTTTATTTCCACTTGGGCGGATTATTTTGGGTTTTAGTTAACGGATTAAATCTTTTTCCGACCTGTTTCAAAGAGTTTCCGGTCCTGTTGGCCGACTTTAGGACAAAAGAGTGAAAACGAGGATTACGTTCCCTTTATGAAAACAAAAACAAAAATCCTCGGAAGTTTCTTCCAATCATTAATTCTCGGCGCGGTGAGCGCCTTCGGGCACGGTTCGATGGCTGATCCAATCAGTCGCTCGTATGAGGTTTTCCTAGAGAACCCTCAGACCCCCTCCAGCGAAGCGGCCAAGGCGGCAATCGCCGTTGCCGGCACGCAACCATTCTACGACTGGATGGAGGTCAGTCTGAATGTGCCCGACTACAAGTATGCGGCGGTGATTCCAGACGGAAAACTTCCTGGGGCGGGACGGGATAAGTATGCCGGTCTCAATCTTCTCCGGACCGATTGGCCGGCCACTAAGGTTGTCCCCGGAGCCAAGCTTTGCCGCTACTACGCACCGACTCCGCACGAACCAAGTTTCTTCAAAGCCTATATCACAAGGGAGGGATATAACCCCCTTCAGCCTCTTCTCTGGTCGGATCTAGTGGAGGTTGCCGGGGCGGACAATGTGACGCTGACTGGAAACAACTATTACATGACCTTACAACTCCCGAATCGGATCGGTCGGCACGTTCTCTATGTGATCTGGCAGCGGATCGATCCCCGGGCGGAAGTTTTCTTTTCTACTAGCGATGTGGATTTCGGGGGCGTGAATTACGGCGCCACTCCGAATCCCGTTGTGCCTCCGGGTTCTGAAGTGGTGGTGACCCCTCCGACGACTCCCACCACCCCCACCACGCCGACAACTCCCACAGTTCCGACTACCCCGGTGGTTGTATCGGGCGAGGGGACGGTCGTTTTTGCCTTTACCAATCAGTGGACAAGCGGCGGGCAAGGCAACTTCCAGATCACGAATACTTCTGCCCAAGCGATCAACGGTTGGAATCTGGAATTTGATTGGGCGGGGGATATTACCAGCCTTTGGGAAGGGGTTCTCGTGAGCAAAGTGGGAAATCACTACTTTGTCAAAAATGCGCCGTACAACGCGGTTATACCCTCTGGCGGAAGCGTTCTCGTGGGTGCAGTGGCAAACTTCTCTATGCCCGGAACATTGCCGACCGGTTTTTCT
>CAMBGW010000115.1 GCA_945866245.1 Verrucomicrobia subdivision 6 bacterium | reverse complement strand
ATTGCGGCAGATAAAGCCGGTATTAAGTTGGATTTTAACCGTTGTTGCGCCATCGATTTAGCGACATCCGGATCCGGTAAAACCGTATTTGATGCTGTCCGCACGAGCGTAAACCCGCGAGTCATCGATTGCCCAGGAACCGATTCCGGGAAAGGTACCATCGATGGAGTGGCCAAGGACGGTATCACCGTGCGGGCTAGAGCCCGGGTCACAGTTCGATCCAATTTAGATCGTTTTGTCGGGGGCGCTACGGAGGAGACTATTATTGCCCGTGTCGGCGAAGGCATTGTACGCGCCATTGGCTCGAAAGAGACTTACAAAGGAGTCTTAGAAAATCCCCAAGATATCTCCAAAGACGTTTTGAATCGTGGACTCGATGCGGGGACGGCCTACGAAATCCTTTCAATCGATATCGCTGATGTTGGTGTAGGGGCGAATATTGGGGCAAAGCTTCAGGCGGAACAGGCGGATGCCGACAAGCAGGTTGCCCAAGCGAAGGCAGAGATGCGTCGCGCCGCCGCTGTCGCCGTGGAGCAGGAAATGCGCGCGAAAGTTGTCGAGGCCGAAGCCCAAGTTCCCTTGGCCATGGCGGAAGCCTTTCGAAAAGGAAATCTTGGAATCATGGATTACCAAAAGATTCGCAACGTTTCAGCCGACACCGATATGCGCAAATCAATCGCGAATGACGCTGGTAAGTCACCCACAAAATAAGAACTTTTCCCGTGGAGTGGCTCGTTCCAATCCTTTTTGTTGTCGTCAGTCTCGCTCAATGGTGGATAAAGCATCGTAAAGCGGGCACTCCTCAATCTCCCCATTCAGATGGAGAACCCTCGAAAGATCCGCTGGATGAGTTTGGGGATCTTTTGGAAGCGCTGGGCCGGAGACGTCATGAATCACCCCCACCACCTCCCCTACCCCAAAAAGCACCCGCACCCAGAATTCTGCCCCCGTTGGAGGTGCCAGCGATGAACTTTGACCTTCCCTCCCTACCCGCGATTCCCATCTCGGCTCAGCCACGTGAAAGAGGCCCCTATTCGAAAAAGATGGAAACCCGTTTCATCACTCGCCGGAGTTTTATCTCTCCTTCAACCCGCTGGTCGGAGGCCATTGTTCTTTCTGAAATTCTCGCTCCGCCCGTCGCTTTACGCTGAACTACTGCTATGGCTCGCTCTCCTGCATTACCGGTAGCTCTGATTCAAATGTCCTGCGTAGCTGATCCAGCTCGAAACGTTCAAACCGCGCTTAGCCATGTAGCGCAGGCGGCCCGCGGTGGCGCCAAGCTTGTCTGTCTTCCCGAGCTTTTTCGATCTCTCTACTTCTGCCAGAAGCAGGACTACAAATGTTTTCAGCTAGCCGAACCGATTCCAGGACCCACAACCCAACTTCTTTCTGCCGCGGCCAAGAAACACAAGATTACCCTCGTCTCGAGCTTGTTTGAAAAGCGGACAGGAGGCTTGTATCACAACACCGCTGTAGTCTTTGGACCAAATGGGAAGATTCTGGGTACCTATCGTAAAATGCATATTCCTGATGACCCCGGTTTTAACGAGAAATTTTACTTCACCCCTGGGGATACCGGCTTTCAACCCATCGACACCCCAGTAGGTAGATTGGGTATCCTTGTTTGTTGGGATCAGTGGTACCCCGAGGCCGCCCGCTTAATGGCACTCCGTGGTGCGCAAATTCTAATCTACCCAACCGCCATCGGTTGGGCTCGGGGCGAGAAAAAAGATGTCTGCCAAACCCAGCGAAACGCTTGGCAAACCATCCAAAGAAGCCACGCAATTGCCAATGGGCTTTTTGTCCTATCAATCAATCGCACTGGACGGGAGAATAATCTCGATTTCTGGGGCACATCTTTCGTCAGCAACCCCATGGGCCACGTGGTGGCGGAGGCTAGCGCCCATCGCGCCGAAATCGTTCGGGCCTCACTGCAACTATCCGAAACGACCACCACCCGTCAGCACTGGCCTTTCCTGCGGGATCGTAGAGTCGATGCCTACACCGGTCTGGATCAACGATTCCTCCGTACTTGAATCACCCCATTCCCAGCGAAAGCATTGATTGGTCAAACTATCGGCTTCCCGCTGAATGGGAACGGCACGAAGCGACGTTCTTGGCTTGGCCTCATAATGCAGAGACGTGGCCAGGTCTTCTTGAACCAGTACAGCAAACTTATATTGAGATCATGCGGGCACTTCTGCCGGGAGAAAAAGTCTATCTTCTCGCAAAGAATTGCGACGCAGCGGAGGAGATTCGAGTCCGGCTTGAAGGTGAGAAACTTCCACTAGCCAATTTACGGATTCTCAATATTCCAAGTGATGACGCATGGGTTCGAGACAGTGGGCCCATCTTTGTTCTCAGAAAAGACTCGGGTGCTCCTCAACGCTTGGCTCACGACTTTGTTTTTAATAGCTGGGGTCGTAAGTACGGGCCTTGGGATCATGACGATATTATTCCCGCTCGCGTTTGCCAGATGTTGGATGCCCCTTGGACTTCCCATGACTTTGTCCTAGAGGGCGGCTCTCTAGACACCGACGGGCAAGGAACTCTTTTAACAACGGAACAGTGCCTTTTAAATCCCAACAGGAATCCATCCTTTGATCGAAAAGAGATTGAGGCGCGCTTACGGCGATGGCTTGGTATTCAAAAAGTGATATGGCTTCAGGATGGTCTTGAGGGAGATGACACTGATGGTCATGTGGACGACATTACTCGTTTCGTTGCCCTGGGTGTAGTCGTTACAGTTGTCGAGCCTGACCCAAGGGATGCGAATCATGCCCCCCTTGCGGAGAACCTTCGTCGCTTGCGTCTTGCCAAAGATGCCTTGGGAAAAGCTCTTCAGGTTATTGAACTGCCGATGCCTCCCCGAGCCGATGGGCCCCACCACCGAAACCCAGCTAGCCATGCAAATTTCTATATTGCGAATTCTGCTGTGCTTGTGCCGGTATTCGGATCTCCCACCGACTCAGTCGTTCTGGACCGTCTTCGCCCTTTTTTTCCAGACCGTTCAGTTAGAGGGATCGACTGCAGAGATTTGGTGTCGGGGCTGGGCGCAATTCACTGTATCACCCAGCAGATGCCGGCCTAGCTGATCGGCTGGAAACCCGACAAAAACCGAAACTAACCTCACGAACCGCAGATTGATCGATCCGATCGCCTCGGCTACGGTTGATGGATGGCAAAACCCCTCCGCATTGGACTTCCATCTGGAAGCCTCCAAGAAGCTACCCTCGATCTATTTCGAAGGGCTGGTTACACCATTTCCCGCGCTTCGCGAACCTATCGTCCAGCGATCGATGACCCAAACTTTGAGGTTCGCCTTCTTCGTGCTCAGGAGATTGCCGCTTATGTTCAAGATGGTTTTCTCGATTTGGGCCTAACTGGAAGTGATTGGATTCAGGAAACGAGGGCCAAGGTACAGCCTGTTTCCACTTTGCGCTTCAGTAAGGCTACGGCTCAACCCGCCCGCTGGGTCATTGCTGTTCCTAATCGTTCCCCGATTCGGCGCCCATCTCAGCTCCGAGGAAAACGGATTGCCACAGAAGCCGTGGGCTTGGTTCGGCAGTATTTGTCGAAACGTAAAATAAAGGCAAAGGTTGAGTTTTCATGGGGGGCAACAGAGGTAAAGGTTCCAGAACTTGCCGATGCGATTGCCGACATCACCGAGACTGGATCCTCTTTGCTCGCGAACGGATTGCGTATTCTCGATACGATTCTCGAGTCCTATCCTCAACTCATTGCCAATCGGAGCATATGGTCGAACTCCGCTGATCGTGTTCGGATACAAAACCTCGCCATGTTGCTTGAGGGCGCCCTCCGAGCTCGGGATTTAGTCGGTCTCAAAATGAATGTTCCGCGCCGTTGCCTGCGCTCTGTCAGTTCCACTCTTTCCTCACTCCGAGATCCCACAATCTCCCCTCTGGCAAGAGATGGGTGGGTTGCGGTGGAAACAGTCATGGAGGAGAAAACGGTTCGCTCGATTATCCCCCGCCTAAAACTGCTGGGTGCGGAGGGAATTATCGAATACCCGCTGAATAAGGTTGTCAGTTAACTATTCCAAC
>CAMBGW010000114.1 GCA_945866245.1 Verrucomicrobia subdivision 6 bacterium | reverse complement strand
ACCGGCGCGACTGCAGGGGCTGTTGCCGGAGCTTGAGTCTGTGCGAAAGCTGAACCAGCCAACACCATAAGCGCTAAGAATGTCTTCATGAATTTACCCTGCTCGATGGCCATCCGACTCACAAGCGTATATTTTTACCTTCCAATAGCTGTGTCCACTTCACTAGACCAATACGCTCCAGGAATCACCAAGCCCCTTCGAGACTCAACTCAAATGGATCAGGTTGCGGAACCTAAACTTCAGTTCCCTCCACTTTTTAACGTCGCCAGTAATTCATCCAGCGGGACACTGACGATGGTCGAAGCCAAATCACTGACCGCAAAGGGTAAAATCAATTCCCGCCCATGAACCATCGAACCACAGCTATAAACCACGTTCGGAACATACCCCTCCCGCTCCGCCCCACCAGGTGACAATAAGGGCTCTCGTAAACGCCCAATCACCCGACTGGGGTCATCAAGATCCAAGAGAGCTGCTCCAATACAATACCTCCGCATCGGACCAACCCCATGGGTAATCACCAGCCAACCCTCTTCTGTTTCAATGGGAGATCCACAATTTCCAATCTTAACCGATTCCCACGTGGCAACAGGTTTCAAAATAAGCTCGGGATTGGCCCAATAATAAGGGCTATCAGAATACATCAAAAACAGATTCTCGTCGTCATGCCGAGACAGCATGGCATAACGTCCACCGATCCGACGCGGGAAAAGTGCCATCCCTTTATTTTGCACCCTTGCCCCATTCAGCGTGCGAATCCGAAAGTTGATAAAATCCAATGTCTCGATGAACTGGGGCAAAATCGACCGACCATTGTACGCGGTGTACGTTGCGTAATACATCACCGAGCCATCGTCTTCAACAAAGCGGACAAAGCGCGCGTCCTCCATCCCATTGGTCTCGTTCGATGATACCGGATAAATAATTTGCTCACTCAGAGGCAACTTTTCTGAAAAATGCAGCTCGTAATTCGAATCAGCCAACCACTGAATGCACTCCAACATGCGCTTCCGATCGTGCGTCTTGGGTTTCTTGTCCTCACGGACCACCCGGAGCACTTGGGTTAGTTCAACCAGTGTGAAAATCTCCCCCAATGGAGCCATTACCGCGCTGGCATCACTAGGATCAAACCCCATTTCCGCCAACTTAATACTGAAGAGTTTCTTTTGATAACTGGGATTGGCCACGATCTCAGGCGCTGTCACATAATGAGAAATAGGATCCATCGATAACTCCCCCGACGGTGAAATCATCCCTGTGCGAAACTCGATCGACGAGATGTGGCCTTCGCCAGTGGCACGCAAGCTCATCAGGAATCGTACAGCTCCTTGGGCGACTCCACTTTGATCAGGATGAGGCACAATCGATGGATTAAAGATCGCCGCCGATTCCAGCGCATACTCCCCAGAAAAGAGTGCCCCGAGAAGTAGCTTTCTCTTTTCAGACAGCGCGGTCTGGGAAAGAACCCGCCCCTGCACACGCTGGAAGTTTGCCAGAAGCAGCGCTCCTAAGTTGCGATGTCTAAATTCGAAATCCTTCAAGACCTGCGCCAGTTCCTGCGCCACCTCCTCCTCCGTTAAGGCCAGGACCCGCCCCAAGGTCGAGGTGATTCGGTGCACCTCAGAGGGAATAAATGGCCGAAGTAGAACCCTACTGTTCTGAGGTGCAATCCAGAAATCATGGCGCCGCAATCGAACCGCGTTCATCGGGCAGGACTCGGGGGCCGATCGATCAACTGTTCCGCATAGTTCATTTCTGCCAAAGAAAGATGGAAGGCCAAAGTAGACTCCGCCCCCTGATTCTCATTCACTCGATCGACATGTAACCCATCGCTACAACCACCCGTTGATGAGTCATACAACGCCAATCCCAGATCGTTTCGCCCCAAAAACCACTCAAAGGCTCTTTTCGCCTCTTTGGTCCACTGGGGATCTTGGGTCGCCCGAAACGCGGCATGGCAAGCGGCTACCATTGCCTGAGCTTCCACGGGCTGCTGATCAAAGTCGGCTCGTGCCCCATCTTTCTCATAGAAACCATTCGATCCAATCGGCCGAAAACACCCGGCCTGTGTTTTCTGGATCGATACCAACCAACGCAGCGAAGCTAATCCCACCTCTAAAGCTTCCCCACACGGCATCCACTGCCCACTCAGTATGAGCGCTTGGCAAAGACGCGCATTTTCATACGTCACCGTCGATTCAAACCAAGGCCACTCCTTCGATTGGCTATCTCGCCAACGCTGCATCAGCTTTTCGGTTAAAACTTCTCGGATCCCCTTCATCTTTCGATCGTCGGAAAATGTTCGCAGATATTTATGAATCCCCAGAAGGGCAAAACTCCAAGCCCGGGGAGAAGAAAATGTTTCCACGATAGGTAGCCCCGCTTCGAATAATCGGGCCGCCAATCTTCGATGCCCTTGATGCTTTGAGCGTCCAACCCCTGAACCCAATGCCCACAAAGCACGCCCTTGACTATCCTCGCTGCCACACGGCTCTAACCACTCCCTCCCGTGGCTCATAAAGTTTCGAAACCGACATCGGTCAGCATCCCAGGCTGCACTCAAAAACGCTAAATACCTCGTCGCCAATTCCTCTAAGACTCCCTCAGGAATGGGATGACCAAGCTCTTCGAGAGCATGACAAAGAATCAACGCTCTTGCGTTGTCATCCGTGCAGTAGCCTTCGCTGAAGTTTGGCACCGTAAAGGTCGCATGCTGGAAAATCCCCGTGCCGTCGCTCATCCGGATCAGATGATCCAAGCGACTTGATGGCAAGTCATATGGTCGATGGTCAATCGTCCACCCCTCAAAAGCCGCGCGAGGATTCGCTTTGCGATCGGCTCGGGCTCGTTGAAAGGACTCCAGATAACGCCGCCCGACTGCAGGCCAGATCATCTCACGACCCATGGCATAAGCGTTACGTCGCATCTGATTCAGATGGGCAGGATCGTCCAGGAGGGAACAAACACTTTTCGCAATTGCCGAGGCATCTCGAAACGGCACGATGATCCCCCGCCCATCCGCGAGAAGCTCCTCCGCATGCCAATAGGGAGTGGAAACCACCGCTTTGCCAGCACCAAAAAGATAGGCCAGCGTGCCCGAGGTAATCTGGCTCTCGACAAGATAAGGGGTCAGATAAATATCCGTCGCCCCAATAAACTCCTGTAAATCCTCCAACTCTAAAAACCGATTGTAGAAAATAATGTGCTCCTTCACCCCGCAATCCTCTGCCAATCGCGCCAAGCTCAAGCGATAACTCTCTCCCTCTTGCGCCAAAAGATGTGGGTGTGTCACCCCTAAGACCAAATAGACGACCTCGGGATGCTGCTGGACGATCTTCGGCAACGCCTCAATCACATGCTCGATTCCTTTTCCCGGTCCAATCAGACCAAAGGTGAAAAGGACTTTTCGACCCTCGACCCCTAATCGCGCCTTAAATAAATCTGAATCTAGGAACTTCGTATTCGGAATGCCGTGCGGAATAATATCCACCTTTTCCTTCGACACCCCATACACCTCCTCAAGGATCTCTGCCCCCTTACGCGCCATGACGATCAATCGGTCGCTCCGCTGAATCAGCTCCTGCATCACCTCGCGCTGGGCATCATTCGGCCTCATTAACACGGTGTGCAAGGTAGTCACCACCGGCATTCGCACCTCTTTCAGCAAGGCCAGAAGATGACTTCCCGCTGTCCCTCCATAGATTCCAAATTCGTGCTGCACACTGAGAACATCGGCATTCTGAAAATTTAAGAAATCGGCTGCGCGACGATACGAATCCAACTGTTTCTCCGCGATTTCAAAGCGGACCCGGGGAGGATAGTCATAGCCTTCCGCCCGATCATTTACTGCCCCAACGTAACAGTCCGATCCTAAGGTCGCGCCTGCCACCGCTTCGCATAAATCGCTCGTAAACGTCGCAATCCCACAAAGTCTCGGCAAATAATCCCCCAAAAATGCAATCCGTTGCGGTGCCGCAGATATATCGACACCGGACGCCCCCTTAGAGCCTGCTTTCTGCTTTGTTTTCTTTGCTGATTTGGAAACGCTTTTAAGCCGCCTAAATCCATTCAACGAGATTGCCTTTGTCCCTTT
>CAMBGW010000113.1 GCA_945866245.1 Verrucomicrobia subdivision 6 bacterium | reverse complement strand
CAGCCCATCTGGGTTTCATCAAGGTCGATGGGTCGTGCGATGAGCTTAGCATCGGATCTGGGTGCACAAGTTGTCCCATGGGCTGAGTGGGAAAGGTCAGTTAAGTTATCTTCGGTAGTGGTTTCTGCTTTGGCAGGAGGTGAACTTCCATGGAATAGCAGCAGCGAGAAAGGTCCCGATCTGCTTCTTGATTTAGGGGTTCCAAGGGCCTTAACAGCTTTGCAGAGAGTTTTTCCTCATAGCATGTGGGTGGATTTGGAAGAGTTGGCAAGACGCAGTGAGGTCAAGCCGGAGTCACTTTTGGCAATTCATCGCGCGGAAGAGATTCTCCGAACACACGAAGCTCATTTTGCGCTGGGCCGTACTCGTGGGGTTGAAGGGTATCAGGTGACGGGAGGATGAAGCTGCGGCTTGGGACACGGGGAAGTCGCTTAGCGCTAACCCAAGCTAGAATGGTGGCGGAAAGAATTAGAGCTAAGAGTCCCGGGATAGGGATCGAGCTTGCAATCATTCGAACCTCGGGTGATGAGCGGTCTGAATATGGAGATGAGATTGAAAGTGAAGTCGGCGAATTCAGTTCGGAATTAGAGAGAAAACTGCTTCAGGGGGAGATTCATGCGGCGGTTCATAGTGCAAAAGATTTGCCAACCCATATTCCCCAATCCCTCGTTGTCGGAGCTTATCCTGAACGGGCCGACCCGAGAGATGCTTGGGTATTTCGAGAAGGGGAGAATTTTGATTCTCTATCGAATCGTTGGGTAGGGACGGAGAGTCCGAGGCGAAGACTGTTTTGGAGTGAAAAGAGGCCTGAAAGCCGCTTCCAAACCATACGCGGAAATGTGGATCGGAGGATGGAGCGATGTCTTATGGAAAAAGAATGGCAGGGAGTGATTTTGGCTTGCGCGGGGATCGATCGCTTGGGAGGCGTAACTCGAGGACTTGAGATGGAGAGGCTCGACGTGAACTGGATGATTCCGGCTCCTGGTCAAGGGGCGATCGCCGTCCAGTGTCAAAAAGAAGACTCAGATACACTCAAAATACTTTCTCAGATTGACGACCCTTCAGTTCGTTTTTGCGTAAGTGCTGAGAAAAGCTTTCTTCATGCTTGGGGTGGGGGTTGTTCAGAGTCTTTAGGAGCTTTTGCTCAGATTCAACCTAACGGAACTCTGCATCTGCGTGCGGGGGTTAAAGATCGCTTAGATCGGCCCTATAAAGCTTCCAGTGAGGGACCAGCGAGGGAAGCAGAGATCATTGGGGCGCGATTAGTCACGGAGATGCGTCGTGAGTAAACTGGGCAAGGTATGGCTTGTAGGTGCAGGACCTGGTGATCCGGGCCTTTTCACAAGAAAAGGTAGAGAAGTTTTAGCGAAGGCGGATGTGATTGTGTATGATCGACTGGTTAACCCAGGAATTCTGCTCGCTGCGCGACCTGGGGTGTTATGGATCGATGCGGGAAAAACCCCTCGTGGAAAGCGAATGGAGCAGGGGGAGATCCATCGCAATCTGATTCGCTACGCGAGGAAGGGCATGAGGGTCGTAAGATGCAAAGGGGGTGACCCTTTTGTCTTTGGAAGGGGCGGTGAGGAGGCAGAAGCTCTTTGGAAAGCTAAAATACCTTTTGAGGTTGTTTCCGGGGTCACCGCGGGCATCGCTGCACCAGCCTATGCCGGGATCCCGGTAACCCAGCGAGGAGTCAGCACGGAACTATCTTTTCGACTTGGGAGCCGTGCTGAGGGTTCTGTTCATGGAAAGACCTTAGTTGGCTACATGTCGGTGGAGGTTCTTGAGGAGTTTTTGCAGGCAGCTCGCGATAGGGGGTTTTCCAGTCAAACCCCTGCGGCAATTGTTCAGCAAGGGACTACGCACTGTCAGAAAGTAGTCATTGGGACGGTGCGAAATTTAGCTGCCTTAGCAAAGAAGTCCCAGATTCGTCCGCCCGCGGTGGTGGTGGTGGGTGACGTGGTTAACTTGCGTAAGAATCTCCAGTGGTGGGAAAAGAGGAAATTAGCAGGAAAGCGGATCGTGCTCACCGGAAGTGAGCAGTTGGGTCAGGGGTGGCGAGAAGTGCTGGAGGAGCATGGTGCCGAGGTTTGGGAGATCCCCATGGGGACGATTGAGGCGATTCCCCCTCAACCCAGTTGGCGGGCAAAGATTCGAAGGGCGAATTGGTTAGTGTTCACGAGCGCTGCTGCAGCTCGCTTATTTCCTACAATCGTGGGTGACTGGAGATTGTTGGGGGGATGTAAGTTTGCGGCGGTGGGCAAGATGAACGCAAAGGTGCTTTCTTCCATTGGAATTGAAGCTGATTGGATTGGGCGGGGACCAGGATCACGTGAGTTAGCTGAAGGGTGGCCAAAATGGGCGACTGGAAAAGTTCTTCATCTCACTGGGAGTGCAGGGGATGGTTCGTTCGTGCAAAGATTACGAAAAAAGGGAGTGCAGGCCGAGAGGCTGGTTGTGTATCGAAATACGGCTCACCGGTCGATCCAACGCCCTGTGCAAGAGGCTTTACGGCGTGAAGGGGCAGACTGGGTTGTCTTTGCCAGTGGAAGTGCAGCTGTTCGTTTTCGAAAAGTTATGCCGAAAGGTGTTGGGAAAATGAAAGTTCTCGCGATTGGCCCGGCTACCGCAAGAACGGCGAAAAGTGTTGGGTGGAGGGTAAAAAGTATAGCGACAGAGCCCTCGGCAATGGGCGTACTTCGTGCGATTCTCAAGGCCACATGAGCACACCCTCAGAAGAAAAGATGGAGGCGGCGCACATGGCTCTTGCCCTTGGGGAGATGGGTCAAGCAGCGGCGCTTTATCGTACGGCGTCAGAGCTTGATCCGGCGAATCCTGAAGCATGGCAAGCCCTCGGAATGGCTTTGGTAAAGTTAGGGGAACTAGAGGAGGCGATCACATCACTTGAGAAGCTGGTGGCCCTCAAGCCAAAAGATCAGCTGGCCTACACTAGTTTATCCCTCGCCTACGGACGGGCTGGAAAGATTCAAGAGGCAGAGGAAATGGCAGGGAAAGCTAAAGTAGCCGCTTGGGGTGGAGATCCTACTCGTATCAATAAACCGGCTTAACGAGAGTGGGATTTTAAGGCTTTATTTTTGGCGCTGAAATATCTGTTTGTCTCGTTGGCCACCACGCCCCCCAGCAGAAGGAGAGAGGCGATGTTCGGCAGAGCCATTAATCCATTCATGATGTCGGACAAGTTCCACACACTTTCGCTTTTCCAAACGGCCCCAAGAAAGACCATTAGAATCCAAAGCCACCGATAGGGAGGGATGGCTCGAATACCGAAGAGATACTCAAGTGCTTTTTCACCGTAGTAACCCCATCCGATGATGGTGGAAAAGACAAAGGTGAGAAGACCTCCGACCAAAATGATGCTTCCGAAGTGACCCAACTGTTGAAACGAATGTTGGCAAAGAGTTGCCTTGGTTAAGCTCGTATCGCTCCAATGACCTGAGCTGACGATGACAAGGCCAGTCATCGCACACACCACGACCGTGTCCCAAAACGTCCCGGTGCTTGAGACCAAAGCTTGCCGGACTGGATCTTTAGTCTGTGCGGCAGCGGCAACGATCGGGGCGCTGCCCAGTCCCGACTCATTCGAGAAAAGCCCACGGGCGATTCCAAAGCGCATGGCTTCGGCAATCCCTGCTCCGACAAAACCACCTACAGCGGCCTGTCCTGTGAAAGCGGATGAAATGATTAGAGATAAAGTCGAGGGAATCCTTTCCCAATTTGAGCCCAGCAGAATCAGGCAACCCAAGACATAGAATATAGCCATCAATGGAACGAGAACTTGGCAAAAGTTCGATATCGACCGGATTCCGCCAAGGATAACAAGCCCCGTGGCAATACTCAGGATGAGCCCTACCCAAAGTTTGATCGTGGAATCAGGGTAGTTCAGAAAAAGATCCAACTTCTTTGCCACAAGCATATCGGCGATGGCATTGGACTGAGCCATATTACCGATTCCAAAGGCGGCAATAGCAGTGAAGATGGCAAAAAGAACCCCAGCCCAGCGTGCATGCAGAGCCCTTTCCAGAACATACATTGGGCCTCCTGACATTTGCCCATGAACATTTACTTCCCGATATTTCACACT
>CAMBGW010000112.1 GCA_945866245.1 Verrucomicrobia subdivision 6 bacterium | reverse complement strand
TCATACGCCGCTCGTATCAAGGCACCCACCCCCGACTCCTGAACCCCCAGCCCCACCAAATACTCTTTTCCCTCCGCCTCAGGTAAATCGACCAACTCCGACTCAATCTGGGCACTGACGATCACCGATTGGCTGGCGAGATGAGTCCGACAATACTCCTCCACTTTCTTGACCTGCTCCCCTGTCTTTCCCGACCTTTCCCCCTTGGTCAACACACCTAACTCCTCCTCTTTCACGTTACAGGCAAAGAGTGTCGGCTTCGAAGTTAGTAAAAAAAAGCCCTTCAATACCTTTTTCTCGTCGTCCGACATCTCTAAAGTCAATGCAGGCCGACCCAAATCCAAGTGCGGTTTGAGTCGGGTCAAAAGGGCCAACTCCGCCTTGGCATGGGCATCCCCTTGCTTGGCTGCCTTGCCGGGTTTATCTAAACGCTTACTCACCGTCGCAAGATCCGCTAAAACCAGCTCCGTCAGGATCGTCTCAATGTCGCGCAACGGATCGACCGTGCCCGCCACGTGATGAATGTCCGCGTCTTCAAAACAGCGCACGACTTGAATGATCGCATCCACCTCCCGAATATGGGTTAGAAATTGGTTTCCTAATCCCTCACCTTGACTCGCCCCTTTGACCAACCCCGCGATATCCACTAACTCGATCGATGCAGGTAAAATCTTTTCACTGGAAGATAGCTTAGCCAACCAGTCCAACCGCGCATCCGGCACAGTCACCATTCCAACGTTCGGCTCGATCGTGCAGAAAGGATAGTTAGCCGCCTGCGCTTTCCGTGTGCGGGTGACCGCATTGAAAAGTGTACTCTTTCCCACATTCGGAAGTCCGACGATGCCAGCACGTACCATCCCTCATCCTAACCACACCTACCCCCCTGCCTCAATCATGGCCTCATCCCAATTTCAATCTTTGCTATTCTTTATTGAGCGTGGGGTTGATCTTGCGATACCCCCCCCAAACACGCTCAAATCAAACTATGAACAAGATTGGCATCGGCGTAATCGGTTGCGGAACGGTTGGATCTGGCTTGATCCGAAACCTTCCCAAGGCCAATGCCCTGATCGGGGAGCGACTCGGGGTGCAACTCGAGATCAAAAGTATCGCCGTTCGAAACTCCGCCAAAAACCGCGATCCTCTCCCCATCACCCCTGTGGAGGATTGGAAAAAAGTGATCTCCGACCCCGCCGTGCAAATCGTCGTTGAGCTGGTCGGCGGAACCCAAGACGCCTTTCTCATTGCCGAAGCCACGTTGAAGGCAAAAAAGCCACTGGTCACCGCCAATAAAGCCCTTTTGGCCGAACGCGGCCAAGAGCTGTTCCCACTCGCCCAGAAATCAGCCACTCCCATCTACTTTGAGGCCAGCGTCGCCGGAGGTATTCCAGTTCTCAAAGGACTGCGCGAAGGCTTAGTCGCAAACCAGCTCCTCGGCCTGCACGGGATTATCAATGGGACCTCCAACTATATTCTTTCCCGAATGGCGGAGGCTGGCTCCGATTTTGCCACCGCACTCCAACAAGCTAAGGATTTGGGGTATGCCGAAGCCGATGACAAACTCGATGTCGACGGAATCGATGCAGCCCATAAAGCCGCCATCCTCTGCCTCCTCGCCTACGGATTCCTGCCCAAGTTTTCTGAGATCCCGGTCGAGGGAATCCGAAAGATCGAATCCCAAGACGTCGGCTTTGCCCGCCAACTAGGTTACGTGATCAAACTACTCGCCATGATTCGCCCCGTCGGGTCCGACCAGATCGAAGTCCGCGTCGCGCCCACCCTACTGCCTGCACGCCACCCGATGGCCTCCGTCCACGGCGCATTCAATGCGGTCGGGCTCATCGGAAACCTCTCCGGTCCGGTTCAGTTTACGGGTCGCGGTGCCGGTCCCGATGCCACCTCCAGCGCCCTGCTGGCCGACCTTGCTGAGGCAGCCAAAAATGTCAGCGACCGATCTCCCGGACCGCTTCTGCAAAATGCGGCGCGAAAAGCTCGCCTCATTTCACCTTCGGATTCGGTCGGCCGCTTTTACGTTCGGATCGAAGTCGAGGATCGCCCCGGCGTCTTGGCCCAGGTCGCAGGAATTTTTGGCGCTGAAAAAATCGGAATCTCTTCGGTTCTTCAGCCGGAGGGTCACGGGGCTGGC
Organism: Verrucomicrobia subdivision 6 bacterium; assembly: GCA_945866245.1. Taxonomy (GTDB): domain Bacteria; phylum Verrucomicrobiota; class Verrucomicrobiia; order Methylacidiphilales; family Verrucolacustridaceae; genus Verrucolacustris. The sequence goes on along the minus strand of CAMBGW010000112.1, from coordinate 1,981 downwards.
TCTGTCCCACTCATTTTCCTTCTCGAGTCCGCCCTTCTCTCCTCTCTCCACCGTGCCGTTGCCTCGATCGCCAAACTTCCCAACACCCGCGCTCCCGCCACCATCCTGCGGGTGGAGGATCTGACATGAGTTGGGGCGGCATCATTCATGCGTTTCGGGACAGACTGCCCCTTCCTGCAAATGCAAAGATCATCACTCTCTGCGAGGGAAACACTCCTCTTCTGCCGGCCCCGCGACTGACTGCGGCCATCGGTGGTGATTTCGATCTGAGGCTGAAGTACGAAGGGCTCAACCCCACCGCATCGTTTAAAGATCGTGGAATGACCATGGCCGTAACCCATGCCGTCGCCAAAGGAGCCAAACTGGTCATCTGTGCCAGCACGGGCAACACATCCGCTTCCGCCTCAGCCTACGCCGCTAGGGCTGGAATCGCCTCTGCCGTGATTATTCCCGCGGGTAAGATCGCCTTGGGGAAACTGACCCAAGCCCTCATCCACGGTGCGAAGCTTTTGCCGATTACCGGAAATTTTGACGACGCCTTAAATTTGATCCGCCAAATGTCGAATCTTCCAGAGGTGGAGGTGGTCAACTCGATCAACCCCGTACGGATCGAGGGGCAAAAAACCGCCTCTTTCGAAATTTTGGAGGCTTTGGGAAAAACGCCCGACTTTCACTTTCTTCCTGTCGGGAATGCAGGAAATATCACCGCCTACTGGAAAGGCTTTTGCGAGGCTCTTCCCAAAGGCCCTCGCCCGCGCATCTTCGGCTGGCAAGCCTCCGGTGCCGCTCCCCTGGTGGACGGCCACGTGGTGAAAGATCCTCAGACGATTGCTACTGCCATTCGCATCGGAAATCCCGCCAGTGGAGCTGGTGCGCTGGCCGCCGCAAAAGAGTCCAACGGCAGAATCGATAAGGTGACCGATCAAGAAATTTTAAGCGCCTACCAGTTGCTTGCTCAAACCGAGGGCATCTTTGTCGAGCCTGCTTGTGCTGCCCCAGTGGCAGGGCTTCGAAAAGCTGTGGCTGCCGGCTGGATTCCCAAGGGCTCCTTGGTCACGATGACTCTCACGGGCCACGGATTAAAAGATCCCGATACCGTTCTTTCTCTCTTCCCCCAAGCCCCCAGTCCGATCGCACCGACGGTTGATGCCGCCCGCAAAGCGCTCGGCCTCTAATCCCTCAACCCCTTCTTGCCAGACGGGCGTTTCAACTTAAGATTGTGAAATGTTAATCCCACTCCCTATCGCACTCGGTTTACCCCAAGGCTCCGAATGGTTCTGGATTGTCCTCGTCATTATATTACTCTTCGGCGCCAAAAAGCTCCCCGAACTGGCCCGCTCCATCGGCCGTAGCCTAGGCGAATTCTCCCGCGCGAAAGATGAGTTTGAAAAAGAGGTGAAGCACGCAGTCCAAGACGGTGACAAAAAAGATTCCGAATCGAAAAACTCTACGAAAAAATCGTAAACCGCCTTTCCTCCCAACCCCCCCGGGTTCGGGCTAAGAAGATTGCACAAACCGCCGCTAGACCGAGCATTCCATACAAAGTCCCCCACCATCCAACGCTCAGCTGAAGCTGAGCAATGAGTCTGTCCATATACGCATCCGCTATTTTCCAACGCATAACCAGATAGATCGCAAATAGACCAGCCGAAGGAATGGCCAGCGCTATCCCCGGCACTTTCGGAATACTCAATGCCGCCCACCCTAGTCCCGTCAAAACAGGAATGAGAAGAAGCCAACCTAGCAAGGGCCGATTCTCTTTTTTATCCAACGCCACCGAAGCAAGCTCTGTCTGAACCTTTGCCCTCTGGGTTCCCGAAGCCGCCCCAAAGGCCAACTGAAAACCAGAAAATCCATCTGCTGGATCCGCCCACATCTCTCCCCACTCCCCACTTCTCATCCAAATCATTTTTCGCCAAAAACCGGCACCGTTCGAATCTGTGCTTCTCACAACTTCTAAAGTATTCTTTTTTAAGGCAGA
>CAMBGW010000111.1 GCA_945866245.1 Verrucomicrobia subdivision 6 bacterium | reverse complement strand
GCCATACGCCTCGCCCGAAATCTGGGAATGGAAGTCGGCGTACCCACCGAGGCCTAACCCCAAAAAACTACTTGATGGGTGCGGAAATTCGTATGAATTTGCCGTTGTTTCGGCTGGCAAGTTTACTCAGGAACTTCTCCTCTGCGGTTTTTGACATAAAAGAAACTCCATGAATTGACGGTAAATCAAAACCGTCTTTTTTGTATGTCTTTGCAATCGTCTCCTTGAGATATTCCAATATGTCTTCGTCCTGCCAATTCCCTAGGTTGGGCGCGGCTACCGCCTTTCCTTGGGCTTTGGCCTGAGGAGGGAGGGGCGCGGTAGGAGCCTTGGGCGCATCCGGTAAGCCGGAAATTTTCACGGAATCGACCACGAAGCCCTGCCCCTCGATGACTTTGCCTTTCCCCTTAGCCCGGTTTTCCGCCTCTCGTCGCGCTTTTTCCGTGATTTTGTCGGCGTATTTTTCTCGGTATTTCTTCATCTCCTCGTTGTACTCCTCATACTTTTTTCGATACTCCGCAACCTCCTTCTCGTACTTCTGCCGATCCGCCACGGAGATTTCTGAATCGGCTGCTTTTTTTCGGTACTCCTCACGCTCCTTCTCGTTCATCGCCCTCTGGATGACCGGCTTGCCATCCGTCAGCACAAAAATGGTGTCTGCCCTGCCCTCAAACGCAGCCAGTAAACCTAAGTCCATTCGACTTGTCCCCCCCGTCGAAGGTAGCCTATCGAGCTTTGGCTTAAAGTTTCTCGTTCGGTTTCCACGCTGGGAGGTGCTGGACATGTAGCCTTGCAAAAACTCCTCTGCGGCTTTTCGGTTCTCCGGTGTGGCTGGAACCGATTCACCACGAAATAGATCTACTCCATCTCCATAAAAAACCACATTAAAGTTCGTTTCCGCAGCCAGGCTGGCAATCATCTGGCCCAACTTCGTTTTCAAGTTCCTGTATCCATCAATTCCGCCCTTGTCCGCTTCCACCATACTATCCGATACATCCACCACAAAATAAACGTTCGTGCCCTGCCCTTGTGCTCCAAAGAAGTTGACCGATGAGGCTTTGGCGCCCGAACGAGCTCCTGGTTGGCTCAGCCTTTTCTCGATCCCCGTCGAGGCAGGTGCGGCTAAAACAGGGGGCGCAGCCTGAAAAGATGTCGCCGGACTAATAACCCCACTCACCGCCAATACCGTATCCATTTCGGCAGGAGCCGCATCGGATGGAGTCGGACTGGACTCGTTGGACGTCTCCTCCACCATATCTGGCGCAGTCTCAGGAGGAGCTTCCATTCCCACATCTTCAGCCGGAACCCCGCCTTCGCTGGTAAACGGCATCCGGGGGGACGATCCCTTAAACAAGGTATAACTTCCAAACCCAATCAAAAGAAGGAGATGAACCGCAATCGCCACCGCCAAACTCCCGCCAAAGAGCATCTTATAACGGCTTAAAAAGCCACCAGCTGCTCCTTTGACCCGCTTTTTTGGGTCCGCATCCTTGGGCTCTTTTTTCTCCTCTACCGAGGCTTGCATCAGCTGAAGTCTGAACTAACCCTACGGTAATCTCAAACCTTTCTCCCAAACAAAGAAGTCAGGTTTCCCTTGTCCCCTCCAAAAAGAAGCATCTCGTCCAAACGGGCAATTGAACTAAACTCAAAATAGTGGACCTCTACCAAGTCGATCAACAGCTGGTCTCGGCCCCCCTTGCTGATGTCACAGCCGAGGTTCACCGTGCCCTCGATCAACTCGGGCAAAAACCACCCCAAGGTGAAATTGCCATCACCGCTGGAAGCCGTGGCATCACTAATTTAGTCGCGATCACCAAAGCCGCTGGAGATTGGCTTCGGCAGCACGGGGCAAAACCTTTCCTCGTGCCCTCTATGGGCTCCCACAACGGAGCCACTGCCGCAGGGCAACAAAAGATGCTCGAATCGCTGGGCCTGACCCAGCAGGCAACAGGAATGGAAATTCGCTCCTCGATGAAGTGTGTCCAAGTGGGCTCGGTCACCTCAGGGGATGTTTGGATGGACCGCCACTGCTTCGAATCCTCCGGCGTCCTCATCCTCAATCGCATTAAACTCCACACCTGCTTTTCCGGCCCAGTGCAAAGTGGTCTCACCAAGATGATGGTCGTAGGAATGGGCAAAATCCGCTCGGCCGAAACTTTCCACTCCGCCCGACCCGATCGTATGCCCCGTATCCTAGATGAAATGGGCTCCCTTCTCGTCCAATCCGGGAAGATTTTCGCAGGCCTCGCCATCTTGGAGGATGGATTCGATCAAACCGCTGAAATCCATGCCATCCTGGGCAACCAGATCCTGACCCGAGAACCCGCCCTTCTCGAACGGCATCGCCACTACTTTCCCTCCCTCCCCTCGCAAAAAATAGACGTTCTTGTTGTCGATGATATCGGAAAGACTTACAGCGGAACGGGGATGGATACCAACGTCATCGGCCGGCGAGGTGTTCATGGCTACGAGGATCTTACCCAGCCCAAAATCAAAATCATTGCCGCCCTTGGGCTCACCGCAAAAGCACAAGGAAATGCCCTCGGGGTCGGTCTTGCGGACTTTATCACCCGACGCCTTCGCGATGCCATCGATGAGGAAAAGACTTTTGTCAACGCCATCACCACAGGAGATATGCAACGAATGGCCATCCCCTGCACTCTTGCGGACGATGAGCAGCTCTTGACCACGATTCGCCAACGCTATGGAGAGAAACGTTGGATGTTGATTCCAAACACTCTTCATGTCGAAAAGATCTTCGTCTCTGCCGACCTCGCTCAAGAACTTCGCCAACACCCACGCTGCCAAGTTGCGCCTCGCCCCACCCCATTATCTTTTGCCCAAGGCCGCCTTTCGCTTTTCCGCTGAGCGAGGCTTTCTCAGTCTATTTTTTTAACTTTTCGACTAAACCGCCCCAGTTCGGCTCCGGGGTTAAGTGGGACCATGAAAATCTCATCGCTCCGACAATTTCCTCTTTTCCCAATCCCATCGCCTGTAGGACATGACTCGGTTGATAACTCGAGGAAGTACAAGCCGAACCATTCGATACAGCCACCAAATCCCGAATCTTCAACATTCCCTCTTCAGCACTCCATCCTGGAAAAGAAACATTCGCCGTATGGGAAAGAACCTCTCCTTCCACTCCGTGGATCTTAGGATTGAGCGGAGTGATGGCTTGAAAAAATTTTTCCCGAAAGGAGTGACAATACTTTTCCCGCTCCGTATGGCGCTTTTCCCCTAACTCCGCCGCTAAACCTAACCCCACGACCAGGGGTACAGGCAATGTCCCCGGCCTCAACCCCTGTTCTTGTCCCCCACCAAAAACCAACGGGTGCAAAGGAACCTTCTGTTTTTTTCGATTTCTCACAATCAACACCCCCACCCCCTTCGGCCCATAGATCTTATGACCACTAGCACTCATCAAATCGATTCGATGGTCTCGCAGTGTCGGGACCAACTTTCCAAATGTTTGCGCCGCATCCACGTGAAACCATGCAGGATGATCTCCCAAACCTTGCGCCACTTCCGAAATCGGCTGAACGACCCCCGTCTCATTATTCGCATGCATCAAGGAAACCAACAAAGTGGTCGGTCTGACTCTCTGCAGCAGCTCTTGGGCATCCACCCGACCGTTGGAGTCGGGAGACACCCAATCCACCTCAAAGCCATCCTTTGCCAACATCTCGATCGGTTCCAAAACCGCCTTGTGCTCAATTCGTGTGCTGACGATGTGGGTTTTTCCATGGCTTCGTCCCCAATTCGCCAATCCCAAGATCGCCAAATTATTGCTCTCCGTTGCCCCACTCGTAAAAACCACCTCGTTGATTTTCGAATCCACCAAATGCGCTATCTGCTCTCTCGCCCGATCAACCGCCTCCTTCGCCCTGGCCCCAAAACCATGGGTACGACTTCCCTCGTTTCCATACTCCTCCTCAAAGAAATACCGAACCAACTTACCCACCTCCGGTTCAATCGGAGTGGTCGCGTTGCAGTCCAAATAAACTGGGGCTGAATGGGACATAAAGAGGAAACTATGCCCCAAAAGTCGCCCCTTTCCAATCCCGCTTTCCAGCCTGAAGCAGGGTTTGTCTCCCCCCCTTTTCTTGTCCTACAATCTCAGCTTCGCCGGAGTAGCTCAGTGGTAGAGCATCTGTTTCGTAAACAGAGGGTCACGGGTTCAATCCCCGTCTCCGGCTC
>CAMBGW010000110.1 GCA_945866245.1 Verrucomicrobia subdivision 6 bacterium | reverse complement strand
GGCTGGCTGAAACGCAGCGAAACAATTCTCCCCAACCCCATCCTTGGCCTGCCCGACAATCTTCCCATCCAACAGTCACAAGATAATCCCATCTGGATCATGGTTCTCATGCGGGGTGTCCCTCTCAAAATCGCAGAAGATCCCACCGTCCAGGCGCCCGAAACCCTCATGGCTCAACTCCGCCCCAACGCTGCCGCGGTTGATTCTGAACTCGCCCTTCTCCCACTTCGCGGCCTACCTACCTACGGAATCGTCTCCAATCCCTACTTTGCCGACAAACGCATTCGCCCCTTCGGCCAATTTTTTGCGAACTATCTCATCATGGTCTGCCGGCTCGATGGCCCCACACCCGCCATCGTCCGCCGCATGATCGAAGATGCCGTCGAAACAGAAAAAACCGAACTCACCGGTCGCGCCTTTTTCGATATCCGCACCATTGAGAAAAAAGACGACCCCTACCGCATGGGGGATGGCTGGATTGAGCAAGCCGCCGTCCTTTTCCAAGCCCGCGGATTCGATATCGAGATCGATCGAAAGCCCGAGGTTGCCTCCAAATGGATCCCTTGGGATCAGATCGCCTTCTACGCCGGCTGGTACACATGGAACTTTGAAGGACCCTTCGAACTTCCCACTACCCGATTCCGTCGAGGAGCCATCGCTTACCATATCCACTCCTTCAGCGCCGATACCGTACGCTCCGAAACCAAAAACTGGGTCGGTCCCCTCCTCGCCCACGGCGTTACCGCCACCATGGGCGCAGTCTACGAACCCTACCTCCGCTTTACTCCCGATATCAGCCTCTTCGTCAGCGGACTCCTCTCCGGACTCACCTTCGCGGAATCGGCTTACCAATCCCAAATCGGCCTATCTTGGATGGTGACCTTCGTCGGCGACCCCCTCTATCGGCCCTTCCCTCGCAACTTCTATGAGAATCTCGACTCCGCCCAAACTGCAAAATCGCCCAACCTCCCTTGGCTCCGCCTCCGCAAAGCTCGCCTGCTTGCCAACTCCGGCTCCATCTCCGAAACCCGCAACGCCGTCAATCAACTCATCGAAGATTTCCCGAAAAATAAAATCATCTTGGAGGGCTCTGCCGATATTTACCGAGACCTCAATGAAAGAAAAGAAGCCGCCCACCTCTATGAAGAGGATCTGGACCTACTCAGCGAAAAAGATGATCGCGACCGCCTGCGAATTCTCATGAAACTGGCCGAAATCTTTCGTCGCGACGAAAAAACAAAAGCCGCTCTCGATATGTACGAAAAAATCGCCCAAGAATTTCCTGAGGCCAATCGCGGAACTGGGTTGGGAGACCGCGCCCTCTCCTTCGCCTCCGGAGAGGGCATCTCCGAACTTCCTCCCGCTCTTCTTGCCTATAAAAATGCGGTCGAGGCGGAACAACTCGCCGCCGCCGTTGCCAAGGCTGCTGCCCAGCCCCCCGCCCAGCCACGCCCGGAGGCCTCCGCTGCCGATCAAGCCGCTGTCCTCAAAGCCGCCGGCAATCGACCTGCGGTCAAAGACTCCGCCGCCCCGCCTCTCCCCCCAACAGCCCCCGCCCCCACCACCAACTCCCCCACCCCTCCCTAACTTCCTAACGCCACTCGTGCTTCGGATACTTCCGAGCCAACTCCGCCTTCAACTTCGGATACGTTTCCCTCCAAAAAGATCCCAAATCTTTTGTCACCTGCAGCGGTCGCCGATTCGGCCCCAATATCTCCAGCGTTAACTCCACCTTTCCATCCCCGATCCTCGGCGTCTTTTCCAACCCATAGTAATCCTGAATCTTAGCTGAGATTCTCGGCTCCCGCCCCTTCCCATACTCAATCTTAAAAGATTTTCCCCCCGCCATTTCAATTCGCTCCGGAGCTAACCCATCTATCCGCTGGACTCTTTTTTGACCCAGCCACTCCTTGATCGATCGGTCTGCACTCCGCTCATTCGCCTGTCGCCAAGTCAAACACCCCTCACACTGCATCTCTAAAACCAAACGCTTGGCCTCCTCATTCCAATCCGGCCACGGCTCCCCTGCCGCCCAACCCCGTACCACCTCCAACCTTTCCAAAATCCGATCCGCCTCCGCACTCCACCCCGGCCATACGCATCGACCCTGCAAAACCGCCTGAGCCAAAACCTTCGCTGTCTCTATCCCCGCCTCCACCTCTCTCTTTTTTTCCTCTAACACCAGATCCCGAAAACGCCTCGCCTCGACCTGGCAAACCTTTCGCCCACTCTCCTCAAATACCAGACCCCTCTGCTCCGAAAAATCCCCCGGAAACATTTCCCGCAACCAACTTTCTTCTACTGAACTCACCAAGCCCAAAATCACCTCCACCTCCCCGTCAGTTTTCCCAATCTCTTTAATCTCTGCCGCCACAACCAACGGCCGATCCCGCACCACACTTTCTCTTCCAATCGATCCTCCCCGCCCCCCCGCCAAACGACACCGCAAGGTCCCCCCATCTAACCTCCTGCCTAAGTGATCCGAAAATCCAGCCAAAACACACTTCCGCAACTTCTCCCCCGACGCCGCACTCTCCTCCACTTTTAATCCCATCGCTTCCGAAACACGCAGAAGCCGATCCCGCACCGCTGCCGCCTCCCTCGCCGCCCCCCCATGAATTCCCATTCTCCCACACGCACTCGGATGAAACTTCTCCCTCTCCGCAAATCGCAACGCCCTCAGCCACACGAACAGATCACTCTCCTCCTCCGCCTCCCACAAAATCTCCGCCCCCTCTCCCCTTCTTCCCGCCATCCTCTGCAAAAGAGGCCTGCCAGAAAGAAGTGCCGCAATCCCTGCCGCCCCTCGCAAACACCCCAATGCCCCCGCCTCCATCAACATCCGGGCTAATCGGGGATGCACAGGCCAACCCGCCATCTTCCTGCCCGTCTCGGTTAATCTCCCCCCCACCCCCTCCGTCGCCCCCAAATCTGCTAGTAAACGCTCCGCCCGAACTACCGATCCCTCCTCCGGCAGATCAACCCAGCGAAAATCTCTCAGTCGACCCGCCCCCGCCGCCGCTAAGACCAAAGCCACCTCCGCCAAATCTAATCTCCGAATCTCTGGCTCCTCCACCTTCGGCCGCTTCGACCAATCCATCTCCGTCTCCAACCGCACGCAAATTCCCGGCGCTGTCCGCCCAGCTCTTCCCGCTCGCTGCGCTGCCGATGCATGACTAATTCTCTCCACCAGCAACGTTTCTAATCCCCTTCGCGGATCATACTTCGCCATCCGTGCCATCCCGCAATCCACCACCGCCTTCACTCCATCCAAAGTCAAAGAGGTCTCCGCCACATTTGTCGCCACGACCACTTTCGGTCGATCATACCTTTGCAGCGCCGCATCTTGATCCTTGGGCGACATCTCCCCGTGGAGCGGTAAAATCACCGCCTCCGCATTTCCAAGTCTCGACTCCAAATCCCTTCTGGCTCGGCTGATTTCATATCCCCCTGGCAAAAAAACCAGCACGTCCCCTTGACCCGCACGTATCAATCGCGCCGCTTCGCGCGCCGCCACCTCCGCTACCCCTGATCCACTCAAATCCTCCCGCTGCTTTAAATACTCCACCTGCACAGGAAACATTCGTCCCTCCGATCGCAACACCTCCGCCCCAATCCGCTCCGCCAACTTCTCCGTCTCCAAAGTCGCCGACATCACAATTAAAATCAGATCCGGCCGCGCCCCCTCCTGCAGATCTAAGATTCTCCCTAACGTCAAATCTCCGTACAAATGCCTTTCATGAAACTCATCACAAATCACCGCCTGCACCCCTTCCAGTCGCGGCCTCGTAATCATCTGCCGGACTAAAACTCCCTCCGTGACAAATCGAATCCTTGTTTCTGAGGAAGTCTGATCATCCAGCCGAATGGTGTACCCCACCTCTTTTCCCAACTGCACCCCTCGCTCCTCTGCCACTCTCTTCGCCAACATACGAGCCGCGATCCTCCGGGGCTGTAAAATTACCCCCTGTCCACGCTCCCCCAAAAAACCGCCCTCCAGCAACATTTGCGGAATCTGAGTCGACTTTCCTGACCCCGTAGGCGCCTCGACCACAATTCTCTTTCGTCCCGCCCGCAGCGCACTGCTTAACTTCTCGCGGATCTCCTCAATCGGTAAATTCGATGCCATGACATCACCGTAGCCGAAATTCGCATGCAAAGGTAGACCGAGCCCGTCTACCGAAAATCCGCCGGCCTACTTTTTGCT
>CAMBGW010000109.1 GCA_945866245.1 Verrucomicrobia subdivision 6 bacterium | reverse complement strand
ATCAAGCCCACGACCCCAAGAGCCATCAAACCCACGATAAGTCGAACTCGTAGAGGTGAAAATACCGCGAAGGCTAGGAGCCATGGGGCGATAGAGATCGGCTTGAGGATTAAAGCAATCGTGAGCAGCGTTGCCGCAAGATTCCATTTCTCCGCCCGAATCGATAAACAGAGTAAAACAAGGATGGCAGACAAGTGTAGGTTGGTCTGCCCGTTACTCAGAGAGGCCAGTGAGGCCGGCACCGCCAGTAGAACCAGCAGGGCAAAAGCCGGATTGAACTTAGACCCCTTGACAGTTCCAACGTTACATTTCGACAGCTCCGACAAGGCCAAAGCAAAAAGCCCGAAGCCCAGCAGCCGCCACATGATCTCCCCTAGAACAAGGGGCTGAACCAGATGGAACGGGGTGAAGAGCAGGGCAAATTGCGGGACGTAGAGAAATCCGTGGGTTCCACCCGGGTACATCGACTCCCCCGCCCACCAGTGGGAGGCGGCAAAGCGATAGTTGGGCACGACTCCCGTCCGCTCCGGATTGAGAATTAAATAAAGAGAGATCCCTGAAAAAACCATTCCTAGAAGTGCTAGGCCCACCTTCATCCAACGATTGTCCATAGGTGATTTCAAGCGAAGCAGAAGCCGGAAGCAAGAGAGCTTATCGATTCAAGCCCGCAGCCCTACCCTAGGGCAAAACCTACGGGCAATCTCAGGACGGAAGAAATTCTACTTTGCTGGTCTGGACATTGTAGACGCCCCCCACCATCAAGATTTTTTTCTCCCGAATCAGACGGCCCAGAATTTGGCTTTTCTCCTGAATATAGTTCATCGTGTTGAGGACATTTTTACGTGCCACCTCATCGACAAACGCCTTCTTTTTATCGTCAGTCCAGTTCGCAAAATCCTTCACCTGGCTTGGATCAATGGATCCTTGGATAATGCCAACCAGCTCATCCAGATGGTCACATCCAGTTGCTTCGGCCGCTGTTTTGCCAGCCACTTTGAGCTCTACCGAGGCCTTCACCGCCCCGCACGAAGTGTGCCCCAAAACCATCAGAAGTTTGGCTCCAGCCACCCCACAAGCGAACTCGAGGCTTCCGATCATTTTGTCCCTCGCCACATTGCCGGCAATCCGTGCGACAAAGGCATCTCCAAGCCCAAGATCAAAAATGTGCTCCACCGGAGCCCGGCTATCGATACATCCCAATACCGCGGCGATAGGATATTGCCCTGTGGCTGTAGCCTCAGCCTGCTTGCGCAGATCCCTATAGAGTGGCTTCCCTGCGAGAAAGCGCTCATGCCCCGCCTTGAGCAGCTCAAAAACCTCTGCAGGCTGGAGGGACTGCTGCACCGCACGGCTCGAATAGTCGACAAAGGTGAGATCCTCCTGCAGTTTATCGTACTTTTTCTTAAACCCAACGAAGGTTACCTCCACCCCGTGTGCCTTGGCAGTGATCTCCTTAAAATCGGTCAGCAGATCGAGTATGTCAGGGTCGATGTAGACAGTGTTGCGGGCATCGATCTGAACACGCCCGCCCCGGGGTATCTCGGTGAGAATCTTTTGTAGGGCGGCCCGATTAAAGAAACTTACCTGTGCGGCTAACTCTAACCGCAAGACGTCTCCATGAGCGTGCTTTTCCACGACTTGACGTATGGCCCTTTGAAAGTTGCTCCGAAGAATGAAGAGTAGGCTCACCCCAAGACCAATTAAAATTCCAGTGAGAAGATTGGAGAGCACGATAGCAATAATCGTCACGACAAACGGAAGAAACTGGTACTTCCCCTCCCCCCACATCTGCTTCATCACCTTCGGGCTGGCTAATTTGTAGCCCGTCACGATGAGCACCGCCGCCAAGCAGCAGAGGGGAATTTGATTGAGCCATTGGGGCAAGAGAGCAACACAAGCCAGCAGAAGGAAGCCGTGGAAAATGGTGGAAACCTTGGTCTGACAGCCGGCATTCACGTTGGCGCCCGAGCGAACGATCACGCTGGTCATGGGCAGGCCGCCCAGAAATCCGCTAAGGATATTACCCGCTCCTTGGGCCAGTAACTCTCGGTTGGCGGGTGATTTCCTCTGCTGGGGATCGATCTTATCCACCGCCTCGATGGTTAAGAGGGTTTCCAAGCTAGCGATCACCGCCATGGTTAGTGCGGAGGTGTAGAGGATCGGTTTGGAGAGAATGGAAAAGTCGGGCGTGCTGAGAAGTTGCCTCAAACCGGAGGCTCCCTCTGCGAGAGGCACTTGAACGAGATGAGTGGAGCCGATGGCCCAGGGATGACCCATCTTGATCAGCAGCATGTTCCCAGCCGTTCCTAGTAAAACGGCTGCAAGAGGTCCAGGGATAGGTGATTTTTTCAGCCATGGCACCTCCCCCCAGAGAACGAGCAGACCGAGGGAGAGCAAACCAAGCGCGGTGGCTCCAGGCAGGAGCAGGCGGAAGGCGTCGGCCATCGCGCTGAAGGTATTTTCATCGTTTGGCTCCAAGAAAGCGTGTGCCCCAGCGGGAAGCGCATCATACCCAACCAAATGAGGGAGCTGCTTAAAAATAATAATGATGCCAATTGCAGCCAGCAGACCTTTCACCACGCTCGAGGGAAAAAAAGAGGAGAGAAACCCACCTTTCAATAAACCGAAAATGATCTGGAGAACTCCTGCAAGCATAACGGCAACGAGAAAAGCTTCAAATGACCCTAGCTCGGTAATTTGCGATGCGACTACCGCGGTTAAGCCAGCCGCTGGCCCAGCTACGCTGGTACTCGAGCCACTGAGAACGCCAACGATCAGGCCCCCGACAATCCCAGCGATGATTCCGGCAGAAAGCGGCGCATTTGAGGCAAGAGAGATCCCCAAGCAGAGAGGTAAAGCCACTAGAAATACGACCAGCCCAGCGGGTATGTCTTTGGCAAGGTTCGACGGCTTGAAGAGTGATAATGTTGACATCAAATTAGTAAATTAGATGCGACTAGTCTCATGTCTAGGGAAAATGAATCGTTAAGGGCGGTACGGACGGCTGGGACAGGCGTCCGTACCATTTGATGAATAAAAAAAGAAAACCCCCGAGTGGCCAATCACTGCCACTCGGGGGTTTCTAAACTAACTGCGTTCTAAATAATTTTTAGAAGCTGTAAACCACTTCCGCACCCGCGTAGTGAGCCGGGCCACTGCTGTTCAGCTGACCTGCATTTTCACCGCCATTGGTCCCGGAAATATTGCCCCCCCAATCCAAGCGGTACTCCGCACGGATCAAGACGTTATCGATCACATTAAATCCAGCTGTGATCGTGTACTCCCACCAGCTTAAACCGGCGTCTTGGTTATTTGCAGCAAGACCGTTGCCGATTTTAGCGAGATTATCGCCACCGAAGTATTCACCACGGCTGGCAAGAGAGAACCAGTCGTTAAACTGATACTTCGCGTAGGCCGATGCACCCCACCAAGTTGTGTTGTTCGGAGTGTTTGCACTATTTGTACTATTGTATCCGTTCGCACCAGCGGTGTTGCCGAGAACGGTATCGAAGGCAAGTAGGAGCTTATCATTGGCAAACTTAGGAGCCCAGTTGCCCCAAGAGTTATAGATGATGGTCCAGGCACCACCTGCTGCAGATGTTGAGCCAACATTCGAGGGCAACGCATTTTGGTTCGTTGCACCAGGGCTTGTCCCTGCAGTAGGGTTTCCAGTGCTGTTTTCACTCGCTGTGCTGTATTCAAAGTTATGGCTCCAGTTCGCGTTGCCACCAGGGGCGGTCACGTTGAGAGCGGCCAAGAGGGCCACGCCATCGCTTCCACCAGAAGTGGTCGTGTTGTTGTCGCTGTTCGCACCGTTAGCAACACCCAGCTTGCCATCGAGGTACTCATCGAACTTGTAGGACGAGAGAACACCCGTGTACCAGAAGGGGAATTGGTTATAGAGCAAGCCGTAGGTGATGTTCATATTGGCGGGACGTTCCATTACCTCGTAACCGAGGATGGAGGCAAACTTTCCAACTTTGAAGTCCCAGCCGTTACCCACAGGGGCGCGGAGTTGAACATAAGCCTGTTCGAGGAACAGGTAGTTCGAATCTTGCGCAGAATTGGATTGGACCGAGGGATTCGCCAAGTACTTGGCGTCTTCACCGATCATCACATCAACGCGGAATCCAGCCTGAGCTTTGTTCTCGGAGGTCATTGCCTTTTCGAGAGCGATTTTAACCGCATACAAATTGAAATCACCCTGCTGGGC
>CAMBGW010000108.1 GCA_945866245.1 Verrucomicrobia subdivision 6 bacterium | reverse complement strand
AGAACGTCGGGTGGAATTGGAAAAAAGCTGGATTCAATAAAGGCAATAGCGACTAAAGCTGGGACAGCTTGAGGTGTCGACGCCCAGTGAATTGTCCAGTGGTACAACCGCCTCAACCAGTTTTGCCCTGCTCCAACTTTCATTTCAATCTCCCCTCCTCCCCAGCGGATTTTCTTCCACCGATCTTTCAGCGCTACGGCCACGAATCCAACCACCGCAAGCGCCACCAGAGTGAGGATTCCGTTCGGTGGCAGGACTCCCTTCCAACCCAAGACCCCTGCCAGAATGAATACTCCAAGGGTAATTGCCCCAGCGAGCTTCAAGGAAAGCCTATCCTCACTTTTAGAGAATTTCGGTAAACTCATGTCACCACACTCCAGATCAACAAGAGATAGATCAAGCCTTCGCTCATCATCCCCCAACAGTAAAATGACTCGGCACAGCCACACTCGCCTCCCAATCGTTTCCACGGAAGGGCACTTTGACGCGTTCCGCATGCAAAAACATCCCCTGCTGGCCCGTGCTTTTTGTGAAGATTCGATTCTTTTCAAAATCTCCATACGTCCGATCCCCCACAATTGGAAGATTGCGCTGAGAGCACTGAATCCGCAGTTGATGGGTCCGACCTGTCTTTGGCTCTAGCTCTAATAAGCTCATCCCCCCCGCCGCCCCTTTGCCCCTCGACCTCTCCTTCATCACCGCTTCAGCCCAAGAACCATTTCCAGGGCGCGCCCGTACTCTCCCCTTATCCTTCACTACCTCAATCCGATCCTTCCATATCGCGTTCACCCTCTCAGGCCATCCAAACACCATTGCAATATACCTCTTCCGCACTTGATGCTGGGCAAACGCATACTTCACCTCAGCAGCAGTCTGCTCCTCACTGGCCACCAGAATTACCCCAGAAGTCCCCCCATCCAGACGGTGCAACAACCACACCTTACCTCCACCCTTGTCTGGAGGAATGTGATACGCCTCATCTTTCAGCGAATAGCTGCAGGTAAGCAAAGCCATCGAATCTTTTCCGCCTTCCTTGGGCTGGGATCGAATCCCACTGGGCTTGGATAAAGCAACTAACCCCGCCGGCCCCACCTTGATCACACTCACCCCAGTGCCGAATGGCCACCTGATACCTTCAAGACTCTCCATTCGCGCTACCCTCCTTCCTTCTCTCCTGAAAAAATTCACGCAAAATTTCACGGCACTCCTCCGCCCTCACCCCACTGCGAATTTCACACTTATGGTTCAGCCCTTCAAACTGCAATAAATTCAGCGCCCCACCCGCCGCCCCGCCCTTGGGATCGGCAGCCCCGTAGACCACTTTTTTCACTCTGGATAACACCATCGCCCCCGCACACATCGGACACGGCTCTTTCGTCACGTAAACCGTCGCCTCGTTCAAACGCCAATCCCCCATCTCCCCCGCCGCCGCCGTCACCACCAACATCTCCGCATGAGCCGTCGCATCCTTCAACTCCTCCACCTGATTGTGAGCCCTCGTCACGATCGCTCCATTCACCACCAGCACCGCACCCACCGGCACCTCCCCCTTGGCCGCCGCCTTCCGAGCTTGGCGTAACGCCTCATCCATGAAATGTTCATCCGTCACCCCACCACTCTGATGAATCCCAACCTCCTCCAAAAGATCAAATCTCCAGCCCCCGCGTGGCTTCCCGGCCCCCGAACTCTCCTCCGCCTATCCGGTGCCGACCGCCTTCGCTTCCTCAACGGCCAAGTCACTCAAGATCTAAAAAAACTAATCCCCGGCTCCGCCATTCGCTCCGCCATTATCACCTCCAAAGGTCGACTTGAGGCGGATCTCCACATCGCCGCCACCCCCGACTCCCTCCTCATTGAAACCGACTTCTCGCTTCGTGAATCGATCCGGTCCCGAATCGAAAAATTTATCGTCGCCGATGATGTCACCGTTGAGGACATCTCCTCCTCCTACACCCTCGCTCACTTCCCCACTCTTACCTCTCCTCCCTCCCATGCCCCCGCAGACGCCCTTCACTTTCTCTGCCCACGCTTTCGCGAGCCCGGAATCGACCTCTGGATTCCCTCCACCTCCTCATGGAAACCTGCTGCCTCCCCCCTACCCGACTGGGAACCCCTGCGTATCGCTCGTGGACTTCCTCTTTGGGGAGTGGACGTCGGACCCGATACCCTCCCACCCGAGGCAGGTTTCGAATCCGACGCCATCAGCTCCACCAAAGGTTGCTACATCGGACAAGAGGTCATCTCCCGCCTTCGTAGCGTCGGCCACGTCAACCGCCACCTTTGTGTTTTGGGCACGAGCGATCCCGCCCCGAAACGATTGGGGGAATGCACAACCTCGGACGGATTGGTTGTGGGAAAAATGAGTAGCCTGGCCTCGGACGTCAACCTCCCGGGGTTGGTGGCCCTAGCCATGATCAAACGAGAGCATGCCATAGTTGGAAATTCATTATTGGCCGAAGGGGCATCTTGGACCATTCTTCGACATGCTTAATTCTATCCCCTCGACAAAGATCATCACCCCGTTCGCCTTAACCCTTCTCTTTGCTTTTGCCGCACATGCGGCGGAAACCAACACCCCCACCCCAAAGGAGTCCAACGACATGAAAACTACCATCATTGAAGAGGATATCATTACCCTGGTTACGGACGACGGCGTCATCGTCATCAAACTCGATTCAGTCAACTGTCCGAAACATTCCGAAAACTTCAAAAAGCTAGTGAAAGAAGGCTTTTACGACGGCACCACCTTCCATCGCGTCATCCCCGGTTTCATGATCCAAGGTGGCGACCCTACGAGTAAGGATGCTAACAACCGCTCCTCCCACGGCACAGGCGGCCCTGGATACACCGTTCCGGCAGAAATTAAAAACAAACACAAGCGGGGCACCGTCTCCGCCGCGCGCACAGGGGACGAAGTGAACCCACAGAGGAACTCTAGCGGCAGCCAGTTTTTTATCTGCGTCACAGAAACTGCCTTCCTCGACGGCCAGTACTCCGCTTTCGGTGAAGTCATCGAAGGCATGGAAGTGGCAGACAAAATCGTCGCGAAGCCACGGGATCCGCGGGATAATCCTAAGACCCCGGTGACAATGAAAGCAAAGCTCGGTCGCCCGAAAAACTAGTCCTCACCCGACAACAAAAAACCCAGCCCCGAATTTATCGAGGCTGGGTTTTTGTTTTTCGAAACGTTATTTCTTATTGGGGGGGGTGACGTTGTTGGTGCTCTTCTTTTTTGCACCACTATCATCATCTCCACAGCTACCACAGCCTTCACCGGCCATAGTTGCAGATGCCAAACCAACCACCAACCCCAACACAGTAAGCCGAATCAATTTATTAATCATAAATCCAAAATAGTAAGTTTCTGAGTGAATGCAAGTCACCCGTCCTGAATTGAGGCTAAACACTTGCCCAGTAATGCGATGCCTGCCTCTTGGCTTTTCTCTGGGTGAAATTGAAACCCCGCTACTTTCCCTTTCTTAACCCCACTCGGATACCAACCCCCATACTCTGTTTCGCATATCAGATATTCTGCGGACACCGATTCAGGACGGTAGGAATGAACGTGGTAAAAGAATCTGTCTCCACCCTCAAAATAATTAACCTTCGAATCTTGAACCCGTACCTGATTCCACCCGATCAGAGGAATTTTTAAACCTTCAGCCCGAAATTTACTTACTCGCCCACCAAATAATCCCAATCCCTTGACTCCTGGCGCCTCCTCCCCCTCTTCCCATAGTAATTGAAAACCCAGACAGATTCCCAGAAATGGTCGATCTCCCTTCACCCACTCCCGCAAAGGATCCCACAGTTTTCGCTGCTTCAATCCCTCCACCGCATCTCCAAACGATCCTACCCCTGGCAAAACCACTGTCTCAGCCTGTTTTAACCCCGCCGCATTTTCTACCCGAGTCACCCTCCCCCCCGCCTTCTCTAAAGCTCTCTCTACACTTCGCAGATTTCCTCTGCCATAGTCGATCATCGCCACGTTCATCTTCTGCATTCTATCAAACCCCTCCCTTCAGAGTGATCATTTTTTTCACGCTTCGATCCGTAGCTCTCCCAAGCCCTCCACAACTTTCACCCCGCACCGCACTAACCGGTCCCGACTATTATGCCCACAAGGGATTAAAATACAGGCGACCCCCATCGCCTTCGCCACCTCCGCATCGTGTGTCGTATCCCCAACCAGAACTGCCTCTTTCGCTGGAACGTGCAACTCCTGCAACATTTTTAA
>CAMBGW010000107.1 GCA_945866245.1 Verrucomicrobia subdivision 6 bacterium | reverse complement strand
TGAGCCATATTACCGATTCCAAAGGCGGCAATAGCAGTGAAGATGGCAAAAAGAACCCCAGCCCAGCGTGCATGCAGAGCCCTTTCCAGAACATACATTGGGCCTCCTGACATTTGCCCATGAACATTTACTTCCCGATATTTCACACTGAGGAGGGCCTCAGCGTATTTCGTGGCGATTCCGAAAACTCCAGTTAGCCACATCCAGAGAACCGCGCCAGGTCCTCCTAAAAGGATAGCCCCGGCAACCCCATAAATGTTTCCTGTCCCTATGGTAGCCGCCAGAGCGGTGGTGAGAGAACCGAAGGCGGAGACATCTCCAGGCGCGCCTGGCTCTTTGGTGACGGAAAGTCGAATCGCATGCCAGAGATGCTTTTGCATGAATCCGGTGCGGAAAGTGAGATAAAGATGAGTGCCAAAAAGGAGAGCGATCAACCATGGCCCCCAGACAAAGGTGGCCACATTGGATATGAACATATCAATTTGCATGCCGGTCAATTTCTATTACGGATTCACTCGTTGAATTTTGATTTTATCTTGAAGCGGGACGGTGGGCCCGCCGCGAAGGATTGCTTTTTCGTAAGCCTCCTTGGCCTGATTGGTTTGCCCTAGTCGGCTAGCGATGTCCCCAAAATGCTCAAGGAGAGTGGGATCATCGGGAACCTGACGTAGCGCTTCCTCAAGTAGGGGGCGTGCAGCTGAAGGATTGCCAAGACGAAAGAGCGCCCATGCTTGGCTATCTAAATAAGCAGGATTGCCAGGACTGAGGGAAAGCGCCTTTTCAATCATTTGTAAGGCCTCAGGAAGATTTCTGCCTCTTTCTGCCCACATATAGCCAAGGTAGTTTAAGGATTGGTGATGGGCTGGATTCAGCTGGAGGGCTCGTCGCAGGGCAGCTTCGGACCGTCTGGGCTGGCCAGACTGTTCACAAGCTGCGCCATATTCGAAATAAAAACCCGCATCCAGTATTTCAGGCTTTCCTTGCGCCAGACGCTCGACTTGAGCGAAAGAGGAGGCGGCTTCCGCCATTTTGTTTTCTGCCTTTTCCGCCAGTCCACGCACCAGAAGAAGCTGAAGCGAGTCGGGGTGGGAATAGGCAGCTTGGGTCAGGGTATGATTGGTCCGTCGGATTTGATTTTGCTTCAGTTGGAGAAGGGCGAGGCGAAGAAAATCACTCAGGGCGGGCTTCTCGGAAGTATGGAGTGCGAGGACACGATAAATTTCACCTCGAGCAGGGAGGTTGAGTTCCTCATACAAATTTGCCATCACGGGGTAGAGGTTCGAGCGATTGGGCTTTTCGATCTCGGCGCGGCGTAAAAGGGTGTCCGCTTCAGTTGGCTGCTCATTGAGAATCAAGACTGCCGCGAGCTGTTCCAGAAAAGAGACCTCATCTGGTCGCTCCTCAACAAATTCGCGAAAGTATCGGATTGCGGTGGGCAAATCATCCGCCACCAGGGCGATCTCTGCCGCCCGTAAGGTCAGCCCTCCCAGGCCGGTATTGAGATCAGCTGCCCGAATAAAAGCAGGGAGAACTGAGGCTGCAATTTCACGTTGCGATTTCCGCGAAAGGGATGCGCCTGAACGAAGAAGGCCTTCCGCGACTCGCGCGAGCCGCGTGGGATCCTCAACTTGCCATCCTGCTAAAGCGGTCAGAGCATCTCTTTGCGCAATTACTGCCGCTTCACCCTGTTGACTCGCGATCAGGCAGAGACAAAGGAGAGTCGATCGTTCTGCCTCATCCAAGGGATCAGGGTTGAGTGAATGAAGAATCGTCAAGGCCTCTTGGGGCCGATTGAGATCGAGAAGAGAAGCGGCCTTGGCTAGGGCAGCTTGTCTGGAAGTAGGATCTGATTCTAAGGCGCGGCTGTAGGCATCGAGGGCTAATCCGCTTAAACCCAAAGAATCAGCACGACGACCCTCGGCAAAGGACAGGGCAGAATCAACGCGGCTCGTTCGAGCCGTATCGAAAGCTGAAAGCGTTGGC
The DNA here is from genome assembly GCA_945866245.1 of Verrucomicrobia subdivision 6 bacterium. Classification (GTDB taxonomy): domain Bacteria; phylum Verrucomicrobiota; class Verrucomicrobiia; order Methylacidiphilales; family Verrucolacustridaceae; genus Verrucolacustris. Next base: position 2,257 of record CAMBGW010000107.1, on the reverse strand, counting down.
GGTAGAAGAGTAAGTAGGGCAAGAACCGCCCAAAACTTACGTCTTATACCGGAGGCGCTTCTTATGGCGGTTCGCGCGGCTACGCTTACGGCGTTTATGCTTCGCGATTTTAGATTTCCGCTTCTTTTTGACTGATCCCATAACTCCATCGTGGCGTTGGAATAGTTAACTGACAACCTTATTCAGCGGGTATTCGATAATTCCCTCTGCACCCAGCAGTTTTAGGCGGGGGATAATCGAGCGAACCGTTTTCTCCTCCATGACTGTTTCCACCGCAACCCACCCATCTCTTGCCAGAGGGGAGATTGTGGGATCTCGGAGTGAGGAAAGAGTGGAACTGACGGAGCGCAGGCAACGGCGCGGAACATTCATTTTGAGACCGACTAAATCCCGAGCTCGGAGGGCGCCATCAAGCAACATGGCGAGGTTTTGTATCCTAACACGATCCGCGGAGTTCGACCATATGCTCCGATTGGCAATGAGTTGAGGATAGGATTCGAGAATCGTGTCGAGAATACGCAATCCGTTCGCGAGCAAAGAGGATCCAGTCTCGGTGATGTCGGCAATCGCATCGGCAAGTTCTGGAACCTTTACCTCTGTTGCCCCCCATGAAAACTCAACCTTTGCCTTTATTTTCCGTTTCGACAGATACTGCCGAACCAAACCCACGGCTTCTGTGGCAATCCGTTTTCCTCGGAGCTGGGATGGGCGCCGAATCGGGGAACGATTAGGAACAGCAATGACCCAGCGGGCGGGTTGAGCCGTAGCCTTGCTGAAGCGCAAGGTGGAAACAGGCTGTACCTTTGCCTTCGTTTCCTGAATCCAATCACTTCCAGTTAGGCCCAGATCGAGAAAACCATCTTGAACATAAGCGGCAATCTCCTGAGCACGAAGAAGGCGAACCTCAAAGTTTGGGTCATCGATCGCTGGACGATAGGTTCGCGAAGCGCGGGAAATGGTGTAGCCAGCCCTTCGAAATAGATCGAGGGTAGCTTCTTGGAGGCTTCCAGATGGAAGTCCAATGCGGAGGGGTTTTGCCATCCATCAACCGTAGCCGAGGCGATCGGATCGATCAATCTGCGGTTCGCGAGGCTAGTCTCGGTTTTTGTCGGTTTTCCAGCCGGTCAACTAGGCCGGCATTTGTTGGGTAATACAGTGAATTGCGCCCAGCCCCGAAACCAAATCTCTGCAGTCGATCCCTATCACTGAACGGTCTGGAAAAAAAGGGCGAAGACGGTCCAGAACGACTGAGTCGGTCGGAGATCCGAATACCGGCACAAGCACAGCAGAATTCGCAATATAGAAATTTGCATGGCTAGCTGGGTTTCGGTGGTGGGGCCCATCGGCTCGGGGAGGCATCGGCAGCTCAATGACCTGAAGAGCTTTTCCCAAGGCATCTTTGGCAAGACGTAAGCGGCGAAGGTTCTCCGCAAGGGGGGCATGATTCGCATCCCTTGGGTCAGGCTCAACAACAGTAACAACTACACCCGGGGCAACGAAACGAGTAATATCGTCCACATGACCATCAGTGTCATCTCCCTCAAGACCATCATGGAGCCATATCACTTTTTGAATTCCAAGCCATCGCCGCAAGCGCGCCTCAATCTCTTTTCGGTCAAAGGAAGGATTCCTGTTGGGATTTAAAAGGCACTGTTCCGTTGTTAAAAGAGTTCCTTGCCCGTCGGTGTCTAGAGAGCCGCCCTCGAGGACAAAGTCATGGGAAGTCCAAGGGGCATCCAGCATCTGGCAAACGCGAGCGGTAATAATATCGTCATGATCCCAAGGCCCGTACTTACGACCCCAGCTATTGAAAACAAAGTCGTGAGCCAAGCGCTGAGGAGCACCCGAGTCCTTTCTGAGAACAAAGATGGGCCCACTGTCTCGAACCCATGCGTCATCACTTGGAATATTGAGAATCCGTAAATTGGCTAGCGCAAGCTTTTCACCTTCAAGCCGGACTCGAATCTCCTCCGCTGCATCGCAATTCTTTGCGAGGAGATAGACTTTTTCTCCCGGCAGAAGTGCCCGCATGATCTCAATATAAGTTTGCTGTACTGGTTCAAGAAGACCTGGCCACGTCTCTGCATTATGAGGCCAAGCCAAGAACGTCGCTTCGTGCCGTTCCCACTCAGCGGGAAGCCGATAGTTTGACCAATCAATGCTTTCGCTGGGAATGGGGTGATTCAAGTACGGAGGAATCGTTGATCAAGACCGGTGTAGGCATCGACTCTACGATCCCGCAGGAAAGGCCAGTGCT
>CAMBGW010000106.1 GCA_945866245.1 Verrucomicrobia subdivision 6 bacterium | reverse complement strand
TTGGGTGCGGGGAATCCTTTGACCGGAGGCTTGGAAAAGGGAGATAGCGGAGTTTTGCAGGGCGGGAGGGAAATCGGAGGTTTGCTGATGGAGATTGAGGCCGAGTCCGAGCAGGGCGAGCGGGGGCTGCTGCTTTCGAGAGATGGTTTCGACGAGGATGCCTGCGAGTTTACGATTTTGTAGGAGGAGATCGTTGGGCCATTTTAGGTTGGGCTCGAGCTGGGTGAGGGCGCGGACCGCGTCGGCTGCGGCGAGCGAGCCGAGGAGAGAAAGGAGAGGGAGTTGGGCGGGCGAGAGTTCCAGAAGGAGGGAGACCCAGAGCCCGAGGGGTGTGTCGGAGAGCCAAGGTTTACCGGGGCGGCCGTGGCCGGCGGTCTGTATTTCTGCGGCGAGGACTGCGGGGGGAGTGGGGAGGGTGGTGCGGAGATGATCTTGGGTCGAGGGGAGAGAGGGGAGGATGGTGATTCGGTGACGGAAGGGGGAGGCGGGCGGGAGGAGGAGGTCGACGTGTGCGGCCTCGAAAGAGTCGGGGAGAAGAGCGGACTTAGAGGGAGAAATTGCCGTAGAAGTTGATCTTCGGCTCTTTGAGTTTGCGACGGCGACGAACGCTGGGCTTCTCATAGGAGCGACGAGCGCGTGCATCGCGAAGAGTGCCTTCGCGATCGAGCTTCTTTTTCAGACGGCGAAGGGCCTTATCGACCGATTCCCCGCGTTTGAGTCGGATTTCAACCATGAAAGGAAACGATATCGGAAAATGAGGCGGAGGGGAAGTCGGTATTTTGCCCTCTTTTGATCCAACTGATGCGCAAAGAGAGTGGATTTCTCTGGAAGATGGCAGAAGAGGAATCAGATTGGTAGATAGTGGCCCAACCTTTTGTTCATCTGCACTGTCACTCGGAATACTCCCTGCTGGATGGGGCGTGTCGGATTCCGGCTTTGGCGGCGAGGGCGAAGGAGCTGGGTCAGCCCGCATTGGCGCTGACCGATCACGGAAATTTATATGGGGCGATCGAGTTTTATGAGGCGGCGAAAGAGGAGGGGATTAAGCCGATCGTGGGTTGCGAGGTCTACATTGCGCCGGGCGATCGATTTGAGAAAAAAGCCTCCGCGGGCGGCAAAGACGCTAATTTTCATCTGCTCTTGCTGGCGAGAAATTTGCAGGGGTACAGAAATCTCATTCATCTGGTTACGGCGGCCCATTTGGAAAGCGTTTACTACAAACCGCGGATCGATAAAGCGCTCTTAGCGAAACATTCGGAGGGGTTGATCTGCACCAGCGCGTGCTTGAAGGGGGAGGTCGCGGCAGCGTATTTGGAGGGTCGGGAAGCGGATGCGCGGAAAATCTTTCATGAGTATCGGGAGATCTTTCCAGCGGGAGACTTTCTTTTAGAGATCCAAAACCACGGGCTGCCTGAGCAGGCCAAGATTCGGGAATTTTATCGGGGGCTGGGCAAAGAGACGGGCACGCCCTTGGTGGCGACGAATGATGTGCACTACGTCAGGAAAGAGCAGTCGGTGACGCAGGAGATTTTGGTTTGTATCGCGACGAACGGGAGATTGAACGATCCGGAGCGGAAAATGAAGTCGTACGGGCCGGAGTTTTATCTGAAGGAAAGCGAAGTGATGGCTCAACTATTTGCGGATTTTCCTGGAGCCTATGAGCAAACATTGGCGGTGGCGGATCGATGTGATCTGGAGTTTGAACTGGGCGGAAATAAGTTTCCTGCTTTTCCTGTGCCGGAGGGAATGACGCGGGAAGGATATTTTCGAAAACTGTGCCAGGAGGGGTTGCGGAAGAGGTATGGGGAGAGAGCGGGAGCGGATCAGGAGTTGAAGGAGCGGCTGGAGTTTGAGATGGGGGTGATCGAGAAGACTGGGTTTATCAGCTATTTCCTCATCGTTTGGGATTTTATCGACTATGCGAAGAAGAAAGGGATTCCGGTCGGGCCAGGGCGGGGAAGTGCGGCGGGGAGTTTGGTTTCCTATGTGTTGGGGATTACCGATCTTTGTCCGATTCGCTATGGGCTGCTGTTTGAGCGATTTCTGAATCCGGAACGGGTTTCGCCGCCCGATATCGACGTGGATTTTTGTCCCGATCGACGGGAGGAGGTGATTGCCTATGTGCGCAACAAGTACGGGGAAAGGGCGGTGGCGCAGATCATTACCTTTGGAACGATGGGGGCCAAGATGGCGGTGCGGGATGTGGGTCGGGTGATGGGAATGAGTTTTGGAGAAACGTCGCGAATTGCCGATCTGATTCCGAAAGTGCCGGGGGCGAAGTTGGCGGATGCATTGAAGCAGGTGCCGGAGCTGCGGAATCTGGCGCAAGAGGAGTCGGTCAAGCCGGTGATCGAGGCGGCACTGCAGCTGGAGGGGATGGTGCGGCAAAGTGGGACGCACGCGGCGGGGGTGGTGATTGCGGACCGAGATTTGACCGACTACCTGCCTTTGACGCGGGACGATACGGGGGCGGTCATGACCCAGTTTTCGATGGGAGCGGTGGGAGATATTGGGTTGCTCAAAATGGACTTTTTGGGGTTGAAGACGTTGACCGTGATTCAGGATTGTCTGCTCTTGGTGGAGAAGACCACGGGAAAAAAGATGACGCCGGAGGAGATTCCGTTGGATGACCCGAAGACGTTCGAGCTACTGAACCGAGCGGAGAATGTGGGGGTGTTTCAGGTGGAGTCGCCGGGAATGAGAAGGACGTGTGCCATTTTTGATTTAAAGGGGATTGGGGATTTGATTGCTTTGATTGCGCTCTATCGGCCTGGCCCGATGGATCTGATCGACGAGTATGTGAAGCGGAAGAGGGGGAAGAGTCAGTTTAGCTATGAGCATCCTTTGCTGGAAAAAATCAGTGCGGAGACGTTTGGGGTTTTGATTTATCAGGAGCAGGTGATGGCGGCGGCGCGGGTCTTAGCGGGATATAGCCTGGGTCAGGCGGATCTTTTGCGTCGAGCGATGGGAAAAAAGAAGCCTGAGGAGATGGCCAAGCAGAGAGAGACCTTTGTCTTAGGGTGTGCCAAGACGAATGAGATTCCGCGTTCGCAGGCGGTACGGATCTTTGAGTTATTGGAGAAATTTGCGGGATACGGTTTTAACAAGAGCCATAGCGCGGCCTATGCGGTGTTGTCCTGTCAGACGGCCTATTTGAAGGCGAACTATCCGACGGAGTATATGGCGTCACTGCTGTCCCATGAGTTGGATAATACGGACAAGATCGCGCTGTTTACGGCAGAGGCCCAGAACATGGGAATTGTGATTCAGCCGCCGAGCGTCAATTCGAGTGAGAATAAGTTTACGGTTCAGCCCAACCGAATTCTTTTTGGATTGGGGGCGATCAAGAATGTGGGTGGAGCGTGTGTGGAGTCGATTCTGGAAGCGCGGAAGGTGGGTGGAAAATTTGTTTCGGTGGAGGATTTCTGTTCCCGAGTGGATTACAAGGCGATGAACAAGAAAGCGGTCGAGAGTTTGATTCGGTGTGGGGCGTTTGATGAGATGAGTTCGAATCGGGCTTGGTTGGCGACGAAAGTGGAGGGGGCGCTGGCTTTGGCGGCGTCGGCTTCGCGGGACAAGGAGAGGGGGCAGGGGACACTGTTTGGTTTGATGGAGGAGGCGGAGACAGGGGGGAAGAAGAGTGCGGAGGTAGCTCCGAAGGATTTTCCGGATTGGCCGAAGCGGGAGAAGTTGAAGGCGGAGAAGGAGCTTTTGGGATTTTATGTGACGGGTCATCCAGCGGATGAGTTTGAGGCGGATTTGCGGGCGTTCCGCACCTTGAACCTGGGGGAGCCGGATGAGATGCAGAGCGGGACGGTGGCACGGCTAGCGGGGGTGGTGACGGCGATGGAGGTAAGGCTGACGCAAAAGGATAAGAAGCCGTATGCGCGGGTGATGTTGGAGGATAAGACGGGTCGGATGGAGGTGATGATTTTTCCTGATCTCTATCGAGAGGCGGGCACATCGCTGAAGGTGGGTGCACCGCTGGTGGTCGGGGGTTCGGTGGATACGGATGCGGAGGAGAGAGTGCGGCTACGGACTTCGGAGTGTGTGACGTTGGAGGCGGCGATTGCGAAGTGGGTGACGCATGTGTATCTGGTGCCGACGCAGGAGGATTTAGCGGGCGGAAAGATGAGCCAGATTAAAGAGATTGTGGAAAGTCATGCGGGGGATGTGCCTGTCCGGCTGGAGTTGGAGGTGGAGGGGAAGAAGGTTTTGATGGAGGCGGGGGCACAGATGCGAATTCGGCCGACGTTGGCAGGGATTGGTAAATTACGGGAGGTGTTGGGAGGAGAGCGAGTGAAG
>CAMBGW010000105.1 GCA_945866245.1 Verrucomicrobia subdivision 6 bacterium | reverse complement strand
TTAATTTTGATGGATGAACCCCCGCTCAAGCCGCTCCTTGATATTCCGAGGATGGGAGCGGACGTCTTAGCGATGATTCGTGGCGCTACCGATGCCTTTGTGGAAATCACGCCTGAGAAGTGTGCGGAGATTATAAAAATGGATGTACGGGTGGATGATATCAATCGGCAACTGGAAAGGGAGCTGACCTGTTTTATGGTCGAGAGCCCAAAAACAATCACGCGTGCTTTAAATCTGATGTTGGTCGCCCGCTTTTTCGAGCGTGCGGCGGACCATGCTAAGAATATCGCGGAACAGGTATTTTATCTCTACACCGGCGAAGATATTCGCCACGAATCAGAATTTTCTAAAAACTAGCGGGGACTTGGCGTTGGGGTGGAGAGCACCTCGGCCACATCTCGCTGAATTTGTTGGGTGAGGGCGTGGGCATCAGCAAATTTCTTTTCTGGGCGTAAGAATCGGTGAAATTCGAGGTCGAGCTCTTGGCCGCGAAGGTTTTGCGAGAAGTTGGGAAGATGGGCTTCGATCTTTCGATGTCTACCAGCAAAGGTGGGGCAGGTCCCAAGGTTAATCGCGGCGAGCTGCGAGGATCCATCGCGAAGAATGGCTTGGCCTGCGTAGACCCCATCGGGTGGTAGGCACTCGTCTTCCGTGACAAGATTGGCGGTGGGGTAGCCGAGCCCTTGGCCACGACCCTCCCCGTCCCCTACACGACCGAGGATAGTGAAGGGGCGCCCGAGCATGGCAGAGGCATCGGAAAGTTTTCCTGATTGGATGGCAACTCGGATCCGGCTGCTGCTGATGCGTTCTTCCAAGTAGAGGACTGGGTCTGGATTATCGAGAAGGATCGATCGTTGAGAGCACCAGCTGGAGAGCATCTCGACATCGCCAGATCGATTCTTTCCGAAGCGCCAGTTTGGGCCGACGGAGACGGTTCTCAGCGTGGGAAAGGTGGCGGCGAGCTCGGCTAGGAAAGCGGCGGGGTCTTGTTGCGACCGGGTTGAATCAAATGGAAGTGCGATGGTGAAGCCGATGTTCCACCGTTCGAGCAGACGAAGTTTGTGAGGGAGACCGGTTATGAGGGCGGGATGGCGTTCGGGATGGAGAATCGATAAGGGGTGTTCGCGAAAGGTGAGAACTGCAGTGGCAGATGGGATGTGGGGGGTAGTTCCACCGAGGATCACTCTTTGGTGGCCGAGGTGAAGGCCATCGAAAAAGCCCAGAGATAAGTGTCGGATGGCTGTTCCGATAGGGGAGGGGGTAAGAGAGTCGGCTTGATTCACGTGCGCCGGATGCGGGAGATTTCGGGTAGCGAGATTAGGTGGCGGGCGAGGTAGTCGGCACCTTCGGCAGCCTCGAGGTCGGCCCAGCGAACCGCTTTAGAAAGTTCGAAATTTCCCGAGCGTGTACGAATCAGTGCGGACATGTGCCCGCCTGGGCCAAGGATGGCGCCAAGGTCGTGACAGTAGGTGCGCACATAGAAGCCTTTGGTGCAGTGAATTTTGAAGCGTACGGACGGCAGGGCAATTTCCAGAATCTCGTATCGATCAATCCGCACGCGTCGGGGGGGGCGATCAATCGTCTTTCCCTCTCGGGCTAATTTGTACAAAGGGACCCCATCTTTTTTGATGGCGGAGACCATGGGGGGAATCTGATCGAACTCCCCCGCGAATTTTTCAAAGGCAGCTTGGATGGTGGCGGAGTCGATGGGCGGGACGGGGTGAGATTCGAGAACCTTTCCGGCAGCGTCCTGGGTATCGGTGGTTTCACCGAGTTTGAGAGTTCCTTCGTACTCCTTATCTTCAGCCATGAGGAGATCTTGAACGCGCGTTGCCCGGCCAACGACGAGCATGAGCAGGCCAGTCGCGATGGGGTCGAGCGTACCGCAGTGGCCTACTTTTCGCTGGTGGAAGCGGCGTCGAACGAAGTCGACAATATCGTGTGAGGTGCGTCCGGGGGGTTTATCGACCAAGAGTAGGCCGTCGAGTTGAGGAATCATAAGAATTGGGTTGGAACCAAAGTTCGGTGATGAGGATGGGAACAACCGTGGGGAATAGCAAGGGCGGGGAGAGGTTACTTTGCTGGGCTAGAGAGGGCGCTCGAGATGGCGGCCAGAACGAGCTCTTGATTCTTTTGTGCATCTTTGGTGAATCGAATTCCTGCGGCGGCTTTGTGACCCCCTCCGCCGAAGGAGGAGGCGATGGAGTTTACATCCACTTTTCCTTTGCTGCGTAGGCTGACTCGGAGCCCACCATCGGGCATGAATTCGAATAGGGAGCCAACCTCAACTCCTTGAATTGAGGACACATCTTCGATAATACCCTCAGAATCCTCACTTTTAGCACCGCTTTTTGCATAAAATTCGGGTAAAATAGTCAAGTAAGCTGACATTTTTCTATCCTTTATCGATATAGTATCTGTGACCAGTTTACGAAGTGCGTGCCGTTCGTGGGTGATAGAGAGGTAGCACTGCTTGGCGACTTCGGATGGATCGGCACCGAGTTCGACTAAAGCAGCGGCGGCATGAAGCGTTTGGGCATTGGTTCCGCGATAACGAAACGATCCGGTATCGGTAGAAAGGCCGGTGTAGAGGCAGGTGGCGGCATCGGGCGTAATCTTCCATTCAGCCTGTTGGAATAGGTGGAAAAGAACCCCAGCGGTGGCTGGAATTTGGGAATCGATCAGATTGATAACACCGTAACCAGGGTTGCTAATGTGGTGATCGATTACGATATCGATAGGTTGGGGCCAAGAGAGGGTTTTTGGGCCGAGCCGCTCGCGGGTGGAGGTATCGAGGGAGACGATGCAGTCGGTTTTCTCGGGAAGCCGAGTGGGGTGATCATGAACAAGTTCAGAGCCCGGCAGAAATTGGTACATGGGAATCATTCCGCCCTCGACAAAAAGGGAGGGGTGTTGGCCTCGTGCCCTTAAGGTGTGACCTAAGCCGAGTAGACTGCCAAAAGCATCTCCATCGGGGCGAATATGGGTGAGAAGAACGGGATGCTGGGCGGAGGATAGGCGATCGATGATCTTTTGGGTTGAGGCCTTGTCCATAAGGTGAATTTAAGAAAGGGGTGGAGGGAAGTCGAGGCATCCCACGGGACACTTGCGAGTGGGGGGAGACGAAGGTAAAATGTGCCTATGGTAAGGATGTACAAAATTTTGCTCGGGGCACTGTTGGTGAGTGCCTTGGGTTTATACCAGGTTGAGGCTTGTCCGACCTGTAAGGATAGTTTTACGAAGGAGGACAGCGTCAACGGGACAAAGCTAGTTTCGAAGGGGCTCAATTCTACAGGTTTAGGTTTTGGTTGGAGCGTGCTCTTTATGTTGGCAGCGCCTGCCTCAGTCGCTGGAGGGTTAGTTTGGTTGGTGGTGACGAACGGGCAAAACTCACCAGGGAGTAAGCCCTCTTAATTTTGCTCTGCGGGGCATTTCAATGACCCTGCGAGAATTTTCCAAACTCAGTGCCCCTGCCAAGGGCGCAATTCGCGCGCAGTTAATTGCAAGGCGGGAGCAGACGGCACGAAATGGAAAGCCGTTTTTGCGGGTGGAGCTAGCCGATGAGACGGAGCGTATGGGGTTGAACATGTTTTCGGGTTCGAGCGCGTACGAGTATTTCCAGTCCGCAGAGGTAGGGGAGTGTCTGGAGCTCGTGGGTGTTTTTGGGCCGAGTGATTATGGGCCGAATGTGGACGGTCCTTCCGCTCGGGCTCTAACCACGAGTGAGGTGGAGGCATTTTTTGATGGGGGAGAGGAGCGGAAAGAGCAGATCCAGAAAGCTTGGGAGCTGTGCATGGGGTGGGCGGGGAAAATTCAGGATCCGAGGCTGCGCTGGGTTTGTTGTCGGGCCTTGGAAAAGTATTCGGAGAAGTGGAGGCGGGCGGCGGCGGCGAGAAAGAATCACCACGCGAGGCGGGGAGGATTGATCGATCACACCGCTCAGATGTGGCGGGTCGCGAGGGCGTTGGCGCCGCTCTATCCAGAGGTGGATGGGGATTTAATGGGAGCAGGGGTGCTTTTTCACGATATAGGAAAGCTTTGGGAGAATGACACGGGGGAGAAGGGTTTTGGGTCGGTTCCGAGTCGTCGGGGGGAGATGATCGGGCACATTTCCTTGGGGATAGAGGTGGCGAACGCTTTGTGGAGGGAGGGCGAGGCAACGGAGGGAAAAACGTGGGCAGAGCTAAAGCCGGCCTCGGAGGATTTGCGGGATCATCTGCTTCATCTAATTGCGTCTCACCATGGGACGAAGGAGTTTGGGTCGCCAGTGGCGCCCAAAACACCTGAAGCTTTTCTTTTGCACCATATCGATAACATCGATGCGAAGATGGAAATGCTCCGGC
>CAMBGW010000104.1 GCA_945866245.1 Verrucomicrobia subdivision 6 bacterium | reverse complement strand
TTGCGAGACCCATCTTCAGACAAATATGTAGGATCCAAGGAGGGATGGGAAAAAGCGGAAAAGGCGGTGAAGGAAGCAGCCAAGAAGTTGGGGGTGAAGACGAGTGAAGAGCCTGGTGAAGCGGCATTTTATGGCCCGACAATCGATTTTGTGGTGAAAGATGTCATTGGGCGAGAGTGGCAACTGGGAACAGTTCAGGTGGACTATAATTTGCCCGAACGTTTTGATCTCACTTACACAGGTTCAGATAACCAGAAGCATCGTCCGGTGATGATTCATCGGGCTCCTTTTGGGTCCTTGGAACGCTTTACAGGAGTGTTGATTGAGCATTTTCGAGGCGCCTTTCCAGTTTGGCTTGCCCCCGAGCAGGCCCGCTTTCTCCCCGTGAATGATCAGATGGTTGCTTATGCAGAGAAGTGTGCAGAAGAGTTTCGAGCCGCAGGATTGAGAGTATCCGTAGATAAAAAGGGGGATAAGCTGGGCGGACAAATTCGGCGGGGGCAGCTTGATAAGGTTCCCTTTCTCCTTGTCTGTGGGAATCGAGAGGCGGAGGCGGGTCAGGTAGCGGTGCGGAGTCGCGAAAAAGGTGACGAGGGTGCGCAAGCCCTTGGGCTGGTGAAAGATCGAGTTGTGGATTTGATGAAACGAAGGGTTTCTTAGCCTCAATATTTAAGGTGGCGCAGGTTGATTTGTGAGGTAATTTTTCAACTTACCATTGAAAGCCAAAGAGTTTCAACGCGTCCCATCAGAGAGCTGGGGCTCTGTTCTTCCATCTGAGTGGAACGACTGGTCGTGGCAGCTACGCAACCGAATTCAGACCTTAGAGCAGCTGGAAAAGCGACTTTCATTAATTGGCGAGGAGCGGGCTGGCACAATTTTAGCCGGAAAGAAGCTGGCTTTAGGGATTACACCGCATTTCTTTAGCCTGATCGATCCCCAGGACCCTGACTGCCCCATACGTCGCCAAGTGGTGCCTCGTATTGAGGAGGCAAGCCGTGCGCCTGATGAAATGGTGGATCCATGCGGTGAAGATTCGCATATGCCTGTTCCTGGCTTGGTGCATCGGTATCCGGATCGAGTTCTGCTTTTGGTTACCGATCGGTGTGCATCCTACTGCCGGTATTGCACGAGAAGCCGCGTCGTCAGTGGAGCAGGGGAGCAGGAGCTTACGGTTGATCTTGAGGGAGCTTTCCGTTACTTAGAGAACCATCCTGAAGTTCGGGATGTCCTTCTTTCTGGCGGGGATCCGCTTCTCCTTTCGGATGCAAAGCTCAATGCGATTCTGACCCGCTTGAGGAGCATCTCGAGTATTGAATTTATCAGAATCGGGACGAGGATCCCAATTTTCTTACCACAACGAATTACCCCTGAGTTGGTGGCCATGCTGAAGCAGCATCATCCTCTTTGGATGAGTATTCACTCGAACCACCCCAAGGAGCTTAGTTATGAAGTGCGAGAAGCTTTAGGGCGACTCGCCGATGCGGGGATTCCCCTAGGAAATCAAAGTGTTCTTTTAAAGGGGGTGAATGATCGTTCGGAAATATTGAAGGATCTATTTCATAAGCTACTTCTTTGCCGAGTTCGGCCCTATTACCTTTATCAATGCGATCTGATTACTGGGTCTGCTCATTTACGAACTACCATTCGCGAGGGGCAAGAGATTATGGAGCAGTTAAGGGGTTACACGACCGGGTATGCGGTGCCTACTTATGTGGTGGACGGTCCGGGTGGTGGCGGAAAAATTCCGATTGGTCCTGGCTATATCGTTGGGATGGCGGACGACCGAGTGATTCTCAAAAACTATAAGGGCGATGTCTACGAATACCCTGAAATCAGCCAGACCCAAGTGGCTGGTTTCAAAGGTTGACCTCTTGGGCTGGGGAAACGCTTCGGCTGAAGCCTGGCGTGCGATCAAAAGCTGAGGCTGGGCACCCATGGATTCTGTCGGAGGAGATTGATTTTCAAGGGCGAGCCCCGAAGGATGGGGTGGCGGTCGCTTATGGGGGTAGTGGCCAACTGCTCGGTACAGGCTTTACCTCATCGTCATCAAGAATTGGATGGAGAAGGTTCCGTAAGGATATTGGCATGCTTGATCAGGCTTGGGTGGAACAGACATTGGCGCGATCCATTCAAGGGAGGGAGAAGATGCCATCCCGGAGATTGTTTTGGTCAGAATCGGATGGGATTCCCGGACTAGTGGTGGATCAGTACGGAGAGTATCTCACCGTTCAAATTACGACGCGAGGTGTTGAGGATTCATGGGAAATCATTCATGAGGCTCTGGTTCAACTGGCTCAACCCAAAGGAATTCTGATTCGTAGAGACGCGTCTGGGCGCAAGTTGGAAGGTCTGGAGAGTCTGCCAAGTGAGGCAATGGGTAAGGTGCCCGAGGAGCCAATCCTTGTTGAGATTGGTGGATTAAGTGTTCCGGTTGACTTACGGCATGGGCAGAAAACGGGAACGTATCTGGATCAGCAAGAGAACTATGGAATGGTTGCGGCGGTGGCGAAGGGACGAAAAGTCCTCGACCTTTTCTGTCACAACGGTGGCTTTGCCTTACGATGTGCGTCGGGGGGCGCAACGGAGGTTACGGGGGTCGATCGATCCGAACCTTCGCTCTTGTTGGCACGAGCTGCCTCTCTTCGAAACAACCTAAAGATTCGCTGGGCTCAAGAGGACGCAATACGCTTTCTACGGGCGAGTCGAAAAGGGGAGTACGATTTAGTTATTTTAGATCCTCCTGGGTTGGGAAAAAGTCGGGAGAGCAGAGATGCGAGTCTTCATTTCCTGGCGGAACTTCATCGACAAGTTCTACGCGTTTTGGCTCCTTCAGGAAGGCTTGCGACTTTTTCTTGCTCCTACCGAATCGGGAGTGAGGATTTAAGAGGTATGGTGAACAGAGTCGTCAAAGAAGAGGGCAGAGAACTGAAAGTGTGCTCGGTTTTAACCCAAGCCAAAGATCACCCTGTTGATCCGAACTTTCCGGAAAGTCATTATCTCTCTGGCCTGCTTTTGGAGGTGACGTGAAAAGAATCTGTATCTTCTTTGCCCTAACGTCCTCCTTAGTGGCTGGAGAGTTATCCGGCTTTATTAATTGTGACGGTAAAACGGTTTCTCTGAATCCTGTGGGAAATGTGACGGTGCTCTTGGCTAGCAGTCAACCACTCGCTGATCAAACGAGGGAGTTTGGGCGATCGATTTATGGGTGGCAGGGACGTGAAGCATTTCGGGTCATTGTCGTGGTGGATTTACGAAAATCGATCGGGACCTTGTTTAAGGGTTGGACGACAGGGAAAATGAAGGCTGACTTGGATGAGGAGGCGGAGCGTTTGGCGCCCTGGTATCGCGCTAATCTGAATACGAAGAATCCCCGGAGCGACCTGTGTGGGATTGCTGATTTCACAGGAAAGGCAACTCAGGCCCTAGGTTGGGGTGAGGATGACACGAAAATGAAGGTGACAATTTTCGGTAAGGATGGACATGTGGTATGGTCAGAGATGGATGCGAAGTCCCCCAAGTCCCTCCAAGATCAAATGACAAAGCTCCTTGGCTCACCTGTGCCAACACCCCCCGATGCAGCTCCCAAGAAGTCCCGGATTCTGATGAGGAGAGGTTAGTATGGTGGAAGGAATCTTTTGTATTGGGGTCGACCATCATGCGACACCACTGAAAGTACGGGAGTTGCTCGCCTCATCTGCGGTAGAGCGCTGGATTCCTCATCTCATCGAGCATGAGGGTGCGGCCGAGATTGTTTTCTTAAGCACCTGCAATCGGGTAGAGATTTATGGGCGATCTGAAAAAAGAGGGCCGAGTATTGTTGCCGATCTGGCTCAATCCATGCCAGAGGAGCTCGGCAAAGCTTGGCAGGAAGCCCGCGGTGTTTATCTACATGAGGGCATTAGTTGTTGGAGACATTTAGCGGAGGTGGCGACCGGTTTGCGCTCCATGGTCGTTGGGGAAAACGAGATACTTGGTCAGGTACGACAGGCCTATGCAGCATCCCGCGAGGCAGGAGGGACAGGAAAAGCGATGCACGCTCTTTTTCAATCGGGATTGCGAGCAGCGCGGGCGGCGCGGGCAGAAGCAGGTTTCGGCAAGGGGGACGCATCGGTCGGAAAATTAGCGGCTGAGGCGATGCAGGAAATTCTGGCGGGAAAAGAGAGGGGTCCACTTCTTCTCTTGGGCTCCGGCTTAACGGCTAGGAGTTTTGGCTTTGCCTTACAAAGCCTTTCGCAGCAGCCCATCTGGGTTTCATCAAGGTCGATGGGTCGTGCGATGAGCTTAGCATCGGATCTGGGTGCACAAGTTGTCCCATGGGCTGAGTGGGAAAGGTCAGTTAAGTTATCTTCGGTAGTGGTTTCTGCTTTGGCAGGAGGTGAACTTCC
>CAMBGW010000103.1 GCA_945866245.1 Verrucomicrobia subdivision 6 bacterium | reverse complement strand
CTCGACTGTCTTGTTCACCCACAGATTGCTACCGAAGCTTTTCCCTCCGTGGTCTTAGAGGCTCACGCCTGCGGTCGACCCGTGATTGCTTCCGAACTGGATGGTATTCCCGAGGCTTGGGCCATGGGCCGCCTCGGCCAACTCGTCCGCCCTGGCGATCCCTCCGCCTTGGCTCAATCCATGATCGCTATATCAGAAAATTCTCCTCTTACCTCAGAGGAACAGTTCGCCGCCCACTCCCGCGTTGCCGCCCAAGCCTCTCTTCCTGTCCAAGCCCAGCGAGTCGCCGATTTCTATCGCCGCCTCATGGCCCGCTAACCCCTCGACTACCCCACACCCACTGGGGTCAGAGGTCACTTTTAAAAAATCGCCTTCTAACCTGTTGGCGCAGAATGACTTCTGTGGGGTCAGAGGTCTTGTAAGTCGCTGAATTTGAACGCTTTATAAGGCAACTTTTCAATTATGGGGTCAGAGGTCACCGCCAAAACTTTCCTGAAGCTTGAGGTTTCTCCGCTTTTCTCTCATTCTGAAACTTGATGCCTCTCCACAATAATATTCTCGGAACGATTGGCCGTACCCCTCTAGTAAAACTAAGCCGAATCTCCGCAGGTCTGCCCGCTACCATCGCGGTCAAATGTGAATTCTTTAACCCCCTCGGTAGCGTGAAAGACCGGATCGGTGCTGCCATGATCGAGGCTGGGGAAAAAGAGGGAAAAATTACCCCTCAAACTACCATCATCGAGCCCACCTCGGGCAACACCGGCATCGCCCTCGCCTTTGTCGCCGCTGCAAAAGGATACAAAATCATCCTCACTATGCCCGAAAGCATGAGCCTTGAGCGCCGAACTCTCCTCGCCCTCCTCGGGGCCAAACTCGAACTCACCCCAGCCGCCGAGGGAATGAAAGGCGCCATCGCCCGGGCCGAAGCCCTGGCGAAAGAAATTCCCGGCTCCTTCATTCCCCAACAGTTTAAAAATCCCGCCAACCCCGCCATTCACAAAAAAACCACCGCCGAGGAGATCTGGAGCGATACCGATGGCCTGATCGATATCTTCATCTCCGCTGTCGGCACCGGAGGCACCATCACAGGAGTCTCCGAAGTCATCAAATCCCGTAAAAAAACCTTTCGCGCCATTGCTGTGGAACCGAAAGATTCCCCCGTCATCACCCAAACCCGCGCCGGCCAGCCCGTAAAACCAGGCCCGCACAAAATTCAAGGAACGGGTGCAGGCTTTGTTCCAGACAATCTCCACCTTGATATCGTTGATGAGGTCATCACCGTGAGCAATGACGATGCCTTCGCTATGGCCCGCAGAATTTGCAAAGAGGAGGGCATGCTGGTCGGAATCTCAACCGGGGCAAATGTTCATGTCGCCCTAGAAGTCGCCAAACGCCCGGAAAACAAAGGCAAATTGATCGTTACCATAGGCTGCAGCACCGGCGAACGATATCTCACCACCGCTCTGGCCGATGAGGCTCGACGACTCGTCGGGGGATAATCCCCATGCCCAAAGCAAAAAAAGCTCCCGCCCGCCCCGCCCGCCATCCGGTTTCCTCCCTTCCTCCCGAAGTCCTCGAGCAAGCCGCCCAAGGCTGGCTGCAGTCCCATGGCATCGCCGCAACAGCTCCCACGGAAAAACGAAAGGAAATCGCTTTTTCGCAACTCTCCGAATCGCTCGACAAAGTTCTCCAGCAACTCCAAGCCGAGCTCAACGAGCTCCGCTCGCGCGTCGCGCGACTCGAATCGAAAAAGTCTTAAAGCGACAAAAGAAGCCGCACCACGTTTTCCCAACGCCGCTCTTCCCCGCGGGCCAAAGCTTCCCGATCTTTCTCCGGTAGCTCGACCTCCCTTTCAATCGCGAGAATCCGCGCCTCGTGCTCCTGCAAAGCTCTCCGATACTTTCTCTCTTGCTCCGGCGAAAGCTCCGCCATCGAATAGCCGTCAGTAAACTTGATCACCACCGGTCTCGACTGATCCCGATTCTCCCAATCCCAAAACTGCCCTAACGGGCGTTTCATCATATGCTGAGTTAAATCCCGAATCATTAAATCGTACGCTTGGTCCGCAGTTCCCGAGGCCGCGGTAACTGGAAGACTAACTAACCACGTCGTTGCAGTAATCGGCAAAACCGCAAGGTCCAAGGGGCGAACGACCCAAAAGTCTGCAAAAGAATACATCGTCTCTGGGGGCGCAAAGTAGTCGCTGGGGGGCAACGCCTGAACAGGCGCCACCAGCCCGATCAACGTAATCCCAAGCCCTAGAAAAAATCTCCTCATACCTTCCGAATTACTTCCCAGCTTGGGAGGGTCAACCTCCCCCTACCCCCTGAAGTGAATGGGTTGGGGACAAGGCTGAAGATCTTAGTAGAACCAAACACTCCACGTGAGACGTCCGTGGAAAAAGATCGATCGGTTGAAACCACTCCGGCTTCCACTGCTCGCCCCATGACTTGAGATCTCGGGCCAACGCGGGGGGATCACAGGATAAGTAGAGAACCCCCTCAAAGGGCAGGGGCCGATTCAAAAGCCGCCGCGCATCTGGGCTCAAGCCGCCCCGTGGCGGGTTGACCAAGCAGAAAGAGGGGCCCGCTCCCAACTTTGCCAGCGCCTCATCAAATCGGTCCTCAAATCGCCCCTGCAAAAGCTCCGCCTTGGGAGCTTCTCGCTGAAAAGCCGGCACTGCCGCCTCACTTGACTCAACACCCACCACCCGGATGCCACGCTCCGACAAAGGCCCACTGAAAAAACCGGTACCCGCGTAGCCTTCCAAAACACTCTGCACCCCCTGCGGAACGGCCGAGACCACCTGCTCCTGCAGTAATTTTCCTAAAGGCCGATTCGCCTGATAAAAAGCCTCCCCCCGCACCTCATCCGCCCGAATCGAATAGTGGGGCCTCGGACGCGGCCGCTCCCGCAAAACCGCCAGCTTTTGATTCACATCGTCCGCCGCCAACAAGCAGCGCGGAACATCCACCAAAGTTCGCCCGTCCGTTCCCAAAAAACCGATTCGCCCCTCGCTATTATGGACCGTAATCCTGTTTCGATAGGCATACTCCGGCCCAGTCAAAGCAGGCCGAATCACCGGATTTTCTATTTTTCCAATCCTGCGCAACGCGGACTCAATCTGCGCTACCTTCGCCTTCACCTCCGCTGGGTAGGCCAAGTGCTGCGTTGCGCATCCTCCGCACTTCATAAATAGGGAACATGGGGGGACCACCCGATCCGCTGAGGGCTCGATTACCTCCAGGAGACGGCCCCTGGAAAAAGTTTTGTGAACTTCCGTTACCAAGACCTTCACCTTCTCCCCGGGAGCCGTAAACGGAATAAAGATCACTTGGCCCTCGTGACGAGCGACCCCGTCCCCCCCGTAAGCCAGCTCCGAAATTGTCAGTTCGATCGGCTCAGCCGCCGAACCCGCCGGCGGTTTCAGTACCAGTTGTCTTTCAAATCGGCGGGCGGGTAGGGAGCCACCTGACCCGTATCGTGTGCCGGCATCTTCATCGACTTTGTCGGAATAAAGAAAGTGGCCATCTCCAAAGTCCCTACACCCAGATCCATCACCATGCGGGAAAGCCCTTGGGTAAAGCCAAAGGTATCCCCATACGTCCCGCCACCCTCTTGCGTGGCAATATACGGGGAATCAAACAACTCGGAAGTACACAGGGTCACATTGGCCAACCCGCGACCCAGCTTCTCCATCATCGTCGGTTTGGGTGGAAGCCGCAGATCCGCCAATACCAAGGTCGGTAAAGCCGCCAGCATCAAAGCGAGAGACAGGAATGTTTTCATACCTCTTTACTGCCCTGCCTCACTCAACCTGCAAGGGGGAAGATATTTTATGGGGAATAATTTGTGAATGCTGTGGAACGACCTGAAAGAGTCCGAAACCGCTCAATTACGCCATCCGCTACCTGGTCGGCATACTCACGAAAGATATTCTCTCTTTCCTTGCCTCCAAAAGTCCGCTTCCCCTCATACTCCCCCGCCTGAATCCAAGCGTAAGCGGTCCGATCATTCATATAGGGTCCCTCCACAAAAACCGTTGGCCCGCGGAAAAGACGGTTGGCAATCAGGTTTCGATGCCAGACGTACGGACTCACCCCAGAGGCACAAGCATAGCCCGAACCCTCATAATTTTCCGGACGAAATCCCCACTTTTTCTGAAACTGTTTGCCGATCTCCGCGCCCAGACCCACCTCCTCCGCGGTAGAGTTCTCTAAAAGTTTTCGCAGGAGGTGAAACTTCTGATCATCATAGACCAGCTCGCTCGCGGTGTATGCCCCGTGCGCAAAAATCACCAGCCGGCTAACATTGGTTAAACTAGGCCGACCCCGACTCCCCCACGGAGCGGCGTTGTAGTGCAGGCAGAGTGTGAAATCGGGCCGCAACTCCTCATTCACCCT
>CAMBGW010000102.1 GCA_945866245.1 Verrucomicrobia subdivision 6 bacterium | reverse complement strand
GCCTTGATTGGTCCCCTCACACGCTTCGGCCCTACCCAAACGGTAGAATGGTTTCACTCCCGCGGTGTCACTCTCAAAACCGAATCGGATGGGCGAATGTTTCCCATCACCGACACTTCCCAAACCATCCTCGATTGTCTGAGCCAAGCCGCCCGCAAAGCCAACGTCAAGGTACTGACCGAAAACGGCGTTTCATCGATCCAACCTTCCCCTCAAGGCGGTTTTATCATTCGACTCGATCAAGGATCCACCATGGAGTGTGATCGCTTTCTCTGGGCTGGTGGCGGTTGCCGACCCGAATCCCACCCCTGCACCTCCCTCGGGCACTCCCTCACTCCACCTGTTCCCTCTCTCTTCACTTTTCATCTTCAGCCCTCTTGGATTCACCAACTTGCCGGCCTCTCTCTCGATTCGGTCGAACTCTCCATTCCAGGAACCGAACTCTCCGAGACCGGACCCCTCCTCTTCACCCATGCAGGATTCAGCGGTCCTGCGGTCTTGCGTATCTCGGCTTGGGGTGCCCGAACGATTCACGCTCTGAAATACCATTTTCCAATTCGGATTCGCTGGCTTCCCCACTCCACCCCAGACGAGATCCTGCGAGAAATTCAAAATCGTAGGGAAACCATCGGAGCCCAAATGGTTCTCCGAGCCAAATGGCCCGCCATACCGAGCCGTCTGTGGGAGCAGCTCGCCCTCCTTGCAGGAGTCACCCCGGAGGATCGTTGGGCAAAATTTAGCCGCGAATCGGCCAACCGCCTTGCCCAAATCCTAACCTCCACCGAACTTACTGTCTTAGGCAAAAGCATGAACAAAGAGGAGTTCGTCACCTGCGGTGGCATTCCACTCACCGAGGTAGACACCAAGACGATGGAAAGTCGTATTGTTCCCAACCTCTACTTTGCGGGCGAAGCCCTCGATATCGACGGCATCACCGGGGGCTACAACTTTCAGTCTGCTTGGACAACCGGATGGATCGCGGGCCGCTCGATGGCTTCCGCCTAGCTGGATATCAGCTTCTCAACCCAGTTCGCCCACTCCCCCTCCTTCGGCCACCGACCCCCACCACTCCAACACTTCACCCTTTCGCCTGGCGGAGCCCACACCGCAGGATCTGTTGGCCCAAAAAGAAGCCCGCACTTTGCACCACTCCACCCCGCAAGATGACTCATCCCACTATCATGACCCAAATAGAGATCTGACCCCATCATCTCCGTGACAAGCTCAGGGAGCGGCCGATTCTGCACCCAACGGTGTTCCCCACCACGCCAATGGAGGGGCACCTGTTTTTCCCATCCCTCCTCTACCTCCCCACCCAACCAGGTAACTGCGAATTCATGGTTTTTTGCCAGCAAATCCAACTCCCGCACCCAATCCAAAATAGGCCAACATTTCGATGCCCCACCACTCCCAGCATGAATCACCCAATTCGGTTTGCGCGCTTTCCCTTTTTTGGGCACCTGAATTTTCTCCCCCATCAGACCCCTCCCGTTTCCCGCGGTTGCCCCCAACCTCTGCATAGGCAGAGCTAAATGTTTCCACGCCGCTTCCTTCGGATTCCTTGGATCATGATTGATAAACTCCCCCGTCCCACCACACCGTTTCCAATTTCCAAAGAAGATCTCATCTGGATCAAATAAATAGGAAATCGTTAGATCAAACTCGGTAAAGTAATCACCCCATTCCGCGTCCAGCTTTCCCTCTTTCGCATAAAAAGTTGCCAGCCCCGGCTGCTCAATCGGTCGCACCGCCTGAATGCTTTGTGGCCCGACCACCAACTCCCCAAATTTTCGGGCCACGACCATCTCAATCTCCGCCTCAGGCCACTTATTCCTTAGCCCAGCCACAGCGGGTAAGGTTAATAAGAAATCACCCAGCGCCCCTCCACGCAGAATAACAATCTTCATACCTACAAACGCCCGTCGGGCCTCCCCAATTAATAAACAAAGAGCCCTAAGCCCAGTAGAACCAAGCCAAAGAGAAGCCCTGCACTTAAAAGAAACTTCCCGCGCCGCGAGGTCGCCAAACCCCAATCGATCGCATCTCTCAAAAGATAGGGTGCCCCTACCATCACCATCCCCTCAAGAATGATCAAATAGGCGTAGGAAACCACCACCAGGCGTGCGGTATCCTGCCTTAAAAAGGCTGCATCCAGCATCACATCTCCCCCCAACAAAAATAGAATTCCTAGGGAACGAACTGCAATAAACTCGCGAACGTACAACCAACTCGTAACTCCCAAGCCGACAACTCCCAAAACAAAGAGAGGACGAAAACGCGTATACTCCATCAAGTTGATTGTTCCCGCCAACCAGGCCGACCAACCAGTCGCCAGCGCTAAGAGAACTCCCCCCAGCCCGTTCCCCCTTGGAAACCCCCGAGCCCACTGTGTCGCCAACCGATAATCAAACAAAGCCCACCCATGGGTCAGCACCACTCCCAAACCCAACCACACCGCAACCTGCGCTAATGAGAAAGAGTAAATCATAGAAATCTTTACTCCAAAATGGCTGGGTCGGCGTAGTCAGTAAACCCAGTCGATTCCACAATTCGCACCATCAAAAGTTGCCCGAGGTGTCGCGCCCCACCATCAAAAACTACTGGCCGATTTTGCCGAGATCGCCCTGTGAGACGACTCTCATTCGTCTTGCTCCGCCCTTCCACCAGAATCTCTGTCAAAGCCCCAATCCTACGTGGCGAACTGACGGCCACCTGCCGATCGAGCAGATCCAACAGCGAACGGTTCCACCTCTCTTTTGTTATTTCAGGGACCTCATTTCCTCCACTTTTCGCCGCTCGAGTTCCCTCCCGCGGGGAGTATCGAAAGATAAATCCATTATCGAACTCCACCTCCTCCATCAATATATAAGTGGACTGAAACTCTTCCTCCGTTTCCCCTGGATAGCCCACAATCACATCTGTCGTAAGTCCGATTCCCGGGCAAGCCTGTCTCACCTTCTCCACAATTTTTCGATACTGCTCCACCGTGTAACCCCGACCCATCTCTTTCAGTAAACGATCTGAGCCCGACTGCACGGGTAAGTGCAGATGCTCACACAACTTACTCAGTCGCCCATAACAGTCGATCAGATCGTCCTTCATCCCCCTTGGATGGGGGGAGGTGAACCGAATCCGGTCCAACCCATCGACTGCCTGCAGCTCCTCCAAAAGCTGAACAAAGGCCGTCTTTCCACGAACAGTCGGAATCTGCCTTCGCCCGTACATGTTGACGATTTGGCCCAGTAAAGTGACCTCCCGAACCCCCTTCTCCACCAACCCCCTTACCTCAGAAACGATCTCAGAAATCGGGCGCGATCGCTCTTTCCCCCGGGTCGTCGGGACAATGCAAAATGAGCAGTGCATATCACACCCTTGCATCACCGAGACGAATGCCGTCACCTGCTTTGGTGCAAGGATGTGATCACGAATCGTCTTCTCGGAACCCTCCTCCTCACCAACCTCCGCAAAGAATCGAGGGCGCCCCCCCAAACGAGCTTCTCGAGCCTCCCCCACCAAGTCAGCCACTCGATGAAACTTTTGTGTCCCCACCACCAGATCCAGTCCCTTCATCTCCTTCTCTAATGACCCCCCTTTTCTTTGCGCCATGCATCCGAGAAAGCCCAAAACTAGCCCCGGATTCTTTTTTCGAAGTACCTTCAAATTGCTCATTTTTCGAAGAGCCTTCTGCTCCGCTAAATCTCTCACGCTGCACGTATTCAGTAGAATCACGTCCGCCTCCTGCTCCGTTTCTGCCCTTTCATATCCACGCTGCAAAAGATCACGCGCCACCTGTTCGGTATCCCGTTCATTCATTTGACATCCATACGTTTTGAGAAAGACCGAGGGCATAACTTGTTATCCTGCCCCACTCTTGGGCAAAGGAAAATCCCGAAAGATTAACTCTATGCGATGAGGCGCTTGCTGAAATGCCCGCGAAAATAGCGAATCACTGCTAAAATCAGGGGTAACACAAAAAAGAACACCCCGAAAACTAGGGCAACCGGATGCATCTTCCCGCCATCCAATCTCGCGATTCCGACCCAGCACAATGCCAGAAACCCGATCCCCATCCCCAAATACGAAAGGGGCATGACAACACGATCAAAGTCCCCCTTCTCTTTCAGGCGGTGAATTCGATCGATCCTCAGCTTCCAATTCATCGGTTCAGGGAACCATAAATTCGTTCCCAAGCCCCCTCAACCCAAAAAGGGTTAACTGCTCTTATCGGTTGGCATAACCTGGGGGGCAGCAGAGGACCTCTGCACCCACCCCATACCCGCCAATCCCAATTCGAAAAGGCCGTACAAAGGCAGAAACATCAAACCCAAATTAAAAGGGTCCGACGTCGGGGTGACACATGCCGCGAGCACAATCAGGGCCACGACCGCGTGCTTTCGATGCTCCGCC
>CAMBGW010000101.1 GCA_945866245.1 Verrucomicrobia subdivision 6 bacterium | reverse complement strand
TGGCGAGTTTGCCTGATTCGATGTGGAGATCGCGATCGCCCAAGCGGGCGGTGAAGGATTTGTGTTTTTGGCTCATATTTTTATTGGTGGGTCACGACAGAGGGCGGCCCTGAGAGAGGATAGACTCGGGACGGGTAGGGAAGACTCGGCTTGGCCTGAGTGGCTTCAGAGGACACCGCGGAGGCCGGTGGGCCTGCGTGGTGTCATCTGCTCAGCTCGGGCTGGTGGGAGAGATCCCGCTCGGAAGGACTTAGGTTGTGGGTTTCTGGGTTGGGTTTATTTCCTCAGCTTCAGTTTCTCAAGAAGGGAACGGTAACGTTTGGGTTCCGTGCGGTGAAGGTAGTCAAGAAGGCGTCGTCGGCGACTGACCATGGAGAGGAGGCCGCGGCGTGAAGCGAAGTCTTTTACAGCGTTTTCGAGGTGCGAAGAGAGGTGGTTAATCCGGTCGGTGAGAAGAGCAACTTGAACATCGGAGGAGCCGGTGTCTTTCTCGTGCAGGCGATTGCCTGTGATGATCTTGCTTTTTGATTGCGTGGCCATAAGAAGAAAACCTTATGCGAAAAGGATTTCGAGTCAATGCCGGAAGCTGCCTACTGCTCTGGTTGTGGGCGGGGGTGGGAGTGTTATGGGGAGCGGAGGTGGGTTTAAGGCCTGAGGGTGGGGGAAAGGCGGGGGGATGGAAGGTGGAGCTGGGCAGGATGGGGTTTGAGGTGCCGGTGGAGGAGTTGGAAGGGGGTGAAGTGGTGGGGCAAAAGTGGATGATTTCCGGTGGCCGGCCGGGATTTTTGGGGGCGAAGGTATTTTTTTTGGCCAATGGGGAGCCGGAGAAGGTGGCGCGCTCGATTTTGCTCTTCGACCCGACTGAAGGAAAAGTTTTGGATTGGAAAAGTGGCGGGGCGGTAAAAATTTTCCAGAAAGTTGCTCGTCCTGCGGTGGAGGAGGATTGGAGCCGGTTTCGGGCGGCGTTGGCTGGGATGCCTTATGAGATGATGCTGAGTGTGGAGGATCAGAGGGAGGGAAAGCTTCATTTCCATTCAGAGGAGATTGAGGAGATCCGTCAGAGGGGGGTATCGGGATATATTTCGGTTCTGAAGAAGTTGATGCAGACATTTCATCGGGGGGGATGGAAAGAGTTGATTGCGGTGCCTTCGGGAAGGGATGCGGAGGTAGATTTTGACGCGGAGCTTCGGGAGGTGTTGAAAGAGAATGGGCCGGTTCGAGATGAGTTTCGGCGATTGCTTACCGCTTTGGCGTATGGGGGGCGGGACGAGAAAGAAAAAATTGAGGTGAACGACTATTGGCAGTTGATGGAGGTAGACAAAAGACCAACAGTGGCACTGGGTTGTGGTTTGGCTCGTCCTGGAGTGGGCGGCCGGTGGGAGGTGGCGGATATGAACTACTTTGTTTCGAGCGGCTACTTTGGCTCGATCAGTTTTTATGGGGTGTGGCCGTATTCGGCTGGGCGATCGCTGGTTTGTCGAATGGATATCGTGCAAACGAACCCAGAGCAGCTGGCGCAGGCCACGGCAAGGATGGTTGGGGAGGGAATGTTTATGAGGGAGGTGCGGGGCGCGTGTGAGGGAATAAAAAGCCGGCTCCAGTAGGTACAAGTCAGAGGGTCGGTTTCTTCTTGGATTTTATAAATAAATGTATATTAAGTCCTACAGTATGAGTCGCAAAATATATCTTAAAACACTGTTGTTTATGGGCTTATGCCTTTGGATAACGGCTGGCCTTAAGGCTCAAGAGCCGGGGCCTGGCCCGATTTCCCCTGAGGGGGAGATTGAGGATCCGTTGGCGCCGGTGCGGTTGGCTCCAGGGAGGCAGGCGTTTGGGCCGGCAAAGAGCCAAGCATCGGATGACTGGTCGTTTGAGGTGGGCGCGGATTATGGGTATGTGGCGTCGGCCAGTTTGAAACAGGGGTTGGGGACGGTGACGGAGCAGTCGGCGGAGGTGGGGGTGATTGCGAGCCGGAAAATTACCGATGGGTTGGTGGGAATTGTGGGGGCGGACTGGCAGACATTTTCTTTCGGCTACAGCGGATCGAATATTCCTCTTCCACAGAATCTACAGGGGTTGAACGCGATTTTCGGGGTGGATGTGCAGTTAGATGAGGCGAGTGAGTGGTTGATGCGGATCCAGCTGGAGCCCGGTGTTTTTGGAACGCTGCAAAGCATCGGTTGGCATCAGGTGAACATGCCTGGGGTGGCGGCATTTACCAATGTGATCGATGATGACTTTCAGTGGTTTATTGCCATTCGGGTGGATGCCTTTCAGTTTTTTCCTGTGATCCCTGTGCCGGGGTTTCGATGGAGATTTGCGGAGAACTGGTTGCTGAACGGGAGTGCCCCGAAGCCGACGATCGATTGGAGACCGACGGAGGGAGTGAGGCTTTTTGTCGGGGGAGATATACTAAATTTGAATGCTCGTTTGCCAGACAGTAATCCCGAGGTGTTGGGAGACCGAAGCTTGGCGGGGGCGTTGGTGAACTATTTTGAGGCGAGGTTGGGTGGGGGAATTGCCTACGAGGTTACGCCGGGGCTTTCCCTGCAGGCGGAGGGTGGGGCGATGGTTTGGCGAACCTTCGATTTTCCGAGGCTGAATAACAATGTGAACAGCACGATGGCGCCCTACTTTCAAATTGCTTTACGGGGGCAGTTTTAATTTTGGGATCGGGCGAGAGCAGTTGGCAGAAATGGGGTGAGGTGGGTAGAGTTTGGGAATGAGAATATTGCCAGCGTGGGCTTGGCTGATTGCTTTCGCTTTTTCTGGAATGGTACAAGCGGAGGATGAGAGTGGGGTCTCAACCGCAAGTGAAGAGGCAGCGAAGGAGGAGATGCAGGTAGGGGTGGAAAAGGGGGCGAGGAGGAATATTACTTTAGGCGCGATGTTTCGGGAGGAGTTTCAGCAGCAGGAGGGGGTAACGGCTTTAAAGAGCGGGGTGTTGTACAAAGTGGAGGTGACGGGGAAGGGAAAGACGCCAA
The DNA here is from genome assembly GCA_945866245.1 of Verrucomicrobia subdivision 6 bacterium. Taxonomy (GTDB): domain Bacteria; phylum Verrucomicrobiota; class Verrucomicrobiia; order Methylacidiphilales; family Verrucolacustridaceae; genus Verrucolacustris. Next base: position 1,431 of record CAMBGW010000101.1, on the reverse strand, counting down.
AGTTGAGTGATTGGATCAAGGTGAACTATGCGGGAAAACATGTGGACGGGCGTGTTTTTGATAAGTCGAAGGAGGGGGAGCCAGCTCGAATGAGGGTCGATCGAACGGTGCCGGGTTGGCAGGAGGTTTTACCGAGGATGAGGGAAGGGGATAAGTGGGAGGTGGTGATTCCCTCTCACTTGGGATATGGGGCAAAGGGAACGGGGGCGGGGAATATTGGTGCGAATGAGACGCTAGTTTTTTCGATTGAGTTGGTGGAGGTGGAGGATCCTGCGAAAAAAGCGGAGGCGAAGTCCCCTTAGAGAATGAGCATCGCGTCGCCAAAGCTAAAGAAGCGGTAGTTGTTCTTCAGGGCGTGTTGGTAGGCGCGGAGGGTGAGTTCGGGGCCGGCGAAGGCCGCGACAAGGAGAAGCAGGGTGGAGTGGGCGAGATGAAAATTGGTTAAGAGACCACCGACTCTTTTAAATTCGTAGGGAGGATAAATGTAGGCGGAGGTGGTGCCTGTGTGAGGATGGAGGGAGGGAGCGGATTCGAGGACGCGGGCGGAGGTGGTGCCGACGGCGATGAGTTTGTCGGCGGCATCAGCTTTTTCGGCAAAGCCTGCGGGAATTTCATAATGTTCTGCGTGCATGGGGTGATCGCGAAAGTCTTCTGTTTTGATGGGGCGGAAGGTACCTAGGCCGACGTGGAGGGTGACAAAAGCGTGGGGGAACTGGGCAAGGAGTTCGGGGGTGACGTGGAGGCCGGCGGTGGGGGCGGCGACGGAGCCGGGGGGTTGGGCATAGGTGGTTTGGTAATCGGCCGGGTCGGTGGGTTGGAAATCGGGCTGGCCCTGAACTTTACGGGATTTGAGTATATAGGGGGGTAAGGGAGGTAGACCGTACTGCTGTAAATTTAAAGAATCCCCGAGGACGCGAAGGACCAGTTGGCCGCCGGGAATGTGTTTTTCGACTCGGAGTTGGGGAGCGGGTCCAGCGGGGGTAGAGCCTGGGATGGGGTCGGGAGAGACGATAGTGCCGGGTTGGAGGCGTTTGGAGGGGGTACCGAGGGCGGTCCACCAGCCGGGGCTGGTTTCTTCGAGAAGGAGGAGTTCAGTTCGGTTTTGGGAGCAGATGAGGCGGGCGGGAATGACTTTTGAGTTATTGAGGACGAGGAGGTTGCTTGGGGAGAGGAGGGATGGGAGGTCGCGAATGGTGAGGTCGGTGATTTCGCTGGTGGCGCGGCGGAGGAGAAGGAGTCGGGCGGAGTCGCGGGGGTGGGCGGGGGTGGTGGCGATTCGATTCGTAGGAATGGTGATGGAGAGTAGCTCCAATAAGGCGGAGTTATTCATGGGGGTTTGACAGAGTGTGCAGCGTGGGGCACATTTTACCCATGCGAAAAATCATCCGCGGGTTAAAAAAATTAAAAGCAAATTCATTCACCCTCGTCGAA
>CAMBGW010000100.1 GCA_945866245.1 Verrucomicrobia subdivision 6 bacterium | reverse complement strand
TGGAGGAGGTGCACTTTGGGGGGACAGGGTTTAGTGATTTTTTTGAGAGTATGTTTGGAGGGATGGGCGGGGTGGAGGGGATGCGAGGGGCGGGGGGAAGACGGATGGCGAGGAGGGGATCGGATGTGGAGGGGGACTTAATGGTGACGTTGGAGGAGGCGATGGGGGGATCGATCCGAGAGGTGACGTTGCAAAGGGGCGGGGGAAAGGTGGAGACGTATCGGGTGAAGGTGCCGGCTGGGGTTCGGGAAGGGCAGCGGATACGGTTGGCTGGCAGGGGTGAGGCGGGAGCCAGCGGGGGAGAGTCGGGAGATCTGTATTTGCGGGTGAGGTTGGCACGACATCCGGACTTGCGAGTGGAGGGGGCGGATTTGGTGACCGATGTGGAGATGGCTCCGTGGGAGATGGTTTTGGGTGGAAGCGTACCGGTTCGGACATTGGCGGGAGTGGTGATGTTAAAAGTCCCCGCTGGGGCGGTATCGGGTCAGAAACTTAGGTTGCGGGGGCAGGGTCTTCCGCGGGAAGATGGGGGGCGTGGGGATCTGTATGCCATTTTGGAGGTGGGAGTCCCTGGGGAGGTGGGGGTGGAGGAGAGGAAGTTGTGGGAAGAGTTGGCGCGGAAAAGTTCCTGGCGCCCCAAGGGAAGGGAGTAGGAGATGAAAGGGAAACGATTTCAATTAGCTCGAGAGGTGAGGGAAGAGGTGGAAAGGAGTTTAGCGCTTGGGGAGTTGGCTCGATTAGCGGAGACAACGGAAAGGTTGGTGTTGGAATATTGTGAGATGGGGCTTTTAGGGGAGGAGGTGAGGGAGATTGGGGCGGAGGGGCGGTTTGGGGAGGGGACTTTGTTTCTCGTGCGAAGAATTGAGCAGTTGCGGATCGAGTATGGGGTATCGGCATCTGGGGCGGGGTTGGTCTTAGATTTAGCGGCGCGGGTGGAGGAGTTGGAAAATGAAATTCGGAGTTTACGGGAGGCGTTGGGGCGATGAGTGGAGTGCGTCAACCGGTGGAGGGTTTGAGAGGACCTCGGGAAGGGGTGGAGGGGTTAGTTTATTTCGGGCGGATGGTGGACAAGTTGCGATTGGAGTCGATGGGAAAGCTGCCAGAGGATTATCGAGCGAATTTGGGTGAGGGCTTTGATAAGGCTTGCTGTGAGTTTTTGGGGGTGGGGTATGGAAAGTTGAAAGAGCGGGTGCGGCAAGGTGGAACGGATGAAGAGATTTTGAAGTGGTGTGAGAAGGAGGGGAGGTTGAGGGATTCGGGGGAGCGAAAAGTTTGGAGTGAGTTTTTGGCAAAGAGGGGGTGGAGAGATGAGATGGCGGATCGTCTGCTCTTCCGAAAGAAAGAGGCGGGGTGGGGGAAAAGGGATGAGATTGAAACATTCTTTGATTATATCGACGCGGATGAGGGAAGGTTGGGTTAAGGGCTTTCTATTTTATGAAGCGTGTGATGGATCGGATTGCCAAGAGGGGGCAGGGGAGACATTGTCAATTTATGTACAAAACTATTGCCACGCTACTGATTCTGTCCGGGATGTGCTTGGGTTCGGCCTACGCAGGGAGCACGTTGGGGGAGTCGATTGATAAGACGATCGATATTTTGGAGGAGTACGGCCAAGCGCAGGGAGATTCGATACCTCGGAATGTATTTCATGAGTGCAAGGGGCTGGTAATCCTCTCTGTTTATAAGGCGGCTTTTATTATTGGGGCCCAGGGAGGAGAGGGATTGGTGGTGATTCGGAAAGGAAAGAAGTGGTCTGCGCCCTCGGGAATTTCGGCCGCGGGGGCGGGTGTGGGATTTCAGGCGGGGGGCTCCGTTCAGGATTATGTGCTCTTGCTGAATACCGAAGAGGCGGTCAAGCAGTTCATGCAGAAGGGAAATTACACGAGCAGTGCGGGTGTTGAAGGAACCGCTGGTCCTGTGGGGCGGGAGCTTTCGGCGGGGGTGGCGACGGTGAATGCCCCTGTGTACACCTACAGCTTCAGCAAGGGTTTGTTCGGTGGGGTTTCGCTATCGGGGTTAGGTTTTGCATCGGCGGACGATACGAACGAAAACTTTTATGGGGAGCGCTTGAACCCTAGGGAGATTCTCGATGGAAAGGTGAAAAAGACTCCAGAAGCAGTGAAGCGTCTTTGGAAAGCGTTGGAGGAGTTAGATCAAAAACCTGCGATCAAGGGAAAGACGCCCTCCCAAGAGAGTAAAAAGAAGGGTACCAGCTAGGAGAATTTTATGGCTGAGCCGATGAAACCGAATCTCCCTCCAATTGCTGGTGAGGCGACTGCTAGTAAGGCTGTGGCCGCGGGTGCGGCGAAGGCGGCGGTTGGGAGTGTGGCAAAAGTGGCCGCCTGGCATACGATTTCCTTAGCGACGGCAGCGGCCTTGGGATTAGGAGGGGGTGGGTACTACCTACATCGGGACACGAAAGCGCGGACTCAGCTGACAGAGATGGAACAGCAAGCGGGGGCACTGGAGGATCGGGCTAAAAAAGCAGATCTAGCGAAGGAGGCGCTGCAGGCGCAGCTCGATCAAGCCAAAGAGGAGATGAGAAAGTTTTCTGCTGGGGCGTTGGAGTTAGAGACGGCCAAATCGGAGTTAGCAAAGCTCAAGGATGTATCCAGCGCCGAGCGAAAGGCTTTAGAGAAAAAGCTAGCGGATCAGCAGCTAGCTTTAGAAAAGCTGAAGGCGACGACTGTTCCGACCGACCAAGAGCAGAGGCTGGAGGATGATCTAAAGAAAAAATTAGCGGATCAGGATGTGGTGATTTCGCGATTGAAGGATCAGCTCAAGGTGACGGTGGCCAGCGAGATTCTTTTCCCGAGTGGATCTGCGGAGCTAGCGCCAGGGGGAGCGGATGTTTTGCGAAAAGTAGCCGCAGCAGCGAACCAGTCGCAGGATGAGGTTCGGGTGGAAGGGCATACGGATAGTGATCCGATTGCTCCTGTTTTAGCACAGTATTATCCAAGCAATTGGGAGCTTTCTACAGCACGAGCGGCAGCGGCGGTCCGGACGCTCCAAGCTACGGGGATGGTTCCTGCGGAGAGGCTGGCTGCGGTAGGTTATGGGGATAGCCATCCAGTGGCACCCAATGACACGGCGGAAGGGCGAGCCAAGAACCGCCGGGTAGAGATTATTTTTAAGCCGATTCCGAAAAGCTAGTGGACTGGGGGGATAGGGGAGGGAGCGGGATCTTCGGTGTTGGCATTTTCTACAGTGAAGGGGCCGTCATACCAGGTGACACTGACGACTTCCTTTTCTGCGCGGTGGGGACCGTGAACCGTATTTTTGGGGGCATGAAGGAATGAGCCGGGGCCGTACTCCACATTTCCCTCAATCCACTTACCTTTTAAGATAACGACCGATTCGGAGGCTTGGGGGTGTCGATGAGCTGGGACGCTTGTGCCAGCAGCAAATTTGCGCAGGAGGAAGCGGGCTCCGTTGGAGGAGTCGTGGGAGAGGTGGGCAAATTCGACCCCTGGGTAGGGGCCGGGCTCCCACATGGTGGTGTTGGGCAAGCGAATGGTTGGAAACATTTCAATAAGATGCAGGAAATGAATAGCTCTGACAATCCATTGGGTTGAGGTAGGATCTGGAAATGATGAAAAGTAGCGAACAAGAGTTAGATTACGGGCCGCTATTTCGGCTAGCGGGGGAGATGGGGCGGGAAGCGGACTTAAGCGGTTTACTTCTGATGATCTTAGAGAAAAGCAGACCTTGGATTCAGGCGGAGGCATGTTCGATTTTTTTGCCGGAGGATGGATCGGGGGAGTTAGTCATTCATTCTGCGCAAGGGGATAGTGTGCCTCAGTTAGGCACGTTACGGGTGCCGAAGGGGAAGGGAATTGTCGGGTCGGCGATGGAGGAGAGAAAAGTGATTCGGGTGGATGACGTCAGCAAGGATTCCCGTTTTTATGCCAAGGCGGATGAAAAGACGGGCTGGAAGACGAAAGCTTTATTGGCGGCCCCCTTGCTGGACGGTGCTGAGTGTGTGGGGGTGATCGAGTTTCTGAATCCGATTGGAAGGGCGGCATTTACCGCTCGGGATGAGACGATGGTGGAGTACTTTGCGGGCTTGGTGGCGGCGGCGTTGGTGCGGATTCGGGCCCATGATGCGGCCTTGGAAAGGGCGGCGGTGCAGAGAGATTTAGATTTGGCGAGAGAGTTGCAGGGGGGATTACTCCCGAAAGTTTTTCCTACTCAGGCGGAGGCGCCCGGGATTGAGTTATTCGCACGTTTGGAACCGGCCAAGGAGGTGAGCGGGGATCTTTACGATTTTTTCCCCGTGGGGGATGGAAAAATGTGTTTTGTGGTGGGGGACGTATCGGGCAAGGGAATCGCTGCGGGAATTTTTATGGCGGTGACCCGGACATTGATTCGGGCGACGGCGGTGCCGGGGAGGGGGCCAGTGGAGATTATGAATCGAGTGAATGCGCAGTTAGCGAAGGAGAATCAGGCGAGTTTATTTGTGAC
>CAMBGW010000099.1 GCA_945866245.1 Verrucomicrobia subdivision 6 bacterium | reverse complement strand
GCTTCGGGCCGCAGATTGAGGGTGCGGGCTATCTTTTCGATCGCCACGGGTTCACGGCGGCCGGCACGGAGGTTATTGAGATCGGGAACGGAAATTTCGGCGAGTTTGACAAGGTCGCGATCGGTCATGCCTTGGGCTTTTTGAGCCTTAAGAAGGACGTCGAGGTGGGTGTCTTCGAGATTCATGAGAGAATTAGGGCGGTTTGGCGGGCAGCTTCTGTGGCGGGAACTGGGGTTTCGGTGAGATTGGGGGGAGGAGGGGGGAGATCGAACCAGGAGCGGCAACCGGAAAGAGTTGGGGAGTTGGGAAGGTTCCAGGTTGGGGAGAGGGAGAAGGGTTGGATCAGGGCGAAGTGGAGAAGCTTTTCGTCCCGAGAGTCGAAGTGTTCACGAATGGTTTTGGGATCGTAAGCGGTAAGGGGTAGAAGTTTATCGATCTTGGACCAGTCGAGAAGATCTCCGGTGCGAATGAGATTTACGCGAAGAGTAATAGGAAAAATCTGCGAAGGGGTTTTGCTCCCCTTTTCATGATACTGCGTGGGAAGAAGGTGGAAGGATTTTGGCTGAAAGGCGCTTTCGTGGGTGGACTCGCGGATGCCAGCTTTACGGAGAAGAACGGTTTGGTGGCCTTGGGCGATGGCGTAGCAAACCGAGGCGAGTTCTTTAAATCCGTGGATCATGATCGGCGAACGTTGGAGATGATGAGGGAGTAGTTGCGAGCCAGGTAGTAGAGGCCAGAGCCTGCTGTGATCAGAGCGGTGAGGATGATGGCAATTTGCAGGAGGATTCGGCCTGCAGGGAGGGCGGGATCCACGGCCAGGAGGAGAAGAGCAAGAATGGCGGTAATCATTTGGGTTGCCGTTTTATGTTTGCCAACTTTTTCTGCGGCAAGAACGGTGCCTTTTTGTCCTGCGACGAGGCGAATTCCCGTGATGAGGAATTCGCGAGCAACGACCAGGGAGACAAACCAGACGGGAAGAAGGCCGGCGCCGAGAAGGCCAATGAAGGCGACGGCGATGAGGAGTTTGTCGGCAAGTGGATCAAAGAGACGGCCGAAGTCGGACTCGATCTTCCATTTACGGGCGAGGTGGCCATCGAGCCAATCGGTCAGGGCGGCGGCGACAAAGAGGGTGAGAGCGAGCCACGCGGTCCAAGCTGGAACGGGTGGGCAAGCACAGGCTTGGAGAAGGATGAGCAGGATGAAGGCGGTGACGACTCGGGCTATGGTTAACCAGTCTGGAAGAGTCATTGCCGATAGATTACGGCGAAGATGAGGTTGAAGGAATGGCGAATTTTAGGGCTGGGTCGGCCCAGAAGAGCGCGCGATGTATGGGTGGGTGGGAGCAGATCTTATGCAATCAGATCGTAGATTTTGTGGCCAGTGATGGTGACTTCTGCGAATTCGCCTGTGGGGAGGGGGGCGGTGAGAATTACTTTGCCGTCCACGTCGGGGGCATCGGCTTCGGTACGGGCTGAGGTAGGAGAATCGACTAAGACACGCATTTTTCTGCCGACAAGTGAGGCGGCCCGCTCTTTGGCGATTTTTTGCTGAGCGGCCATGGCTTTGCGGTAGCGGACTTTCTTCACAGAGGCGGGAATTTGGCCATCCATCTTAGCCGCTCGACTGCCCGACTCTTGGGAGTAGGTGAAGACACCCAATCGTTCAAACTTCGTCTCCTCGATAAAATCAAGGAGGGTTTCGAACTGGGCTTCGCTCTCACCTGGGAAGCCGGCGATGAAGGTGGTGCGGATCGCGAGCCCAGGGATCCCTTTTCGGAGGCGCTGAACGAGATCACGAATATGGGCTTCGGAGGTTTCTCGTCGCATATCTTTAAGCATTCCCTCCTCGATGTGCTGAAGAGGCATGTCGACATAGCGGGCAACTTTGGGGAGGCGCGCGATGGTGGAGATCAGCTCATCGGACCAGTGAGCAGGATGGGTATAGAGAAGGCGGATCCAAAAATCCCCTTGGATGGAGGACAAAGCCTCTAAAAGATCGATCAAGCTCTCTCCGCGCGAGGCGGTGACTTGGGCTCGGGGGCTACGACCCTCGGTCCAGCGATCCATTCCGAAGTAGGTGGTATCTTGCGAAATGAGTAAAAGCTCTTTGACTCCTTCGGACACGAGCTGTTCGGCTTCACGCCGGACCGATTCGATCGTGCGGCTGCGATGTTTTCCGCGCATTTGAGGAATGACGCAAAAGGAGCAGGGATGGTTACAACCCTCGGCAATCTTTACATAGGCAAAATGTTTCGGGGTTAAGCGCCAGCGTGGGGTATTGAAGTCGGGGATGTAGACAGGGAGGTGATCCGGGACGAGGTCATCTGGGGCAGCGCCGGCGGGACGTGCCAGAACACGGCGGACGATAGGGGCAACTTCTTCAAGTTGATCGAGACCGATAAAGGCGTCGACTTCGGTCAGCTCCCCAGTGAGCTCAGAAGAAAAGCGTTGGGACATACAGCCGGCGACGATCAGGCGCTGATTGGCGTGGCGACGATGGAGGCCACGGTCGCGGTGTGCCTCGAGAACTGCCGAGATACTTTCTGTTTTTGCGGAGTCAATAAAGGCGCAGGTGTTCACGATCAAAACATCAGCCTCGGTGGAGTCGGAAGTTAGGTCCATGCCGGCGGAGCGGAGGTGGCCCAGCATGATTTCGGAGTCGACCAAGTTTTTGGCACAGCCGAGGGAGATCAGACCGACTTTGGTGGCCATAGGGAGGAGAGGGGCGCGAGGGGTGCGCTAGCGGGCGGCGGGCAGACGAAAGGTTTGGGGGCCGGGTTTTTCGTAAGGGCCAAAATTTGAGTCATTGAAAATGATTTCGGCATCAGCGGCTTCACGGGTGGTGACAATAAAAGCTTCGCCGAGCCAGGCGGGATCATCTTTGGCGGGAATAACATCATCTTCGTCGATGGTATCTTCGAACAGTTGGACTTCTTTACCATCACGAATCGCTACGATTCGAACCCAGGTATCTTTTTTTGCTTTGATGCGGAGTTGCTGGGGGGAGGAGGCTTTCGGCGTGCTGTTGTCGGAATTTTGCACCATGGGAAGGGAGGAGAGAGGTTCCCCAGCTTTGACAGAAGTAGCAGTAGCACTGGTTTCAGCAGCGGTGGGAGCGGTTTTTTCGACGGCGCCGATGGGGGCGAGAGTGGAGGGATCTTTGGGAGATTTGACGGGCCAGACACGATAAATCTGAATCCCGAGGACGCTGACGACAAAGACGCCAACGAGGCCTAGGACTCCCAAGCCGATCCCTCGTGTCGTGAGAATAGGTTCGGAAGCGCGGGTGGGGAGGGCCTCGAGCATCTCCGGGCGGATATCGAGGATGGAATCATCTGATTCATGAAGGGGTTGGAATTCGCGGAGAATCTTTTTTGAATCGAGGCCTAGCTCGCGGGAGTAGATTTTGAGGAATCCGCGGGCGTAGGCGGAGCTAGGAAATTTATCAAAATCGCCAGCTTCCAGTTTGCGAATCACGTTGAGATGAAGCCGGGTGCGGGCGGAGGCTTCCTCGATCGTCCAACCGAGCCGTAAGCGAGCAACCCCGAGTTGAGAGGCCACGGGATCGGTTGATTCCGGGCTTTCAGCTTGGGTAGAGGCTTTTTTCTTCATATTTGGACGGTGTCGAGGTCGACTAAGATCTCTCGATCTTTGGCTCCATCGCGAGGTCCAATAATACCGCGGGTTTCAAATTGATCAATCACCCATGCAGCCCTGCCGTACCCAAGTCCTAACCTCCTCTGTAGCAACGAGGTAGAGGCGCGTTTCTCCAGTTTGACGACTTCGAGGGCGCTATGGAGGAGGTCCTCATCTTTTTCGGAGAGTTCGGAGTCACCCGAGGAGGGTTTGGTTAATTTTGCATGAATTTCATGCTCATAGAAAGGCTTGGCTTGGGCGGCAATGAAGTCGATGACTCGTGAAACCTCTTCATCTGAGACAAAGGCTCCTTGGGCACGGATCAGCTTACTGGCGCCGGGCCGTAGGTAGAGAAGATCACCTTTTCCGAGAAGATTTTCTGCGCCTGACTCGTCGAGAATGACGCGGGAGTCGACTCCTGAGGGAACTTGAAAGGCGATGCGGGCCGGGACGTTGGTTTTAATGACGCCGGTGATGACGGCGGCGCGAGGGGTTTGCGTGGCGATGACCAGGTGAATGCCAGCGGCGCGGGCTTTGGCGGAGAGGATGGCGATGTTATTTTCCACTTCGGCGGGGGCGACCTGCATCAGATTGGCGAGCTCATCGATGATCACGACGATGTAGGGGAGGCGATCCGGCAGAGGCTCCTCGTAGGAGGGGGGAGGGGGAGCAGGGGTTTCCCCGCTTTCCATCTGCGGGGCGAGGTCGAGCTCCTCAACTCGGTGCGGGACTCGAACACGGGTGTTGAAAGCGGCGATATTCCTGACCCCTGCCTTGGCCATGTAACGGTAACGTTTTTCCATTTCGACAATCACCCAGCGGAGAGCGAGAAGAACTTTCTT
>CAMBGW010000098.1 GCA_945866245.1 Verrucomicrobia subdivision 6 bacterium | reverse complement strand
GGCACCAAAATCACCTCCCCCGTCACCTTATGCTCATACACCGTCACCCGCCCCTCCGGACCCGTCGTTCTCTCTCGTACCAGCAGAATTTTTCGCCTCTCCAGCAGCAAAGCAAAAAGAAAAATCACCCTCGCCTCTGGACTCTCCGTAGCCACAGGCTGACTCAACCTCCTGCGTAGCTCCGCCTCTGCCCGAGCCGCTGGAGGTTCCTTCTCCACCTCAGCCGGTTGCATTCGAAACTTCCCTTTCCAAAAACAGAAGTACGTAGGCCGATTCTCCTCCTGACTCCACACCTCTTCCGCATAATCCTTCCTCTCCATCCCACCCTCACCCGCCACCAGCACGGTGTACACCACCTGCCCGTCGGAAAAATCCTTTCCCGAACCAGCACACAGATGAGCCCGCGGTCGAATACTCCAATCCATCTACCTTTTCTAGCCAGACGGAATCAGTTGAAAAGAACCCCCTTCCCCCCATTCTCATCTTATGGATCCCGCCTTTTTCCATCCCGAGCATCTTCACGTCATGCTGAACCACTTTCCGATCATCCTCCTGCTGATCGTTCCCCCCATTCTTCTGGCAGCTCTTTTTTTTGATCAAAAATCGATTCTTGCTGTCGGGTTTTCCCTAGCCCTCCTCGCCGACCTCATGACTCCTGTTGTTATGGAAACAGGAGAATCCGCCCACACCCGCTTCGAGATGGGGCAAATCAAACCTCCCTTGGATGAGGACGGTGATATCGCAGCTGAAATGCATGAAGATATGGCAAAAAAAGCTGCCCCTCTAATCTACCTCGTCGGTTTCGCCGCCATCGCAGGACTGCTGATCCTCCGCTTTCGCCCCAACTGGAGAAAACCCGCAGCCTTCGCCGTAATCGCTACCTCAATCGTCGCCAGCATCTTCACTCTCCAATCGGCCCAACTGGGTGGTCGCATCCGCCATCCAGAATTCCGCCCTGCCAAACCAGCCAACCCCAATCACATCCGCAACGATTGATTTCAGCTACCCCTGCCTAGCGGATAGAGATCCACTCCGCCTCCGCCGCAACTACAACCACCTTCGCACTTTCATACAGTCCTGTACTCCCACCCGCCGGCCCCCGACCTGCCCCGACCCGGTCGGGGCCAGCGTCGAGGCCCGCCACTCACGACTACGCTAAAAATTCAAAATCGGCCACCGTTCACTGGTAGGGCTGACCGTCCCTGGTCAGCCGATTCAAACCTAACAACTCAAAACCACCTTCCCACCTACCCAAATCTGGAATCCCTTTCCGCCCTTCGCGTCCTTTGCGCGCGTAAGCGCGTCCCGCAAATGCGGGACGTGTGTAAATTACCCGAGATCAGGACGATAGGGGCCCCAAAAAAAAAGCAAAAAACCCTCCCTTTGCGGAGAGGGGCTTAGCCTTGAAATCGGGAAAGGATTAACTGTTTTTCTTGCGAAGCGAGCGAACTGCCACAAGCGCCATACCGCCCAAAACAAGAAGTGCCCCAGAGGAGGGCTCGGGAATAGGGGCGGCTCCGGACCAGAGAGTGATATTATCAACCGCTGTGTCACCCTTATTAACGTTATACATCCTAAACCCAGTCGCATTGAGTCCAGAAGTTGTCACGGCTACATCGTCGTCAAGTAGAGTGCCGTTCAAATAAATATCCATCCTACCAGCACCAACACTACCACCAGTGTATGAAGCGGAAGCGTCAGAACCATTCGCAATAATATGCAGAAGATTGTTGCTATTAAGGGTTAAAGTCGTTCCACCACCTATATCGCTCCATCCTGAATCTATCCGTCGTTCTAAATTTCCGCTGTCTGATTGAATCCAAAACAAACCATGCGCAGTAGTAAAAACAGAGTTACCCGTAAAACTTGTCCCAGCACCAACGCCAATGACAAAGTCACCCGTAAGATCTAAGGGCCTAAAATTAAAAGCCATCGTGTAGATGTTGGAAGGCTGGAGGGTGGATTGAACTCCGATGCCGTTGAGCGAAGCATTTGACATCGCCTGAGTAATACTGGCGGATGCCCCTGTCCCAAAAAAGCCGGGACTCGTAGCATTGATCGTCCCTCCGCCAGTGCCGATTCTTACGTAAGTCAAATCAGTATTGGAAATAGTTAGAGCTGTATTGTTAGGTAAATCATCAAATGTTTCCTGAAAGACCATGACTTGCGCCTGGCTTGAGACGATCGTCACAGCCACTGCAAAGATGGATAGAATGGTTTTCTTCATAATTTTTTCCTAGTTTCCGCTTGGTTTGCTTCAGTTGTTTTTTTATAGGTAAAATCTTTCCTTGCCCCTTCAAATAAACACCATACACCCCAAATTTCCTAGTTACGTTTGTGTGACAATTCATGAAAATAAGTCCCTCAACATTAGAGATTTGCAAATATTGCCCCTTCCTGTCAGACGAAGGGCGTAAACCTCCCTCTTTCCCAACCTTAAATCAGATTCTTCCCTTCGTGCTCGGTACGCCTTTCACTCGCGGATCTCGGGAGACCGCCTCCTGCAATGCCTTTGCCAACGCTTTGAAAAGCGCCTCAATCTGGTGATGCACATCCCGCCCATACAAAATCTCTGCATGCAGGTTCATTCCTCCTTGCACAGATAACGCCCGCAAAAATTCCTCGACCAACTGCGCAGAAAAATTCCCCGCCCGCCCACGTCGGTTCAACCCCCTCAACTCCAAATAAGGCCGCCCACTCAGGTCCACCACCACCCGAGCCAATGTCTCATCCATCGGAACATGCGCACACCCGTACCTTCGGATTCCCTCTTTTTTTCCCAAGGCCGTAGACAACGCTTGGCCCAACACAATCCCCACATCTTCCACCGTGTGGTGAAGATCCACATCCAGATCCCCCTTCGCCTTTACCTCCAGATCAAAAAGACCGTGCCTCGCAAAAAGGTTCAGCATGTGATCGAAAAAGGGGATTCCCGTTTTAATTTTGCCCAGCCCCTTTCCATCCAATCCCAAAGACAGAGAAATCTCTGTCTCACTTGTCTTGCGATATTTTCGCGCTTTCCGCTGGGACACAGAACTCATCGCAGACGAGTTTCCACGGAATCGGCATGGGCGTCGAGCCGTTCGAGTCGCGCCAAAACACTCGTGGCGCGTGCTGACCTTCGCACCGACTCCGCCCCATACTCCACCACGCTCACCCGTTTGACGAAATCTTCCACCCTCAGACCCGCAAAAGCCCTCCCTGCTCCCCCCGTCGGAAGGGTGTGACTTGGTCCTGCCACATAATCCCCCAAGGCCACCGCTGAGTAGTTTCCAACAAAAACCCCTCCCGCACAGCGTATCCTTTCCGCAATCTTTTTAGCTCCGCGACACTGCAGCGCGAGATGCTCTGGAGCAATCGCCTCTGCTAATTCCACCGCCTGCGCCAAATCCTTCGTCCAGACGAGGGAAGCCCCCTTCTTCAAAACGTCCCGCAAATATCCAGCTCGGGGTTGTCGAGAGCTTTGGCTCAATACCTGCGCCAAAACATTTCCCAGAACTTTCATCGATGGGGTCAGCAGGAAGATTTGGCTCCCCGGCCCGTGCTCCGCCTGCGCCACCAGATCAGCCGCCACCCACTCCGGTCGGGCTGTCTCATCCGCAATCACCGCGATTTCGCTCGGCCCAGGGAGTAAATCGATTCCCACCATGCCAAAGACTTGACGCTTCGCCTCCACCACCCAAGCACTCCCAGGTCCGCAAATTTTTTCGACGGGCCGAATCGTCTCCGTTCCAAAAGCCATCGCGGCCACCGCCTGCGCACCACCCACTTGATAAATCTCCGTTGCCCCGGCCTTCTGCAACGCCCATCCCAAAACCGGATTCACCGGCCCTGGCGTAAAAGCCACAATCTCCTTCACCCCCGCCACCCTCGCCAAGACGACCGTCATCAAGGCAGTCGACACCAAAGGAGCCGTTCCCCCCGGCACGTAGACCCCCACTCGACCCAGTGCAGGAAAGTTTTCTCCCGTGATTGCCCCCTGCGCATTCCTCTTTCTCCAAGCCACAGGACGTGTTGCCTTGGCAAAATCCGCAATATTCTTTTCTGCTAAAGCAAGAGCCCGCCTCACCTCTGCCGACGGAGCACGAAACTTGCCCTTCACCCTCAAATCCCCTTTTCGAATCTTTTTCTTTGCAAACCCATTGTGAATCTTCAACACAGCTGCATCCCCACCCCTGCGCACTTCTCCCAAAATCCTCTCCACCACCGCCCTCACTTTCTGATCCGGCAGCGCCCTGCGCGACAGCTGGTCGAGTGCCCACGCCGCATTCACCTTTCCACGTGCGTCCAAAATTTTCATCTTACTCCCACTCGATCGTCGCCGGCGGTTTGGAACTGATGTCCAAAACCACCCGGTTGACCCCTTTGACTTCATTGCAAATTCGATTTGAAATTCTCCCCAAAAGATCCCCCGGTAACCGGACCCAATCCGCCGTCATGCCGTCCTTACTCTCCACTGCACGGATCGCTACCGCGTTATCGTAAGTTCT
>CAMBGW010000097.1 GCA_945866245.1 Verrucomicrobia subdivision 6 bacterium | reverse complement strand
GGGATGAGGATGCCGCGGCGGGTGAAGCCGTAGAGAATCCAGGCAAAAATCCGTAGGTTAAGAAGGCCGTAGGTTTGCTTGCTTCCGCCCGCGTTGAGAAGATTTTCGAACGAGAATTTCAAGCGGAACCACCGGCCAAAGCCTTTCGTGCCTCGGCCTGATCCGGAAAGATGGAGAAGACTTCACTCAGGCGGACAAGATCGAAAGAGCTACGAACCCGCGGGGTGAGGGAGCAGATGGCGAAGTGGCCGGAGTAGGTGCGGGCGTTTTGATAGTATTCGATGAGAGTGGCGAGACCTGAGGAGTCGATATAGGCCACGGCGGTGAAATCAAGAATGAGGCGAGGGGTTTTGGCTTGAGCCTTTGCGCGCAGTGCGACACGCAGATTGGGAGATTGGTTTAAGTCCACCTCCCCCGTGACCGTGAGGATAGTGATCTGTCCATCGATTGATTCGGCGATCTGCATCGGTAAAAATATATCCGCTAGAGGTGGTAACCCCAAGACGAAAGGTGCGGGTTTTTAACTGGAAATGGGGAGGGTTTGTGTGGAGTGTAGTGCATGAATTTAGCGAATCTCTTTCGTCCGCCTCCGATGGATCCGATGTTAAAGATTGTCTCTGAGGTTGCGATTTTCCGGGATTGTAATCGTGCCGAGCTAGAGGCCTTGAAGCTCCATTTGCATGAGCGGCATTTTTTGGCGGGTGAGATTGTTTTTGATGAGGGGGAGGAGGGGGAGGGGATGTATGTGGTGATTCGGGGTAAGTTGCGTGCCAATCGCAAGGGTCTGCTTGCGAAAAAACTTTTGGGGGTGATTCAGCCGGGGGAATCGTTTGGTGAGATGGCTTTGCTCGGGGCGGGGCCTAGGATGGCGACGGTGGTGGCAGAGGAGGACACAACGGTTTTAGCGATGTTCCGGCCTGAGCTGATGGCTTTGGCCAATGCGCGGCCACGATTGGGGTACAAAATTGCCATGGGAGTGGCACTGGTTTTAGAGACTCGGTTGCGAAGAGTGGCGGAGGGGCAGTCGCCCGAGCCTTCATCCACGTGAAGGCGGGAGGCTCGTCCGATCGCTCGTTGGAGCACCCGATTATTTGGATTGCGGTGATCGCTGGGGCCCTAGGTTCCATTTTAATTTTGAAAGCGGTAGCTTGGCTGGCATTTCCGCTGATTTTGGCAATCGTCCTTTATTATTTGGTGCAGCCTTTACTTCAGAGTTTGCAGTCGGCAGGGGTGACGCCGGGACAAGCATTAGGAATCTTTTTGGGTGCGGCCATCGTGATGACGCTGATCTTTTCCGTGACCATTTTGCCCTCGATGCTCAGCTCGCTGTCTGAATTTCAGAATCAGATTCCCGCCTATTGGGACAGGTTGCAAATTGTCATACGGGATAATTTACTGGCGTTGGAGGGGCGCTTTTCCTTTGCGAAAAACGCGAAGTTAGCGGACGGGTTGGAGGAGCAGTTGAACCTATTTTTGGCAAGTTCGGGTAAGGAGTATGTAGCCGATGTAGCCCTTTTTCTTTTGCACTGGTTGCCCAGTCTTTTGCTTGTTCCCTTTCTTACGTTTTTCTTTTTGCGGGACGGCACGGCGTTTCACCGTTTGGTTTTACGTGCGGTACCCAATGCGTTTTTCGAAAAAACACTACTGCTGTTTGATCGGATGGATGCGCAGATGAGAGCTTATTTTCGAGGAATGTTTGGCCTGACGATGTTGGACACGGTGAGCTTAGGGTTGGGACTATGGTTCTTGGGGCATAAGCCAGGAATCTTCGGTTTTTGGGATGCGATGTTTCTCGGTTTAATTTGCGCGATCTTTGCTTGGGTGCCTTATATCGGGTCGGGTCTAGGCGGAATTTTGGCCGTGGCTACGGTCGCGGTGAAAGCGCCGCAATCTAGTGGGTTGATGGTAGCGGTCGTTTTCCTTTTTCTGGGCGTACGGCTGCTGGATGAGTTTGTCTACACCCCTATGACCGTGGGGCGAGCATTACGGATGCATCCATTGATCACGGTGATGATGATTTTCTCGGGGGGTATGCTGGGTGGGGTCTATGGGCTCCTCCTGGCCATGCCGCTTTTGGGGATCTTTAGTGTTTTAGGTCAAATGTTTGCTGAGGTCTGGTTTGATCCCCGCTTGCGGGCGCGGTATCACGCCCGGGGAATGCTGGAAAAGATGTTGGCATCCAAAGACTTGGGGATTTGACGCCCGAGGGGAGTTTGGGCGGGAAACTTGCTCCCAAGAGGGGGTCACGGCAGAGTGTTGGCATGGCAAAAACAAGAGCAAAAAAATCGGCCTCGAAGGCTTCTTCTTCCAAAGATCGGCACCATTTTCAGGAGGTGATTGCCCATGCGGAGGAGTTGATTCAGTCCACCGCTGGGGAGTTGGGGGAGAAGGCGCAGGAGGTGCGTCAGCAGCTGGCTCGAAAGATCGAGGCGGCCAAAGAGCGTTTTCAAGATTTGGACGATGTGAAAGAGGCGGCGGAGGAGGGCATGAAAGAGGCTGACCGGGTCATTCGCAAACATCCGTATGAGTCGGTGGGAGTGGCGTTGGTGGCAGGGTTGCTCTTGGGGGCGCTCTTGAGCCGGCGGTCCAACTCATGATTTCGGCGCTTCGAGATTTAGCTCTGACCTCCATCCAACTGGTGGAGCAGCGACTTCGTTTGTTGGGGGCGGAGTTGCAGGAGGAGAAGTGGCGAGCGGTTGAGGCGATTCTCTGGTTAGCTTTGGCTTTGGGATTAGGGGCATTGGCTCTGCTGGTGGCGTCTCTGGCGGTGGTTTTATCGGTATGGCCGGATCCGCAAGCGAGAATTTTGGCTCTGGTGGCACTGGCTCTGCTTTATGGGTTAGGTGCCTTGGGTGCATTTTTGCGGATGAGAAAAAGGGTCATGGGAGAAGGGATGCCTTTTTCCGATACCGTAGCGGAATTTCAAAGGGACAGGGAATGGTTGAGCTCCCGGCGCTGACGCGGGCGCGGGAAATCCGCCAGGCGTGTCAGGCTTCCACGAGGCAAGCCAGTTTGGATTTTCAGAAGGCGTGCGCCAATGCCTCAAACCTCGGAGTATGGCTGGATGAGGGAGAGAACCTTTGGCGGTTAAGCCAGCAGTGGGGTGGACCAGTGATGGGAATTGCCTCGTTATTTTTGGGTGGAAAAAAAACGTCGTTGGCTCCGATGGGTTGGGTGGCGCGGGGATTTGCTCTGGTGCGGCTGATTGTGCAAGTGAGAGCGGTCTGGCAGGGGCGAAAAAGGTAAGGAGGATGATCGAATGAGATTGGTCATTAAAATTGGCAGCAGTCTTCTGGCGGCTCGCGCTGGGGGACTGGCGGAGTCAAGGATGCGTCAGTGGGCGAAGGAGATCGCTGGACTGCGCCGGGCTGGGCACGAGGTCATTTTGGTGAGTTCGGGTGCAATTCGGGCAGGCATGCAGGCGTTGGGTTGGAAAAAAAGGCCGACGTCACGTCCGCAGATGCAAGCCTGTGCTACGGTTGGTCAACCGCTCCTGATGAGAGCTTACGGGGCGACGCTGGCCCCTTACCGAATCTTAGCGGCACAGATTCTTCTGACCTCGTGGGACTTGGATAGTCGTAAGATTTACGAAAATACTCAAGCCACTTTGCATACCTTGATGAAGCTGAAGAATTGTTTGCCGATCTTTAACGAGAATGATGCCCTTTCGTTTGAAGAGATCGCGTTGCTAAATGCTTTTGGAGATAACGACAGACTCTCCGCTCATGTTGCCATCTTGGCGAAGGCGGATCGGCTGGTGATTCTAACGGATGCACCGGGATTGATGAGTCGGCCGGACGGCTCAGGGACTTTGATTCGACGAGTCAAAAAGATCGATGCCAAGGTTTTGGCGTGCGCGGGTGGGGCAGGAAGTGCGGGATCTGTCGGGGGCATGGTTTCGAAGTTAGAGGCCGCTCGCCAAGCTATGGGTCGAGGGATCGGTGTGGTTATCGCGGACGGACGAATGGACCGGGTCGTCGCTAAAAGCGTCGATCGAATCCCGCCGGGGACGTGGGTTGCAAAATGAGTGAGATTCGTGCGGTTGCCGAACGGGCCAAAAGTGCTGCCCGGGCGCTGGCTGGTTTAGGGACGAAGGAGAAGAAAGGGCTGCTGATGGCAATGGCGGACGGACTGACCGCCCAAGAGAAAAAAATTCGTAAGGCAAATGAGGAAGATGTGGCAGCTGCGAGGGCGGCAGGGACGTCGGGTGCTCTTTTGGATCGGCTGGAGCTCACGCAAAAGCGGTTTCAGGAGATGGTGGCGGGTGTTCGTCAGGTGGCCAAGTTGCCCGATCCGGTGGGGGAGGTGATGAAAAGGTGGACGCGCCCGAATGGGTTGGAAATTTTTAAAGTTCGAGTTCCGATCGGCTTAATTGGGATCATTTACGAGTCTCGTCCCAATGTGACGGTAGATAGTGCCGTTCTCTGTTTGATGGCGGGCAACGCGACTCTTCTGCGGGGGGGCCGAGAGGCGAGACGGAGTAATCGGGCACTGGCGGA
>CAMBGW010000096.1 GCA_945866245.1 Verrucomicrobia subdivision 6 bacterium | reverse complement strand
CCCGCACGTCGTGTCCTAAATCTAAGAGAATCTCCGCTAAAGGAACCATGCCCGATCCCGCCACTCCAATGAGGTGGACCCTCTTCTTTCCCTCACTCCATCCAACTGGGTCACAAGTCATGGGATATTGCCTCCGCAATCATCTCGGCCGCCTGCGGCCGATCCTCTGCTTTTGCCCACTTCTTCATCCGCTCACATCGAATCCGATCTCCCAAAATTCTTGCAATTCGTTGACCCAGCTCACTCCCCTCAAGATATTTCTCCGCAATCACCTCCGCCGCACCCTCATGAGCATACGCCCGGGCATTCGCCATCTGATGGTCCCCCGCCGCTGCAGGAAACGGCACCAGAATCGATGGCACCTGACACGCAGCCAACTCCGCCAAAGTTCCCGCTCCTGATCGGGCGACCACAACCTCAGCCGCCCCATACACCGCATCCATTTCGTCACAAAAGCCCATGACCACCGCATGAAAACCGGTCCCCTCGTACCCTCGACGAACTTTCTCCGCATGCGCCTCGCCCGCTAAATGCAAAATCTGCATTCGTTGCGATTCGCTTTGCAATGCCCCCAGCCCGCGCAACATCGCTTCGTTTAATCCCCTCGCTCCTTGGCTTCCACCCAGAACCACCACCAAATGGCGATGCGGGTGTAATCCTAATTTTTTCAACGCCTCCTCTTTTCCCATCTTCCCTAGCCGATTCCGCACGGGCGTCCCCGTGACCGCGGCTTTTACCCCACCTAACCCCGATTCACATTCGGAAAATCCCACAAACACCTTTTTTGCGCCTTTGGCCAGCATTCGGGTAGCCCGCCCCGGAATCGCATTCGATTCATGCAAATAGTAGGGAATTTTGCCAAGTCGCGCTGCCACGCTAGCTGCTCCAGAGATAAATCCGCCCATTCCTAAGAGCGCACCCACTTTCTTTACTCGCATTTCCTCTCCCGCTTTTCGCACGGCTGAAAGAAAGTGAACCGCAAACGAACCAGCACCCAGGACTCCACTCCATCCTACCGCAGGAATCTCGATCCCATTTTTTTCCTCTCCTGCACCCGAAAGCGCACGACGATCCACCGCCTTAGTCGAAATAAAGAAACTCACCTCATGTCCGCGACGCCGCACCGCTTCCGCCACCGCCAGCCCCGGAAACAGGTGTCCCCCCGTCCCCCCACAGGCGATCGCTAACTGTCCCATACCGATCACTTCGCTCCACCCACCAACCGGCGATGGCGTGCCTCCACCGGATATTTTGCTTCTCGATGGAGGGAGAGAAGAATTCCCACCGCACCCAAACACAAAACAAGGTTCGATCCGCCATAGCTGATAAAAGGAAGCCCCACACCCTTGGGAGGCAACAGTCCTGTCACCACCGCTAAATTCGCCACCGACTGCATCCCCACGAGCGCGGTCACCCCCATCCCTAAGGCCATCGCCGGGAGATCCGCTGCATGTCCCGCGATGTACCCGCCGCACAGGGTGATCATTAAAAACAGAAAAACCACGCTTAGAGTTGCCAATAAACCCAACTCCTCCCCGACAATCGGAAAAATAAAATCGGTATGCGCTTCCGGAAGATAAAACATTTTTTGGATGCTCTGCCCTAATCCCACTCCGCGCGTTCCGCCCGAGCCCAACGCAATCAACGCCTGCGTTACCTGATATCCTCCGCCCTGCCGATGAGCCTCAGGATTCATGAAAGCCACCAGCCGATCCATTCGCTCCGGCATACTCACCGCCACCAGCCCTACCCCGATTAACCCCAAAACCCCGATCATCAAAAGCGGAAAGATCGGGGCCCCACCCACAAAGAGAACCACTGCCGCCGCCGCCATGACAAAAGCTGCCGACCCTAAATCCGGCTGTTTCACCAACAAGAGCACAGGCAGAAGCAAAATCAGGAATGGTAAGATTAGTCCATCCCACGCCAGCTTCATTTTCGGACCTTTCCATTTCACCCACGCCGCTGCCAAAAGCACCGTGGCCAACTTCAACATCTCGCCCGGCTGCACGGCAAAGGGTCCCAAAGGAATCCACCGAGCTGATCCTTTGACCGACTTACCAAGCCCTGGAACAAGGGAGATCGCCACCAAGAGCGTTGCCAATCCGAAGATCCAACCCGCAAAGCGCAATAAGCTCTTTGCGTCACAACGACTCAACCCCACGCATATCCCCGTTCCCACCGCCAGCCAGAGCCCTTGCCTTTGGAGGAAATAAAGGGTTTGGCCCCGGTTATCGGGGGAAAAAGCCCCTACGCTCGCCAGCATGGTAAGGCCAAGCCCCACCAGTGCCGCGACGCAGGCGACCAGGATATGCGCGGAGTTTCGTCCCATGATTCTTAGTTGCTCGTCGCTTTCGGAAGCATCGCCATGTCGGTCGGGCCCGCAGACGCTTGCGCCGGTACTTCCGCTTTGGCAGAAGCTTCCCCTGGAACCTGAATCTTCATTCCGATCTTCAATTTCTTGGGATCGTTGATCGAATTCAGTTTCGCCAGCGTGTCCGCTTTTGTTCCGAACTTTTTAGCGATTTTAGCCAAGGTGTCTCCGGCAGCTACCGTATAGGTTCCCGCAGGGCTTGATTCCTGTTTGGCCGCCGCTGCCACTACCGCTTTCGCAGGTGTTGTCGCAGCTGGTGCTATCGCTACCCCAGCTCCAGCACTTTCCGGGATCTTTAGTTTTTGACCCAGCTTGATCATTGCTCCGTTGATCCCATTCGCTTTGGCCAAGGCCGCTGAGGTAACCCCATTTGCCTTGGCAATCTTGGCGAGGGTATCACCCTTCACCACCACATGACTCCGCTCCGCCATCGGAACAGTAGGGGTGGAGGTTGAGGCCACAGGCGCCGTCGCTTCCGTAGCTTCGGGGGTCTGCCATACCTTATCTTCAGGGCTCGGCATGCTACTGGTGACTTCCGCTGCCGGGCGTGCCACCGCCTCGGGTGCCTGCGCCACCTCGGGTGCAGGAGCAGGGGTACTTTCCGTCACCGCGCTCATTCCCGTTTCCGGATTTCCGCGAAGGAGGTGATAAGCACTAATGCCCACAATCACCACCACATGCAGCCCCAAGACCACGAGAAAGATCGTGGAGAGCCGATTCAGGCCTCCACTCTTTGCCGGGCGTTCTGCTGCCTCTCCGCTCGTCGCGGGGGTTTGGTTTCGTTGCGTTGAGTATTCTAGCAGTTCATCACTCATTTTCTTTTTTTCTCCTCCGGCAATGCGACCACGCACTGCCTATATTTCTCCCCTCTATCCTCGAAATTCTGAAACATGTCATAACTCGAACACCCCGGACTTAATAAAACGGTCTCCCCACTCGCCGCCATCTCCGCCGCCCGTTCCACTGCCTCCTCCATACTTTTCACTTTTCGGCAGGGCACTGCCCCCTCCCACGCCCTCTCCATCCGCTCTGCCATCTCTCCCATCAAAAGGGCTCCCCTGACTTTTCCCTGCAAACTCTTGCGGGATCCGGAAAAGTCGAAACCTTTGTCCTTACCACCTGCAATCAAGATCACCCCACCCGTCATTCCCGCCACCGCCCTCTCCATCGCATCCACATTCGTCGCTTTAGAATCATTCACCCAAGTCACCCCCGCTCGCACCCGAACCACCTCGCACCGGTGCGGCAAGGCTCGGTAATTTTCAAAGGCTTTTTTTACTGCACCACGAGAAATATCATCCGCCTCCGCTACAGCCCAAGCCGCCAGAAGATTTTCCGCATTGTGTGGCCCCCTCAATTGCGTCTCCTCTTGCCGCATCAGTCTCACACCCTGGCAAGACAACCAGCCCTCATTCAAAGTAAAGTCCGCTCCCTCCGCCTCCGCCGTAAAGGTTACCCTCCTCGCTTTTCCTGTCTTCACCCCTAACCCTTTCTGGAGTATCGCCGTTTCCTTCTCCCCAAAATTGCGAAAGATTTTTTCTTTTGCCACCCGATACTCTTCCAGCGTGCGGTAGCGATCCAAATGATCCGGCGTAAAGTTCAGATAGACCCCCACCTTGGGACAAAAGGTCTCCACCGTTTCCAGCTGAAATGAGCTCACCTCCACTACCACCCGATCCAATCCCTTCGTCAACGGTGCCACCTCCGACAATGGTTTGCCCAGATTTCCACAGGCCACCGCTTTTTTCCCGGCGGCTGCATAAATCGCAGCGATCAGCTCTGTCGTTGTGCTTTTTCCGTTCGTTCCCGTCACCGCCACCATCGGGCAAAGACAAGCCTGCCAACCCAACTCCAACTCCCCCATCATCCGCACCCCAACCTCGACCAATTTCCGCACCACCGCTTTTCTTGGGTCGATTCCAGGACTCAAAATCGCCCGCTCAAATTTCATTCCCACCATCCGATCTTCACCCAAAAGAACACCCACTCCACGCCCCTCCCATCCTCGAGCGATTTTCTGCATCTCCCCACTCTGGGATTCGTCAAACATCGTCACCTCCGCTCCGTGACTCAAGAGCCACTCCGCGGCTGCTTGCCCGCTGCGTCCCATTCCCAGCACCACGACTTTGGCTCCTTTCCATTTTTCCATGACTCCTTTCACCGCAACTTCAGGGACGCCAGTCCCGCTAAGGCGAAGACC
>CAMBGW010000095.1 GCA_945866245.1 Verrucomicrobia subdivision 6 bacterium | reverse complement strand
CCGGAATCGGTTCCTGGGCAATCGATGACTCGCGGGTTTACGCTCGTGCGGACAGCATCAAATACGGTTTTACCGGATCCGGATGTCGCTAAATCGATGGCGCAACAACGGTTAAAATCCAACTTAATACCGGCTTTATCTGCCGCAATCAGGGCTCGAATCACTTGGTCAACGCTGCCCCCTGCGAGGTAGTGGGTTTCAAGTTGGGCTGTGGAAACCTCGATTCCTGCGCGAACGGCGGTGATCCGCGCATTGACGATGAGGGAGTTTGGAATTCCCCGCAGGCGCATGGCGATCAGAGTGGGAATACCCACAGGTGCCCCGGAGGTTAAGGCACGAAGCCAAAGCCCGAAAAAATTAATTAAAACGACAGCAAAGACTAAGCCGACAACACCAACCGCAATGAGAAGAAAAATAGGCATGAATTAAATGTAGCGTTAAACCCCCCGCTAGCGAATGAAAAACGCATTTGGGTATGGGGAAATAGTATTTTATGGATCTTTTTGAGTGTTCCGCACCGCTTTGACAAAGATTGTCGCGCCTTCAATCTGATGAATTTGAACTGTGGTCCCTTTCGGAATGAAGTGACCCTCAGCAAGAACATCAAAGCTTTTCCCTTTAAACTTTGCTGCGCCGCTCGGACGCAGGTCCGTTAAAGTTTTTCCGGTCTCTCGGAGCGAAAGAGAGGAAGTGATTGCAACTGATCCTGTAGGGGAAGTCGTGCTGAGTCGAAACGGCCGAAAAAGTACCGTTTCGGGCAAATAGCGGGCGGCAGCAAGAATGGCGATTAAACCCCCGAAGAAACCGGCAGCTAAATTGATCACGGGGAAGTGAAGTTGGACCATCGTGGGCAGCGTGGGGTCGCTTGGATAGCGATCGACCATTGTATTCAGGGCAGCAAAGAGGATGAGCCCCAGTCCGATCAGCCCCGGCGCAAAGGTCCCCGGAAAAACAAAAAGCTCCACAACCAGCAGGGCAACCCCCAGCAGTAAAAGAAGTGCATTTTCGTAGCCGGAGAGCCCTGCGATGTAGTGACCGAAAAGAAAAATAAAAGCACAGATTCCGCAGAGAACGCCGAATAAACCAAATCCGGGGGTTTTGAACTCGAGATATCCAAAAAGAAACGCTGCACTCAGTAGGATAGGGGAAATCGTAATAATCCAGCGGCTGATGCTTTCGAATCCTGTCGGCTCGATTTTTACCATCGTGGCCCCTGGCTGGACGGTTTTTTCAACAAAGGTTTTTAAGTCTGGAGACACTCCAGCGGCAAGAATGGTGCGAGGGGGGGTTCCGAACTGCCTGGTAGCCTCCTGAGTTGTTAAGGTGAGGATATCGCCCTTGGCAACAATTTCGCGTCCATCGAGCCGAAGTCCGATCTGTTTATTAACCATCGCGTCGAAGACTGCGGGGTTATGTCCATTTTGCTCGGCAGCTGCCCGAATCAGGGCGGCATATCCAGAAACGAATTTCGGGGGTAGTTCTTTAGGACCTTCTTGACCCAGGGTGACGGGAGATGCCGCACCGATAATTGATCCGGGAGCCATCCAAATTTGGCGAGTCGAGGCTGAGATAAAGGCACCTGCGGAGAAAGCCTCCTTATTCACGTAGGTGTAGGTCCGGTCAGCTGGTTGGAATTTTGCGATCGTAGCCATGACCTCTTTCATTGCCTCTCCCTCCCCGCCAGGAGTATTCATGTCGATCACTAGGGCGGAGGCTTTTGCCTCAAGGGCGGCTTTGACCCCTCTACGCACCACATAGACGGTGCCTTTTTGAATTTCACCCTGAATGGGCAGGACATAGACAGGCCCGACGCTGGCGGGTGGAGTCGAAAAAGTGGTGAGGGGATAAAGTAGAACTAGTGCAAAAAGAGCAGTGCGCGCTGAAGGATTTGAACCTCCGACCAACTGCGTGTAAAGCAGCCGCTCTACCCCTGAGCTAAGCGCGCGGAAAGGGGCGTATGGCAACCATAGAATCATCTTGAAGTGTACAGAAATCACTATGGATAACAAACCACCTGCCAAACGAGATGATCTCCATGGGAAAAGCAGACGACTGCGGTTGTGTAGTACTGGTTTCGTTCGGGAACTTCAATGAGAAGACGGTCAAAGATCCAATCGGCACCCTGTTGATGATTTGGTGTACGACCAAAGAAATTAATCACGGCAACCTTTGTCTGGCCGACCAAGAGATCGTGCAGTTGTTTGGGGGAGTAGACGGCGGCTCCACCCTGAAAATTAATGTCTTGGGAAAATCCCTTTGCGGATTGAAGAAAGACAAGAGTAGTCGCCCAAAGTAGCAAAAGAGGGAGACGGGTTATCACCTCCCCATTATCCGAACTTCTGCATAAAGCACCAGCCCTGCCTTGACCCCGCATTTTTCAATCCTATGGCTTGAGAGGTGAAAGTAAGACCTCTCGCGGCACTGACCCTAATCCTTTGCGGGTCACCCGGTATTTTGCTGGGGGAGGAGCAGGATGCGGAGAAGCATCTTTTTGCTAAGGGCCCGGCACCGGCCAAGGGTGAGAATGGAAAGTGGGGATTCCTAGCGCCTAATGGTAGCTGGGCTGTCGAGGCCAAGTTTATCGAAGTGAAACCCTTTCAGGGTGACTTGGCTGCTGCTCGGGAAAAAGAGAAGTGGGGATATATTGATGCAACCGGCAGCTGGAAAATCCCACCACGTTTTACGTGGGCTGGGGAGTTTTCGGAAAACTTAGCCCCTGCTTCGGAGGGAGATCGTTTGACGGGAAAATTTGGATATATTGATCGGCAGGGTCGGTGGGCAATTGAGGCGGAGTATTCATGGGCGCGGCCGTTTCAAGGTGGGTATGGCGCAGTAAAAGATGGATCCAAGTGGGGCTTTGTGGACTCGAAAGGAAAGTTAGTCGTTGAGCCCGATTTCGATCAGGTAGGCAGCTTTTCAGAAGGAATGGCCCCCGTCCAAAAAAGTGGGCCTCCGGGAGAAAAGAAAACATGGGTTTATATTAACCCGAATGGGGAAAACTCGTTTGAGACGAAATTTGCTTGGGCAGGCGAGTTTTCGGAAGGGCTGGCTCGTGTCCAACCGGAAGACCGGATTCTCGGAAAATTCGGCTACATCAACCTGAAGGGGTCGATGGCCATTTCACCCGAATTTGATGAAGCGACTGATTTTCGAAATGGCCAAGCTTTTGTGCGAGTGGGAAATCAATCTCGTATGATCGACGCAAAAGGTAAGGCCAAAGAGTAGATTTCTTGCCTTAACGCGAAACGCGGGTTAACAGTCTCTCATGATTCTCACTTCTTTAACGCTCGGTGCGGCAGTGGCACTCGCGGGTGGGGCGCAACTTCTTAAACACCGAAAGGATATTCCACATTTTCCACTAGTGATCGGATTTGGGCTTACGATTCTTGTTCCTTCCGTTCTCTTTGTTTTGGTTGTGGAGTGGATGGCTCTTTGTTCGTGGAATCCGTTGATTTGGATGGAGTAACGCGGGGTGAGGTGAGGTTGGGATACGGGATTGTCACGGGAATTTAGCGTCCTATATTCAAATTTGGAATCAGGGCAGTCGCCCTCAGCTTGTCTGGGGGAGGAAAGTCCGGACACCGCAGGATAATCCGCCCTAGGAAAGCTGGGGGCAGCTTCGATGTAAGTCGGAGTTGACGGAAAGTGTCACAGAAAAAATACCGCCCTACGCAAGTGGGGTAAGGGTGAAAAGGCGGGGTAAGAGCCCACCGCTCTTGGGGTAACCCAAGGGAATGACAAACCACGGATGGTGCAAGGCCGAACAGGGGGAATGGGTGATCCGCCCGTCACGCGAAAGCGTGACACTCCCGGGTTGGAGCCGCACTGGTGCAGTGGCAACACTGTGCCGGAATTCACCCTTGGGTGGATTAGAGAAATGGCTGCCAGCTCACTAAGGAAACTTGGTGGGCCACAGAATCCGGCTTACGGATTCCACAGGAACGAGGGCCGGGTGGCGAAAAGGCCATCCGGCCTTCGCCTTTTTAGGTCAGTCGGACTGTTGATACGCTGCTTCGACTCGCTCAGCGATATCTCGAAATTGGCTATCAACCTCGTAGATTTTCTTAAACTCCTCTAACGCTTCCATTTTTTTACCCATCTCTTCTAGAATCACACCCAGGGAGTAGATGGCATCTTTCTTCACCACATCCATGGCCACGATTTCCGAGGCGGCTAGAGCATACTGCTTCGCCGCAAGGTCGAGCATTTTGCGCTTTTGATAGGACACCCCTAAAAGATTGAGTGCGCGATGACGAACGGAGGGTTGTCGGAGGGCCTGCTGAAGTTCTGGAACTGCCTCTTTAAAAGCCCCGTTGTCGATCAGAGCCTCGCCCAGATCGAAACGGTATTGCAGATCGTTGGGGTAACGCTTCACACGCTCCTTGGCGCCTTCCAAAATGATCGCTTTTTTGCGAGCCAAGATCTCAGCACAAACAGAATCCTCTGCTCCCGCCGCTTTGGCCTGTTCCCATTCGAGGTCGAGCTGGGCGCACTGAAGTCGGAAAACCGATTTCTCCAAAACAGGATCGGTCTTTTGGGTCAGCTCATGCGCAAACTGAAACCATTGCAGGGCATGATCCAGAGAGCCCTGCGTTTCGCATAACTCCGCAATCTGCTTCGC
>CAMBGW010000094.1 GCA_945866245.1 Verrucomicrobia subdivision 6 bacterium | reverse complement strand
TCTCGGCCCTCGGCGGCATACGAGGCCTTCCTTTTGGCCTCGATTGGATTTCTTCGGTAGGTGTCAAAATCGAAGGGCTGTGAAGGGGTCTCCATCGACGGCGCTGCATTGGTGTGGATCGTGGTAAAAAGCAGGATTATGAGGATGGGCAGGGAACAGGGCACACGTTTGTTATGAAAGGCGAAGAGTTATAGGCCAATGAAACTCTATTCTTACTTGAGATTAAGATGTGGATAAGAAAAAGGAACTTGTGGGAAGAGACAATCGTTTCAATGATGGGAGATGTATTCAATCATTGGCGGTGACAGCAAAACCTACGGCCCGGTGACTGCAGACGAGGTACACCGCTGGATTCGGGAGGGTCGTGCGGATGAACGTACTAAGGTGAAAGAGGAGGGTTCCACGGAGTGGCGTGAATTGGGGACTATTTCGGCCTTTTTTCCGGCGCTGGCAAATGTTCCTCCTAAAATCAGTGGCCGATCTGGTTCAAATACTGTCGCAACAGAGGGCTCGGTGCAGATTGGGGATTGTCTGAGGCAGGGATGGCAGGTGTATCGCCAAGACCCTTGGAGAATTACAGGAATTATCGTGATTGTTTTCGTTGCCCAGTTTTTGCTCAACAGTATTCCGATTGCCGGAGCTTTATTTGCCTTTTCACTAAACGGACCCATTTTGGGCGGGGTTTACTTCTTTTGTATGCAGGCGATTCATGGTCAGACCCATGGATTGCAAGATGTGACCAGTACGATAAAGGAGCGCTTTCTTCCGTGTTTTCTTGCCACAACGGTTTCTAGTTTATTGGCTTTCGCCCCACTCCTTGTCGCCCTGATCCCCGCAGCGGGTCTTTTTGCCGCGTCTGGGGTTGTTATGGAGGAGCTCGTCAAGCACCCCAACCTGATTCTAGGAATAGGTCTGCCACTTCTGGCGGGGGCATTCGCGATGTTTTATTTACTGATCTGCTGGTCTTTTGCTGTCCCCATTGCTGCGTGCACCAACACTGATTTTTGGGAGGCACTGAAATTAAGTTGGCGCGGAGTTCGTAAAAACTTTTGGGCTTATTTCGGGCTACTTTTCGTTCTCGGCCTGATTAATCTAATTGGAATTCTGTGCTTGGTGGTCGGGCTTTTCGTGACAATTCCTTTTACCTTTTTAGCTACCATGGTCGCATATGAGCAGATCTTCCGAACCACCCATTCTCGCTGAAGCTGAAGCAGCCAGGAATTGTATGGGGTTGAATGCTACGGTTCTGCCTGGCCTAGGGACATTTCGGATGGGGAATCGGTTTCGCGGGCTTGCTGAGATGGGGGTAGCTGCCCTTGGGACGCTGCTCTTTTGCTTCTACCTAATTGAGGCAGTTGGAAGCCGTGATGAGTCGACCACTCTCACGCAAGCATTTGCCAATTACGGGCTTCGCCTACTTCTTGCAGTGGCTTTCGTTTTAGGTAGTTGGTGCTCAGGAGTGCTTTTTGCCAAAAAGCTTTTTCTCAGATGAAATCTGAGATGTTCAGGCATGCCTTGGCTACGATCTTGGGAGGGGGGCTTGGATCGCTGGTTCGTTTTGGTGTAGGTGCTTGGACTCTTCACCACTATCCCAATCTAAGAATCCCTTGGGCCACTTTAGGCGTGAACTGGGCAGGCTGTCTTTTGATTGGTTTGATTTATGGATGGGTTCCTGATCGCTGGTTTTTGGGATTTCATCTTCGCTATTTTGTCATCACCGGGTTTCTTGGGGGGTTCACCACTTTCTCGGCCTTTGGTATCGAGACAGCGCTCCTCTTTCGCAAAGGGGATGACCTGCTGGCTTGGGTTTATATCGGCGCGAGTGTAGCTGGTGGCTTACTTCTGGCTTGGGCTGGAATGCGAATCTCCACTCTTTTCTCCAGTTAATAATTTTTTCTTCAGCCACAAATCGTGGCCCCGTAGGATAGCGTCTGACCCAAACTGCCTCCTCAACTGGTCGGTGGCTTCAGCAAGGTGGAGACGTTCGGTCATACTCTTCTGTGGAAGACCCGTTAAAGCCAACTCTGGGTCTGGGAGTGCTCTATGAAGATTGGAGAGACGAACTCCGACAAGACGAAGGGGCTTGGGCCTAGACCAGGAGCGCCGTAGCAGGGGCTGTAGTAGGGGATAAAAGTCGTTTTCCAGTGGGGAAGGTTCATTTAGGGATTCGGATCTCATGACATCCTCCATGTTACGGTAGCGAATTCGCAACGATAAGGTTCTCGCGGCGAACCCCTCCCTCCGTAATTTCCTGCAGAGCCGGTCGATCATGGCCCGCAATGTGGCTAGACAAAATAGTTCATCCAACTGATCTGTATCGAAAGTTTCCTGTTCTCCAAATGATTTCGGGTCGGCGGAAGCAGGAGTCACTGGGCGCGAGTCGATTCCTTGAGCGAAAAGGTGCAAATCTTGCGCCGAAGAACCAGCTACCCTTTCTAGTTCCGGAAGGGATAGGGAGGCGACCTGATGAATCGTGGTAATGCCTGCTTCAAGATAGCGGGGTTCGGTTTTTGTTCCGATTCCTGGTAGCCATCGAACGGGAAGAGGCGCAAGGAACTCTTTTTCTGTTCCGGCAGGTACTTCAATGAAGTTGTTTGGCTTCTTCATTTTTGAAGCAACAGCAGAGCAGAATTTGTTTGAGGCGAGGCCTTGGGAAATGGTGATTTTCAACTCTTTTTTAATTTGCAATGCGAGGCGTAGGGCAGATTCACGGGGCTGTCCTGATCGCTGAGAGGTAAGATCCAGGTAGCCCTCATCAATCGAGCAAATCTCTACTTCGGGGGTTAAGTCATATGCGTAGGCAAACATAAGTTGGGAGAATCGCTCATATTTCTCAAAGTCACCTGGAACGAGAATTAATTCAGGGCAAAGTCGAAGTGCTTGAGAGGTGGGCATGGGGGTTTTGACGCCTTTTGCCCGCGCCTCATAACTGGCTGAGGCGACAATCCCTCTTGTCGATCCCCCTACGGCAATTGCTTTGCCGCGTAGGCGGGAGTCGGCGGCCTGTTCGACCGATGCATAAAAGGCATCGGCATCCAGATGGAGAATGGAGCGTGGGCTCATCCCATTATCCGAATCAGGCAAACCACGACTCCCTGTAAAACTGCATCGGAGTGATCGATTGCGGGTGCAGGCGATGGGGGGAGGAATCGAGGAGTGGGGGAGTGGCGGTATCGGGTCAAAACCCCTTGCCCGTGGTGGAGTATCAGCGCGAGGTCTTGATCCTTCAGAGGACGAAATTCAAGCAGGAGTTGGTCTTTCTTTTGGAGGCCAAGTTCCTTCCATTGATCTGAATCCACTTGATGGATAAAGCTTCTCCCCAGCTGGAAAGGTATTTCCTCAATAATCTGAGCCAGAGGGTGAGAACGAGTTTCTGACATTCACCCATCCTTTGAATTGCGGATGGGAAAGGTCAATGATCAATCGTGAGAAAACTATCTTCGGCCGCGGGATGAATCGGAGGAATCGCCAGAGCGTTGGTGGGGAGGGAACCGCTCCTTGTTTTTCCAGCTTCGGCGGAGGCGCCAAGGCATGGTATCTCGACGAGGGCGGTATGGGGCCGGAGGTGCAGATGATGGATCCCTTAGCCCGGATGGACGATGGGGAGCTGCTGTGTTTGCCGGTTCGGAGAACCCCTCAACTTTTCTGCGCAGTATTCCGCGTCCAAGGAAACGTTCCAATGTCTTTAAATGGGCGAAGTCATCATGGGCTAGGAAGCTGATCGCCTCTCCTACGGCATGAGCTCGGCCAGTACGGCCGATTCGGTGGACATAATCTTCGGGATGGCGGGGAAAGTCGTAATTGATTACGTGGGAAATGCCTTCCACATCGATTCCTCGTGCAGCGATATCGGTTGCGACGAGGACGCGGACACGTCCTGATTTAAAATCTTGAAGCGCACGGAGACGCTGATTTTGAGATCGGTTGGCGTGAAGAGTTGCGCAGGAGATTCGCATGGATTCCAAGCGACGGGCAATCCGGTCGGCCCCGTGTTTTGTTCTGGAGAAAACAAGAACGGTTTTCAGTGCCTCCTGCTTTAGGAGGTGAGTCAGTAGGGAGGATTTTGCATGGTGGGACACTTCGTAGAGATATTGAGTTACGGTTTCGGCAGGATTTGAGCGGCGACCGATTTCAATCAGTTTCGGGTTGTGCATGAACTCCCGGGTCAGTCGCTCGATTTCTCGGGAAAGTGTGGCGGAAAAGAGCAAGGTCTGACGCTGGCGGGGGAGAAGTCGGACAATTTGGCGGATGGCTGGAACGAAGCCCATATCGAGCATTCGATCGGCTTCATCCAAAACGAGAAACTCTAGATTTCTGAGGCTTGGCTCGCGACCCCGAATCAGATCTAGAAGACGTCCGGGTGTTGCGACAATGATATCTGCCCCTTGTTGCAGGGCTCGGATCTGGGGGCGTTCACTCACTCCACCAAAGATTGTCGCGATGCGTAGCTGGAGATGGCGGGCATAGGTCAGGATATTTTCCTCAACTTGAACGACAAGTTCACGCGTCGGAACCATGATTAGGCCTCGGATACCGCGGTGTTGGAGAGGATTTGTGGCCATTAAGGAGAGAAGGGGGAGAACGAAAGCGGCCGTTTTGCCAGTGCCAGTTTGGGCAATGCCCATTAGGTCGTTCCGCTGAAGAATAACGGGGATTGCGGCGGTTTGAATCGGGGTTGGTTCAGTGTACCCAGCATC
>CAMBGW010000093.1 GCA_945866245.1 Verrucomicrobia subdivision 6 bacterium | reverse complement strand
TTGTGTGCGGACTTGGGCTTTAGCATGACAGATCGTGCCGAAAATATCCGGCGAGCAGGGGAGGTGGCAAAACTGATGGCAGAGTCGGGATTGGTGGTCATTGGCTCTCTAATTTCTCCCTTAAGAAAAGAGCGCGAATCGGTTCG
This sequence comes from Verrucomicrobia subdivision 6 bacterium, assembly GCA_945866245.1. GTDB lineage: Bacteria > Verrucomicrobiota > Verrucomicrobiia > Methylacidiphilales > Verrucolacustridaceae > Verrucolacustris. The sequence continues at coordinate 4,571 of CAMBGW010000093.1, read as the reverse complement.
CGCCTCTTGTCACAATGCAGGCCTGAACTTCTCCGAAGTTTATATTAACGCCTCGATCGCGGATTGCGAAAAGCGCGACCCTCGCGGCCTTTATCAAAAAGCCCGCAAAGGAGAGATTCAGGGGTTTACGGGTATCGACTCTCCTTATGAGGCGCCTGAAAAACCGGATCTGATCCTCGAAACAGGCAAAGAAAAAGTGGAGCAATCCGCTGCTCGTCTTTTAAGCCATGTTTTAAGCCTCGTCCGTTTAAAAGATGGGGATCAAGAGGGTGCAGCAGGCCCGGGTGGGCAAATCTAGGCCCCAGCACGGGGGAGAAGTTTCCAGTCACCATTCTGCCAAAGGGCTGTTCCAGAGCTTGCCCTTTGTAATCGATCACGAATTGCAGGAGCCCAATTGGATTCGGGTATTGGATCAATTAGAATAGCTGGACTGCCAATTGAATCGGCTTGGCGAAGTAACCGATAAAGATTTTGCGCAGCAGTCGAAGGGTTCTGATCAGGCGCGAGAAGATAAGCTCCTGGGGGTAATTTTGAATTTCTATTTTCATAAAAAATATACTGATAGGGAGGATCAAAGTGTTCGATCGGTGTGGGGGCAAGATAGAGAGGTGTTTGCGGTGCATAGTGGCTTTGCAACATTCCAGGTGAAGGTGAAGGAGCGGACTGCTGAAGGTTACGGGCATCCCTGAGGGTTTGCCTTTCAGTTATCGATGAGATCATTTCAGCGGTAATGGCACCCGATCGTAAGATTGTGGGATTTGAGCCCGATAATGACAGGACAGTGGATTCGATGCCTTGGGTGCATGGGCCACCGTCAAGGATGAGGGGGATCTTGCCTTCCAACTCCTGCAGAACAGCTGAGGCGTCGGTTGGGCTGATTCGTCCAAACCGATTTGCGCTGGGCGCAGCAATAGGCTGCCCCAGCTTTTGCAGAAGCAGTTGGGCAGCGGGATGGGCTGGGTATCGAATGGCAACAGTGGGGAGGCCCGCTGTAACACCAAAGGGCACACGGGGACCCTTGGGCAATGTCAATGTAAGTGGCCCAGGCCAGAACTGGCTGACAAGAGCCACTGCCAAGGCGGGAATTGGCTTTGCAATAATTTCGTCCTCGGCAAGAGCAGCCAAATCAGCGGAGCTTACGTGAAGGATGAGGGGATCGGTAGTGGGTCTATCCTTGGTTGCAAAGATCTTGCTGACGGAGTCAGGGTTCAAACCTAAGCCACCTAATCCGTAAACGGTTTCTGTTGGAAACGCCACCAGATCGCCCGCAAGGAGAACCTTGCACGCCTCGTCAATCGAAGCCTCCGAGATAGGCAAAACACGTGTCCTCATAAGCTGAGTGTATGAGAAAGGGTGAAAGGAGGAAAGAGAAGGACGTTTTTCTCGACTTGTCCCCACCGGGGATTGCACGCTGTGGATATGAAACACTCGGTCAAAGAATGGCAGGCGATTGTGCGGGAGGCTGCCGCACGAGCGGTGGGTGAGGATGTTGGGCCCGATGATGTAACGAGCCGTGCTTTTATTGGAGAAGAAGCGACGGCGACGGGCGTTCTTGTCGCGCGGGAGGATTGTGTCCTTGCGGGTATGGATGTGGCTGAGGCCGTTTTTCGTGAAGTGGATGGTCGGCTTGTTTGGGAAACGCTGATTCAGGATGGCCAAAAAGTTGGGCCGAATCAGAGCTTTGCGAAGGTTAGGGGTTCTGCACGAAGCATTTTAACCGGAGAGCGGTGTGCACTTAATTTTTTGCAGCGCCTGTCGGGAGTTGCAACTCTGACTGCAGAGTATGTCCGGGCCATAGCTGGGACGCGGACAAAGATTTTGGATACTCGAAAAACAACCCCTGGGTTGCGGGCTCTTGAAAGGCAGGCGGTAAGATTGGGCGGGGGAGTGAATCATCGGGCTGGGCTTTATGACGGTTACTTAGTCAAGGAGAACCACTTATCTTTAGTAAACTCCGAAAGATTGCCCGAACTTATCCAACAGGCACGCGCCTCGCATCCCGATCTTGCGTTGGTTGTGGAAGCCGATTCGCTCGAATTAGCCATGAAGTTGCTCCTCCTGCCAGTCGATCGAATCCTTGTCGATAATCTGACTGCTGATCAGGTAAGAGAAATTGTCAACGTGAAGAGGTCGCGTTCCCTAGGCATAGAGATTGAGGCCTCTGGAGGGGTGACTCTTGAAAGAGCCCAAGCCCTATCTCAAGCAGGGGTGGATTTTATCAGCGTGGGCAAATTAACCCACAGTGCGAGGTCGATTGATTTTAGCCTCGACCTAATTCCAGCTTAACGGAGCAGCTATTTCTTTACAGGCGCAGCAGGTGCGCCCGGTTGATTCATCTGAATATTAAATTGGGTGACGATCTCTTTCGCTTCGTTGTTCGTTAAACTAAGACGCATGAGATCTTTCGCCAGATTTTCTAACTTATCAGAGACTGTTTTATATCTGCCGATCGCTTGAGCTGCCGAAGTAGTGGTTTGGGCGACTGCTTGTCTTTCTTTCACAATAGAGATCAATTGAACTAGATTCACAATGAGAAGCGCGGCCAAGAGCGTGACCAAGGGCCAAACGCAAGATGTCGGGGATTCGTAGGATTGATTTTCGTCGTTCATGGGTTTTGCTTGTCCTCAAGTTTCACATTGAGTTCATGTTTTTTTAGAATATCACGAAAGGCGGCGTCTTTTTCACCTGCCATCGCAATTCGAATGCTGAGATTACGCAGCACAGTTTCCATTTGCGGACCGTTTGCGACTTGCGCCTGTACTGCTTGAATCTTGGATATGGCACCACGAGTACTTAAACCAAGAAGGAGGTTGACGAGGAGAAGGGCGCTCACCAGTCCACTTAAGCTCCAAAGAATGATTTTCTGCATAGATGTATGATTGGTGAATTATTCGTGCCAAGTCAACCAGCGTTCAGGCTGATTGTGGGTAAGCTTGGAATAGCTTTTCAAGCGCTGGATGTGTTGGGTTTGGAGTGAACCCCTTTTTTTATTGGGACACTGGTCGTTGGAGGTTTTGGCTGGGCGGGAAGGAATGCCGATTTCGAAGGAGCACAACCTGACCAGTTTTTATTTCGAGCGAAATACCGCTTCGATTGCGCAGAGGAGACCGCACGATATGCTTTTGAGTTCACATACCCACTTTGAAGTAATCCTATCTGAACGAAAGACTCAAAAAGTGGTCGACTTGAATCACCTGAAACGGCATGAATCATAACAACATGCAAAAGCGTGAAGAACTCCCTGGGCACGCTCACTTAAGAAAGACCTTGGATCGTCTTCATAAAACATACAGCGCCTGTCATGAGGGAAATGTGGCTACCTATATTCCTGAATTGGCGAAGGCAAATCCCGATCACTTCGGTGTTGCTGTGGTTGGTATCGACGGGGAAATTTACGAAGCGGGTGAGACCTCGGCCGAATTCACCATCCAATCGATTTCCAAGGCATTCGTTTTTGGCTTAGCGGTCGAAACGCATGGGCGTGATGCTGTGCTAAAGAGAGTCGGGGTTGAGCCAAGTGGAGATGCATTCAACTCACTTGAACTTCGTTCAAGCCGGAAGCCATTCAATCCGATGATTAATGCGGGGGCGATCACCGATACGGGGATGATCACAGGTGCTTCTGTGAAAGAGCGGATGAATAAGATCTTATGCCTATTAAGCGATGCAGCCGGCAGGGAATTGCGCGTGGATGAGGGCGTTTATCGGTCAGAAAAAGAAACGGGCCATCGTAACCGAGCGATCGGGCATCTTTTGAAAAACGTAGATCTTATCGATGGAGAGGTAGACGAAGTGTTGGATTTATATTTTCAACAGTGTTCCGTACTGCTCAATGCTCGTGATTTGGCTACTATGGGGGCGACATTAGCAAATTTGGGCACCAATCCTGTGACTGGGAAAGAGGTGTTGAGCTTTGATTCGGTCCGAGATGTGTTGAGCGTGATGTTTACCTGTGGAATGTACGACTTTGCTGGGGAGTGGGCTTTCCGCGTTGGGATTCCGGCCAAGAGCGGTGTGGGGGGCGGTATTTTGGCGGTGATCAATCGGCAACTCGGGATCGGCACGTATTCGCCCCGTTTAGACGCGATGGGAAATAGTGTTCGAGGAATTCGACTTTGCACGGATTTGGCTGAGGAGATGGGCTTGCACGTCTTTAATTTTACGAATGCAGGGTCTAGCTTCATCAAGGCAACATTCGGTAAGAAGTAAAACCGGTGCGGGGGGGATTCGAACCCCCGGTACGGTTTTACCCGTACAACGGTTTAGCAAACCGCCGCATTCGACCGCTCTGCCACCGCACCAGGAGTAAGAACCATAAGATAATTTAGGCGCGGGAGCCAACCCGCTTTTCATTGCCCGCCGACGATTTCTAGTAAGCGCCAGCGGAGGGGCTAGCTTGTTCAACACCCGCGGTAGGTGCGGGGGTGGGAGCGGGTGCTTTTTGAGATGCTAATGGGAGTGCATCGCCCCCATGAGTGACTGGCTGGTCGAGGCGGAGCAGCTTGATTACATCCTCAAAAGGATTCTGATTTGACCCTTTCTTGGCGCGAACTCCTACTCCCGCTTGAGTC
>CAMBGW010000092.1 GCA_945866245.1 Verrucomicrobia subdivision 6 bacterium | reverse complement strand
GCGCCGGCGAGGCAGACCGATTTTTCTGAGCCTTTGCCGGTGAAGGTGAACCGGTGGGTGGAGCGGGGGGAGATCGCGAGAGTAAGAATTCCGGAAAGGGTCTTCCCTTTTTTAGGTGTGATTTGGATCGGGAGATCGATCAGGCCTTGTAGATCTGGCTGAGTCTGAATTTTGAGTTGGAGAGAGGAGGGGTCGAGCTGTGCGGAGAGAGAGGCGGGAGGGTTGATCTGGACGGTGGCTGCGGGGCCAGGGGAGATCCAGCGGGTGAGGTCGAGGGTGGTGGAGGTTTCGGCTGGGATCGTTTGGATGGGAATCCAGCCGAGGTGAGGAGCCTCGTCGGCAGCGCGGGTAAGCGGTGAGAGAAGGAGAAGAGAGAGGGTGAGGTTGAGGAGGAAGGGGTATCGAGAGATGAGTCGAAGAAGATTCATGCGGAAGATGATTTGTTGGAGAAGAAAAGTTTTGGGTTGAGAGAGGCTCCTTCGACCCATTGGCTTTCGACCTGGAGGACTTTGGCGGAAAGGGGGAGACCGATTTCTCCTCGCATGAGGTGAGCGGAGAGGAGATCGACGGCGTTGGCGCCGACGGTTTCATTGTTCTGGTTCATGCCCGCCCAGCCGGTCATGGAGGGGTCCCAATCGAGGTGGGCGAGGGCGGGTAGGGAGGTTTTTGCGTTCTTGAGCCATGGAGCGATTTCGAGGTGAGTGGTGAGGAGGGAGTCGGGTTTGGTTTGGGCGAACCATTCGAGGAAGGAGGATTGATCTCCGGGTTGAAACCACCAGATGCGTTCGGCGATTTTGTGGAGGGGTTCGCCCGTGGAGGTTTGAGATTGGAGGAAGGCGGCGGAGAATCGGCCGGCGAGGAGTGAGTCGATGGCGTGGGAGAGGACGAGGGCGGGGCGTTTTTTTCCGAGGGCGTGGAGTTGGTGGACGGCATCGAAGGAGGTGGTGTACTGGTCATTGGAGGAGCAGTGGATGGCGGGGGAGGAGGGTCGGGTGCCGAGGACGACGGAGACTTGGTGGGAGATGATGGATTCGGTCCAGCTGGGGAGAGTGCCTTTGGAGGGAAGTCCGAGAAAAGCGACTCCTTGGATTCCGCGTGCTTGGAGGACGTCGGGCAACTTGGGGTTTGCTTGGAGAAGGGGATCGTCTGCCCAGAAATGGTCGACCTGGTAGCCGAGTGTGGTCGCGCGATTTTCGAATCCGCGTAGGAGAGAGCGAAAGGTGTGATTTTGTTCGGCGAGGGATTTGGTGACCTGGAGGCCAATGAGGGCAAAGGAGCCGCGGAACTTGGTGTTGGAACTGGAGCGAAGTTGACCCATGACGAGGGCGACCATGGGATTGGCGCGGTAGCCCATTTTTTTGGCGAGGGCTTGGATTCGGCGTCGGGTGGATTCGCGGATCCGGGGATCGTTCCGGAGAGCGAGGGAGACAGTGGCTTTGCCGACGCCAGCGGCTTGAGCAAGGTCGGCCATACTGAGGGACTTCATAGGTAAGAAAATAAATTAAACTGTTCAACCAATATGCTGAAAGCTTAAAAGAGAGCAATTCAACTGTTCCATAAAATACCCCGTTGCAAAAACGCGCGAGTGAAATAATTTGCCTATATGGAAATATGTTATAAAGCTAAATATAGGATGAACAAGTAAACGGCGACTAAAAAATGAGTATCAATACAAATACTATGAAAAATATCATCCTAACCATCGTCGCCGCACTCGCGGTGAACTTCAGTGCGCTCGCTGCCAACATTGGAGTCGACACCGTTTCAAGTTATGGAGGCACATGGAGCAATGGATCAGACCCCGCAAGTTCTCCGTTTACTAATTGGGACTTGTGGACCACCGGAACCGGCACGAGCGCATTTGCCGGTCACCTCATTAGCGCACCAGCAGCAGGGATGGCTAATCTTGGAAATTCGTTCGTTCTTTACGGATATGGAGCAGCCGATACTTATGCTAATGCCCAAAGAACATTTGACGGCGGACCACTGACTGCCGGGCAAAGCTTCAAAATCAGTTTGGCCACTGCTTGGAGAGCAGGATCAAAGGGTATAGATCTCTATGATTCGGGCTGGAATAACTTATTTAATTTTAATGTCACGGCTGACAAACATTTTGCGGGAGGATCTGAATTGCTGAACGGAGCCAATCCTTGGGGTTATGGCGCGGATTCTCGTTGGGATGTTACGGCAACCCAAGTTAACAGCACACAACTGCAGGTTAACATTGTTCGCGGCTCAGACACCTATACCTCTGGCCTGATTACTGGCTCGCTCAGTGCCTTTAAGTTGTACGCGGGTGATTTACAGGGCAATGAAGGCGAAAGAAATCTCTACGCCAACAATCTTCAAATTATTCCCGAACCTTCCACCCCCTTGCTGATGGGCTTGGGTTTGGCTGGTCTCGCGGTTCTTCGCCTCCGCCGCGTCCGCAAAAACGGCTAACGGGATTCTTCTTTCAAAAAACCCTCCGACTTCGGTCGGGGGGTTTTTTGTTTAAAAGGGGAAGCAGTGACCTGATTGGGGGTGAGGTTTTAGTTTCAAGTTTGGGCAAGACGCCTTTTCCAAAGACGCGCGGTTGGACTAAAAATCCAGGAAGTCGTGCGTCCTCTTGGCGGTATCTAAAAAGCGTTTGGGTAGTCGATTATGAAATGGGAGCGATTCATGCGCAAAGCCCAACGCAGGGCCTGCAAAACCGTATCTGAAAGGCCCAATGTGACGAATCCTACTAGTTGTGGAAGAGAGGGAGCTTAAAGAGGCTATTTAAACTGTTCCATAAAACAACCATTTGCAAAAAGTGTATCCGCGTAGTATTTTGCTTACGTAAGGATAAAGTAAAAACAATTAATACAAATGAGACACACCGTAAAATCAGCAATCCGTGGAGGTAAAATTATGAAAAAAATCTTTAATATCCAATTCCAACTCGTGGAAAGATTCCTTCATTCCGCAGCCGTCTTGGCGGTTGCCTTTATAATGGGATCTAACAGCGTTCAAGCTTCTACCGGCATCTACGGTGGCTATCTCATGATCAACGATACAAAATATAAATCTAGCTCAACATACGCCGGATCGGAAACGGCTTTGTCAGGAGATACTTCGTTGGGAACTTACGATAAGAGAGGAGAGGCAGGCAGCAGTCTGTTAAGACTGTCTCTTGCGGAAACCTTTGCTTGGCAAGATAATGGGCATTCCACCTTCGCAGGAGCTTTGTTCTACCGAGTTCGTCCCTCAACAGTGGGAAAGTCGACTAACCCTGGTGAATACACACTACTGGACATGGGCAATGGCAGTTCGCTTGGTGGTAACAACAAGAAGTTCGAATGGACAGGTAGCGTCAACCTGCTGGATTTAATTACCGCTCCTACTACCACTACCACTTACAATTTTGATTTCGTGCACAAAGTAGGTGCCTGGGAAGGGGGCAGTAACTTTGAGCGCTTGGCCAATTTGAGTAATCCACAACCTGGATCAACATCCTGGGGATCAATCGATGCCTTCACTGTCCAAGCCACTGTTGTCCCAGAACCCTCCACGGGAATGTTGATGGGTATGGGTATTGCTGGACTACTGATAGTTCGACGGATTCGGAAGAACGCCTAAGCGATTTTCTATCAAGAAAAACCCTGCGATCTCGGTCGCGGGGTTTTTGTTTTGGAGGGTTAGCTGTGCACGTCGTTCGAGGCGGGCTAGGGATTGGCCCGCCCTACCGGCTGGGAAATAGGCAGCTTGTTTCTTAGGTAGGGCTGGGTCTATGACCCGGCCGTAGTTTCGGATATAAAGCCGAGAGTTCTCAACGGCGGCCCGATGCGTAGATCGGGCCCTACCAAAGCTTTCAATTTTCAACCCTCAATCACTCGCTGGCTGAATCCGAAGGGTCAGCAACGCGGCGAGGATGAGGCAGGCTCCGCCGAAGGTGACGACGTTCATCCGGTGGATTTGCGGGAAGAACTCCATCGCACGGCTGACGATGACGGCGATGAGAATCTGGGGAAGAACGATGAAGAGATTAAAAATTCCCATATAAACGCCCATTTTCGATGAGGGGATAGAGGCGGATAGCATCGCATAAGGCATGGAGAGAATGGAGGCCCAAGCGATGCCGACTCCCCCAAAGCAGATTCCCAAGAGAAGGGATAGATTATTGCCACGGGGAAGGAGTCCGACGGAGGCTAGGCCAATTCCGCCAAGAAGAAGGGATACGGTGTGGATCGTCCGAGCAGAAAACTTACGTCCCAGATAAAGAAAGGCCATGGCCGCGAAGAATGCGACGAGGTTGTAGATGGCGAAGGAGTCGTTCGCAAGTGTGACTCCTTGTGGGTAGAGGGGATCTTGCGGTCCTGAGGCTCCGAGAAGATCGCGGGCTACGGCGACAGGGAAAAAGATCCACATGCAGAAGAGGGCCATCCAGGTGAAGAATTGAACCGAGGCGAGTTGGCGCATGGTGCGAGGCATGGATCGGATTGCCGTGGCGATTTCACCCATGCCTTCATTTTGGAGTTTTTTGAATTCGTTCAGATCGGTGGGTGGTGTTTCTTTTGTGGTCACTACAGTCCACAAAACGCTCAGGAGAAAGACGACGGCTCCGATGGTGAAGGCGAGGTGGACGGTTTGGGGGATGGGATGGTCGGGAGAAGAAGTGGAGGTGATTCCGAATTGGGAGTGGAGCCAGCCAGGGAGTTTGGAGGCGAGGACGGCTCCCGCGCCGATGAAGACGCTTTGCATGGCAAAGCCGACAGTGCGTTGGCGTTCGGGAAGGAG
>CAMBGW010000091.1 GCA_945866245.1 Verrucomicrobia subdivision 6 bacterium | reverse complement strand
TTGAGAGTTTCGTGGCGAGAGGGCACGGTAGAGCGTATGCCTCGATGGCCTGAACTATTTCTTGCACTCCGATTTCTCCGTCCGCAGCGGACTTTTGTTTCTATCATCACCTTGCTGAGCTGGATGGGGGTGGTTGCCGGAGTGCTGGTGTTAATTGTTGTTCAATCTGTCATGAGTGGGTTTGAAGATGAGTTAACCAAAAAGGTGATCGGGTTTCAGTCTCACTTGACCGTGGCGGGTCAATCTCCTTTGCCAGACCCGGCGGGGTTGATTCGTCTGATCAGGGAGGAGCCAGGAGTGGTTGGGGCAACGGGATCGGTTCTTGGGCCCGTTTTAGCTGAAACCCGCAGCCGTATTTCAACCCCGAGAATTAAGGGTTGGGACGCGGCCACGGCCGCCTCCGTGTTGCCACTACCTGAGTGTTTGGTGGCGGGCAGTTGGTCTCCAGGACCCGATCAGCTGGTGGTGGGTTCAGAGTGGGCACGTGCGAATCGGGCGGAGCTGGGAACGGAGGTCAATCTTCTCGCACCCCAACAATTTAAAGATGTTTTGTCGGGTAAGGGCGTAGCGGGAGCTCCCAAAAAAATCCCACTTCCACGAACTTTTCGGGTGGCGGGAATTTTTACAACGGGAATGTTTGAGTACGACTCTGAGTATGTCATTACCGATTTAGCAACGGCACAGGAGCTTTATGCGGTGCCGAACGAGGTTCACGGAATCGCCATTAAGTTAGCCAATCCCGCCCAAGCAGGGCAGATCGCGGAAAGGCTACGAGTTCGCCTCGGCGGTGGGATCCGTGTGTTGTCTTGGATGGATCATAATCAGAGGCTCTTTGCCGCGGTGGCTGTGGAGCGGCGGGTGATGAGTTTTCTGCTCTTTTTCGTCATGGCGGTTGCCGCCCTAGGTTTGAGTGGAACATTGATTACGGTGACGGTTCAGCGGTCAAAATCGATTGGAATACTGGCGGCGATTGGGGCGACTCCACAACAAATCGCAACAATCTTTACGATGTATGGTGTAGTCGTGGGTGTGTTTGGAGCGATTTCGGGTGTGGTGGGTGCATGGCTTGTTCTGATCAACCGCAATGGATTGAGTCAATGGATTGGTCGATTGACTGGGCAGGAACTTTTTCCTGCGGAGATTTACCACTTCACTGGGCTCCCTGCTCGGTATGACCTGTCTGTTTTCCTTGGGGTTTCCATGGCTGGGCTCGCTTTGAGCGTTTTAGCGGCGCTGGTGCCTGCTTGGGTGGCATCCCAGAGCGAGCCGGCAGCGAATTTAAGGCGATCATGAGCACTCCCTTAATCGAAGTTCGCCAACTGCGTAAGGAGTTTCTGTTACAGGGTCGACCTCCTCTAGAGATTTTGCACGGAATCGATTTTGCGTTGGCCGCTGGGGAGTGTCGCCCGATATGTGGTCCGTCCGGTGCGGGAAAGTCCACCTTGCTGCATATTTTAGGTGGACTGGAGCAACCCAGTGGGGGAGAGATTTACTGGAAAGGGGAGACGATCAGTGGTCAGACACGTAGTCAGTGGGCGCAGTGGAGGCGAGGAGCAGTAGGCTTTATATTTCAATCTTACCATCTGATTCCCGAATTGACGGTCGAGGAGAATGTCCGACTTCCTGCCATGCTGGCGGGAGTTTCGGTAGGGGAGCGGTGGGAGGATCTGATCGATCAAGTTGGCATGACTTTGCGGCGGGATCACTTACCCGGAGAGCTTTCGGGGGGTGAGCAGCAGAGAGTGGCGGTGGCAAGGGCACTTGTCCTCGATCCGGACCTAATTTTGGCAGATGAGCCTACTGGGAATTTGGATGCTGCGTCTGCTAGCGCGGTGCTTGATTTGCTTGTTCCGATGGTCAAAGAGAGGCAAAAATCTCTCCTGCTTGTCACCCATGACGCCTCAGTGGCTACGAAGGTGGGAATCCCCCTTCGACTCCTGGACGGAAGGATGGCAAACTAAACTATGATCATTTATATCGACGGGAAATTCTATCCAGAAGAGGAGGCAAAGATTTCGGTCTTTGACCACGGATTGCTTTATGGGGACGGGGTCTTTGAAGGGATTCGGGCCTACGCAGGGCGCGTCTTCAAGTTAGAGGAGCATCTGGCTCGGCTGGAGGATTCCGCCAGAGCAATTTTACTTAAAATGCCTTTAACCCGAGACGAAATTCGAAAAGCTGTTCTGGAGACATGCCAAAAAAATAAAATGAAGTCAGGGTACCTGCGTTTGGTGGTGACGCGGGGGAAGGGGTGCTTAGGGCTCTCGCCCGATCGCTGTAAAAAGCCCACAGTGATCATTATCGCGAGCGAGCTGGAGTTATACCCTGAGAAATATTATCGCGAAGGGCTGAAAGTGGTTACGGGGGCAACCTGGAGGCAATCTCCTGCGGCGCTGGATCCAGGGATCAAATCCTTAAACTATTTGAATAATATTTTGGCGAAGATCGAGGGCCAACTCGCCGGGGCGCAAGAGGTGATTTTGTTGAACCCGCAGGGATTGGTTTCGGAATGTTCGGGCGACAACATTTTCTTTATTCGTGATGGCGCCTTAGTAACTCCCAAGCTGTCCTCGGGGGCGTTGAATGGGATCACCCGAGCCACCGTTTTAGAGATTGCGAGAGAAGCCGGTTGGGAGACGCGGGAGGATGATGTCCGGCGATACAATCTCTTTACCTGTGAGGAGATGTTTTTGACGGGAACGGGGGCTGAAATCGTTCCTGTTGTCGAAGTGGATGGACGTTTGGTGGGCGATGGCCGTCCTGGTAAAAAAACAGCCGAGCTGATGAAATTGTACCGCAAGTTAGTGACTACGACGGGGACAAAGATTCCCGTTTAGACAAAATTTGTGGACTGTCAGAAGTGTGCTTCTCGCCCTGCTACGGTCTTCATGACCACGGTGGTGGAAAACGACCTCAAGCGGCTCGATTTGTGTGAAGATTGTGCCAGGGAATCCGGGGCGATTCACCCGTCGGGTTTCTTAGCGGAGGAGGTCCTTTTACGTGAAACACCTCGGACGGCGGTGGCTGATGCAAAGTGTCCTGATTGTGGATACCCACTGGAAAGTCTTCAAAAGACGGGAAGGTTGGGGTGTGCTACCTGCTATCAGCGTTTTTCTGAATCCCTTCAGGGAGCTTTAGCAGAGTCTCAAAAGGGTTTGATTCATCAAGGAAAGCGTCCTTCGCGAAAAAGAGCAGGAGATGCGGAGTGGCAGGCAGAGTTAAAGCACCTCATTGCCATTGAGGATTTTGAGGGGGCAGCACGTTTGCGAGATCAGATCGCAGCAAAAAAGAAGAGCACCCCGCGACGCACCAAATCACCATGAAGGTGCCTCTGGAGTGGTTGGGAGAGTGGTCTGATTGGAGTGGCACGCCCTCAGCATTAGCGGAAAAGCTTACTCAAAGTGGCACAGAGGTAATTTCCATTAGCTCGACCGGTTGCCAGGTGAAAGGGATCGTTTCCGCAAAAATAGTAGAAAAGAAACAGCATCCCAACGCGGACCGTCTCACCGTGTGTCAGGTCGATGATGGGACCGGCCCAAGGCAGGTTGTTTGCGGGGCGAAGAATCATAATGTGGGGGATATCGTGCCGTTGGCGAAACCCGGAACACAGTTTTCAGATGGAATGACCATCAAATCGGCAAAACTTAGGGGGGAAAGTTCAGAGGGGATGCTCTGCTCCGCCAAAGAGCTGGGGCTGGCAGAGGATGCAGAGGGACTCCTTCTACTTCCCCCAGCGACTGCGTTGGGAGTGCCCCTAGAAACTTTGTATCCTGGCGAGACGGTGATTGAGGTGGAGATCACGTCAAATCGTCCGGACCTAGCCTCGATCAGTGGGTTAGCACGAGAGCTTTCGGCATTGGGTATCCCATTAAAAAAGCACACCCCTATACCTCCAACCCCAGAAGGCGCTCTCACTGGATGGAAGGTATCGATTGAAGATGCACAGTTGTGCCCGCACTACACGCTGACTGGCATGGGAGTCAAAACAGGCGTGATGACTCCTGACTGGATGAGCAAAAAACTGCGAGCCGCCGGTTTCCGCCCACTAGGCATTCTCGTGGATGTGACAAACTACGTGCTTTTGGAGTTGGGCCAGCCTGTTCATGTTTTCGATGCGGAACGGTTGCAAGGGTCGTCGCTTTCCGTTCGCCGAGCAAAAAACGGAGAAAGTATGGTTGGGCTGGACGGTGGAAAACATGTTTTGACGCAGGAGGACGTGGTTGTGGCGGATGGGAAAGGGCCTGTGGCATTGGCAGGTGTGGTTGGTGGAGTGGAATCATCGGTTCACGCGGCAACGCGGAAGGTGGTTTTGGAGGTAGCATCATTTCATGCGGGAGCTGTTCGAAAGAGTGCCCGAAGGCTCTCTGCTAGCACCGAGTCGGCCAAGCGGTTTGGGCGTGGTGGGTTGGATCCCGCGTTGGTTGAACAGGCCCGCCGTCGCGTGGTTCAACTTTTGCAGGAGGCTGGGGCCTTAGAAAAATATGATGGATTTATTTCGGTGGGGTCAGTCCAAGTAGTTGGCGCCTTGCCTGTGGCATTACGATGGGAGAGGGCGGAAAAGATTTTGGGCTTTCAGTTAGAAAAGGCCCCTCTCAGTCAAAAATTAGCTGGGCTTGGTTTTCGAGAGGAGAAAGCGGGTTGGGTTCCCCCTCCATGGAGAAGGGATGTGACGGAGGAGATCGATCTTTGGGAGGAGTTGGTCAGGTTGTCTGATCAGGAGAAGATTCCTGCCCGTTTTGATTCATTGATTGAGGGAGGATCAGCAGAGGATGGGGCGGATTCGTTTCGTCGTCAGGTAAGGGCTTTCTTAGTCGAGCGAGGCTATTTTGAAGCGCTTTCTGGAGCGCTGGTGCGTGCGGAGGAGGGAGAGGTAATCCAGCTGACACAG
>CAMBGW010000090.1 GCA_945866245.1 Verrucomicrobia subdivision 6 bacterium | reverse complement strand
GCTAAGATTTTGGAGAAGTCAGGCGTTGTCCATGCCACGATCACCTTTCCTTGACCTAGGCGAAGGGCCAGTTCTACCGAATCGTTGAGACGACCCTTTGCGGCGGGCTGAAGAATAATTCGGTCGACTATGATATCGAAGGGTGTGGTGGGGGAGTCTGAGTCGAGCTCGAGAATTTTATTAGCCTTTCGGATTCGTAGAAAACCCTCTTTTTTGAGGCGAACTGGGTCGGCCTGAGTGATCGGGGCAAGAAGAAGGATGGAGCGACCTGCGCCTTTTTTCATGATTTGATCCACGATTTGTTGAGGGGAAAAAGAGAGAAGGGGGTGACCAGTTTTTAAATCATGGGGGGTGCCATGAATGGCGAAGAGAACCCGCAAGTAATCGTGAATTTCGGTAGAGGTGGCAAGAGTGGAGCGGGCCGATCCGCCAGCCTGGCGCTGCTCGACTGCGAGGGTGGGAGAAAGACCCTCGATCGTATCTACGGCGGATGCGGGCAGCTGAGAAAGGTGGTGTCGGGCGTGGGAGGAAAGGCTCTCGAGATAACGGCGTTGTCCCTCGGCATAAATGGTGTCGAAGGCGAGAGAAGATTTTCCAGAGCCCGAGGGACCCGTAAAGACAACCAGCTTATGGCGCGGAATATCGAGTGAGAGATTAGCGAGATTGTGTTGTCGGGCACCGCGGATGCGGAGGAGATCGCCGGGGCGGCTCACGGTGGGGGCCAAAGCGGGCCCAAGATGGGGCTTAGGAAGCCGCGGCGGGCGATGGATCGACGTGGATGCGGCGATTGCTTTTATCGAAGCGAACCCGGCCGTGGGAGAGGGCGAAGAGGGTGTGATCGCGTCCCATTCCAACGTTCTGTCCTGCTTGAAATTTTGTGCCACGTTGGCGGATGATGATGGAGCCAGCGGGGATGGTTTCCCCACCAAAACATTTCACGCCGAGCCGTTGGCTACGACTATCGCGTCCGTTCCGTGTCGATCCTTGTCCCTTTTTATGCGCCATGACGTTTTTCCTTGGTTATTTGCCGGCTTGGATTTTTTGAATTTTGATCCGAGTCCGAGCCTGACGATGACCTACGGTGCGGTGATAACCTTCCCGGCGACGGTACTTAAAGGCGATTACTTTTGGGGCACGATCGTGATGTACAACTTCGGCCACGACTTTTGCTCCGGCGACGGTCGGTTTACCGATTTGGACTTTGCTGTCTTGGATAACAAGAAGAACGTCAGAAAACTCGGTCGAAGATCCGGCGGCAGTAGTAAGACGTTCAATCTCAAGGGTCTCGCCTTCGCTCACCTTGTACTGTTTGCCTCCAGTTCGTATGACGGCCACATTTGCCATAAGGGGAAAGAGTATCGGAAAAAGAGGGGGCGAGCAAGGCGGGACTTTTTTTAAGAAAGGAGTGAGGAAACGATCAAGTTACGACTGGGTGCAGGCCAGAAGAGTCTATAATTTCGGGGCGTTTTTGAATGAGGAGCGGACGAGAAGGAGGTCTTCGTGGCGGGCTCGGCGGCGTTGATACCGTTTTTCAACCTCCTCAATCAGTCGTTCCCAAACATCGGTCGGCAACAGCTTGGGGGTTTCCCACTTTTCCGCCCCTTTTTCTTTTCTCTGCCAGTGGACCACTCCAGAGAAAAGGGAGACCCGGTAGGTGGTGGTGGGGCGTTCCCCATCCCCTTTTTCCGTCCACTCCATCGAGCGGCGCATGGCGGGGGATTATAGTTCGCCGCGGGCAACTGCTTCGCGGGCGAGACGTTCGGCTTCTTTGACCCGCTCTTTTTCTGCTTTGGTCGTCCAGTCGTCCCACGACTTGCCAAAGGCAGGGTCTTCGCCAGTGAAGTGAACCGCGGTCACCTCTTGCGCCGAGAGAGTTTGGGGAACCGAGTCTTTGCCTTGAGGAATGTAAAGGTGAACCACTCCGGGGGTCGCATCATAGCGGAAAACAAAGCCGACAACCTTTTTCCCTTGGGCAAGTTCGAGGGTGACATCGCCGCGATAGTCGAAAGCGGTTTGCAGAGCGTTGTTCCGAGCCTCTGGGCTTGAGCAGGCGAGAGTTGTGCCCTCGATCGATCCGGGTTTATGGCTAGGAAGGGCGTGTTTATCGGCTTGGGGCATAAGAAGAGGGGAAGCTGACGAAGGGTCAGGTTCCGTAGGCGATGGCCGCTTTTACTGTCCGAGCAAAGCCAGGGAGCGATCCAAAGGTGTCGTCAACCGAACTAGCTTCGTATCCGCAATGAACCATACAGTCGCGGCACTTCTCATTGCCACTTTTTTGGCCGTACTGTTCCCACGCGGTGTCTTGCATGAGCTGTTGGAAGGTGGGGACATAGCCGTCTTGGAGGAGGTAACAAGGTTTCTGCCAACCGAAGACGTTGAAGGTGGGATTTCCCCAAGGGGTACAATCGTAATCGACGTTGCCTTGGAGGAATTCAAGGAAGTTGGGGGAAAGATTGAATTTCCAAGATTTTTTGCGGTTTGCGAGGATCTCGTGGAACAGCTTCTTCGTTCGATCGCGCCCGAGGAAGTGCTCTTGGTCGGGAGCTTTCTGGTAGCTGTACCCGGGTGAAAGCATCATTCCCTCTACTTTCAGTTTCATCATCTCATCAAAAAATTCGCGCACGCGAGAGGGATTTGCTCCTTCGAAAAGAGTGGTATTGGTGGTGACGCGGAACCCGCGGGCAACAGCTTCCTTAATTCCCTCGAGAGCGATCTTGTAGGTGCCATCACGGCAGACGGCGGCGTCGTGCTCGGGTTCTAGTCCGTCCATATGTACGCTGAAGGTGAGGTATTTTGTCGGCTTAAAGAGATCGATTTTCCGCTTGAGAAGGAGGGCATTCGTGCAGAGGTAGATATACTTTTTGCGAGCCACGAGACCTTCGACGATTTTATCGATCTCGGGATGGATGAGGGGTTCGCCTCCAGGAATTGAGACCATTGGAGCACCGCACTCATCTGCCGCGGCCCAGCACTGCTCTGGGGTCAAACGTTTATTGAGTACGTGATCGGGATATTGGATTTTGCCGCATCCGGCGCAGGCCAAGTTGCAGCGGAAGAGGGGTTCGAGCATCAAAACGAGGGGGTAACGCTTGTTGCCGCGCAACTTTTGACCCAATACGTAGGAGGCAACGGTCCAAGCTTGGCTAATAGGAACTGGCATATAGGAATAGTGAGAGTACAAATAGAAACGAAGATGTCAACGGAACGCAATCACCTCAGAAGCAGATGTAAACCGCTGATGGGGAACGGATCATGAAAATAGGCCTACTTCAGAGCAACTTTACTGTGGGAGATTTTGCCCAAAATGCAGAGAAAATCGTTTCGGCCTATGAGCAGGCGGTTCGAGGTGGGGCAGAGCTTTGTATCAGCACGGAGTTAGGCTTGTGTGGGTATCCACCGAGAGATTTGTTAAATCGCAAAGATTTTATTCAATCGCACGATGCTGCGCTGCAAAGGGTAGCCAAGAGGGTGGGCCGAATTCCTCTTTTTATCGGGGGGATTGCGCCAACGCACAAAAAGGCGGGGCGACCGCTTTTCAATGCGGCTTTTCTACTGGAAAAGGGGAAGTCACGGTTGATCGCGCAAAAAAGACTCCTACCGACGTACGATGTTTTTGATGAGGACCGCTACTTCGAGCCAGGGGTGGGTTCTCAACCCGTACGAGTTGGCGGAATCAAAGTGGGGGTAACGATCTGTGAGGATATTTGGAACGACGAAGATCTTTGGCCAGAGAGAAGATACCGAACCGACCCAGTTCGGGAGCTGGCGAAAAAGGGTATCGATCTGCTGATTAATCTTTCAGCTTCCCCCTGGCACATTGGGAAAGAGAAAGTGCGGTATCGGCTGTTAGCGGAGGTGGCGAAGCGGGAAAAGATTCCGGTCGTTCAGGTCAACCAAGTTGGGGGAAATGATGAGCTGGTTTTTGATGGTCAAAGCATGGCGGTGGGCCGGCGAGGTGGACTTCTGGGCATGGGAGCGGCCTTCCAGGAGGAGATAAAAGTGGTGGATTTAGAGGGGGTAGAGAGCAAACCAAGTTGGGTTGGGGATGAGGAGCAACTTTTCCGTGCCCTCGCTTTAGGAACAAAGGATTATTTACAGAAGTGCGGATTCAGAGAAGTAGTCTTGGGATTGAGTGGGGGTATTGATAGTGCGTTGACCGCGGTCATCGCGGCAGAGGCCTTGGGTAAGGACAAGGTTTTGGGGGTAGCCATGCCGAGTCGGTTCTCCAGCGCGGGCAGCGTGGCGGATGCGGAGGCCTTGGCCAAGAATCTAGGAATCCAGTACACCAAGATTCCGATCGAGGCACCATTTGAGACGGTCTTGAAGTCGATTGCGCCCGCCCGGGGTGGGAAACAGGGGGGATTAACGGAAGAGAATCTTCAGTCGCGTCTACGCGGGTTGATTTTGATGGCGATCTCCAATGATTCGGGCCGCTTGCTTTTGACCACTGGCAACAAGAGCGAGATGGCGGTGGGATATTGCACTTTATATGGAGATATGTGCGGGGCACTGGCGGTTATTGCCGACGTTCCTAAGACATGGGTCTATCGAATTTCAAAGTGGATCAACCGAAAAGGGGAAGTGATTCCGCGGGATTCGATTGAAAAAGCGCCAAGCGCGGAATTACGGCCCGACCAAAAAGATCAGGATAGCTTGCCGCCGTATGAGGAGTTGGACCGGATTTTAGAAAGCTACGTGGTCAATGAGGGATCGATTCAGGGAATGGTGAAGAAGGGCATTTCTCGCCCAGTGGCGGAGGAGATCGTGCGAAAAATCGACCTTTCTGAATATAAGCGGCGGCAAGCTGCCCCAGGATTAAAAGTCACGACGAAGGCGTTTGGGATGGGGAGAAGGGTCCCTTTAGCTCAGCGTTTCGATCCCCGATCGGTAGGTCT
>CAMBGW010000089.1 GCA_945866245.1 Verrucomicrobia subdivision 6 bacterium | reverse complement strand
TTTTTTTCCTGCGCTAACGCCTGAGCCGCAAGCGACTTGGCAACCCCTGTTCTGGCCCGATGATAAAATCCAGAGGTTGCCGTTTGTGGATCGGTCTGATTCATCACTAGGCGAAACTTTGCCTGGGCATGCTCCCACTCCCCTGCCTGATACAAACGCTCCGCTAAGTCCAGATTTTCATTCAATCGAAATGTTGCTTCTCTCCGACGATCGATCTCTCTTTGGGTCAGCTCCGCAGAGGACTGAACCCGAGGTGCCGCTTCGGCTTGATTCGCCTCTTCCGCTGCCTCTTGCCCGACAGCACTCCTTAGGAGGAGTGACAGCAACCCGACTGATAAGAAAAGGTACTTCACAACTCATAAATATACCGCTCCCCCATGCGACGGGGTCAACGAACCCCCACTCCATCCGTGAAAAACTTACCAACGACTTGGAAAGTGTTGTGAGTATCTATTTCGGCAAAATGTCGATCTGCTCTCCCTCAGGCTTCATTTTCCAGGTGACCTTTTGAGGCGTGGCTCTAACCAGAGCAAAATCCTTGCCAGCATACGAAAAGGGCTGTCCCACACGGTAGGGCCCCATCTTTCCCTCCCCTGGAATTGTAGAGATGAATTTCACATCTCCTATGCTCCAAGCTACCCCCCGAGGCTTTCCTCTTTCATCGATTTTGATTTCGAACTTTTCATTGATTTCATCCAGTCGTTGCAAAACAAGCATCGAATCGTCGTACTCATTTTCCGTTTTCGTCTTCTCATCCATTTTCTTACCTTTGTCCTCCTTATACTCTTTGACCAGAAGAGGGATCGCGTGCGGGCATAGGTTTGTGCCCCCGACTTTACTTTTCAACTCCTCCTCACTTTTCAGGATTTCCAAGCCTTTGGTTGTGCCGACCACCCAAAGCTTATCTCCTACCACCACATCCAGGTCCTTGGGCTTGGGGCCGATTTTAAACCTCAAGGTATATCGTCCTTCACTTTTACCAGATAATCCGACCGTCACTTTGGCAGGATCGACCGATTCAATCTTAACTTTGACCCACTTCGAGGGACTGCTCGCAATATCTTTGGGGTCTGTCTTCTTTTCGTACTCCTCTAAATTAGTAAAACCATCTTGGTCCTCATCCTGCTGACTAACTTCGGGATCCTCAGGAGAAAAACCGTACTTAAGCTTCCACCCCACTTGGATTCCATCCTCCGTGACTTGAGCAGGGTTCAAAGGTTGAACCGGCTCCGACACTTTCGGTAGAAAGACCAAACTTCTTGAGACAAAAACTCGATGCCGGCTTAACTCATCTTTCCAGCCCCTCTTTTTTTTATCCAATTCGGTAACCTTGGCCGTCATCTCTGCTGCTTTTTGCTTGAATTCCGCCGCAGCCGATTTTCCTCCCCCGGAAGTAGTTTCCACCGGTTCAGGCCAACCCGGTTGAAAAACCCCAAAAGCCAAACCCACGACGCCCAAAGCGACCAGTCCGCCTACCCCCCCAATCCACCAAGGAGATAGCTTCATGTTGCCTTCCCGCCCTTCTCCGCGGGCTTTCCTGGTGCAGGGCTTTTCCAACCAACAAAATCGACCCGAATGACTACCTTGAGCCGCTCTTTTCCAGCCAGAACCATCAACAAAGGAAGTCGGCTGACCGCATTGGCACTACCTCGGGCCACCTCACTCCCCCCTTCTGCACCCTCTCCCACCGAAGGTACACTTTCAGGGCCTTTCTTATCATTAACAAATTTTTTGGCTACCTCACTTCGTTTGGGAAAATCCTTTAAGTCATTTTCTAAATCCATATCAACGACCACAAACAGCCATGGATCTTTTGCCAACCTTTGCATGAACCCATAAAGAACCTCTGGAGAGCACTCCAGCTGAAGTGTATAGCCCTCCCGCAAAATTCCACTCGCCTCAGCCGGGCCTTTCGGCTTTTCGTTTGCCGCTTTGGCTCCCTCCCCGTTCGCCATGGCTGGACCCACCAGCGTCTGCAACAAACACTGGGTTGGGTAACCCTCCAAGGCAGATTTTTTTGCATCCATCAGAATTTCGACAATCTTTTCGGAAACAGAGAGCTGACGTGCCAGCGCCGGAACTTGGGTCGCCGGCGGATTTTGCTGCTTAAATTCTTGCAAACCTAAATAAAAATCATCCGCTAAGATGACGCGGCTGTTATCCCCTTTTTTTCCTGCCCGTTTTCTCAACCGATCATTGGCCGCAATCAAGCGATCCTTCCACTGATTCGTGTCTTGAGACCAAGGTTGACCCTCCCCGGATGCTTGCGCCAAGCCCTCACGCCAACTCGCAACCAGAGCCTCCTCCGATTTGCTGATTTGCTCTCCTAATTTTCCAATTTCCCCCGCCTCCTTACGGGCTGCACCGGCCCCCCCTGGTCGACTCAAAATGGCCGCCAACTCGGGCTTTAATTTGCGATCCGCTAAAGCCTGCGCTTGCCCTTGTGTCTCTCCCAAAGAACCCCAGCCAAACCAGCCCAGTGCCGCCACCAGAAGAAAAAAGAGCCCCCCGCCAGCTACGGCCATGATTTGAGGCTGACTCATTTTACCCTTCATTGGGCCGCCGGCTTTTTCGCCGCCTCCACTGTAGCAACACCACCCACAGGCCACTCCGCTCGCATGGCAAAACGCAGTGCCACCTGCTCAGTCTTTCCATCCACCCTCTCAGGGTTATCCCGCTGGGTGGTCGTAACATTTTGCAAAACTCCGCCGTTCGATAAAGCCAACCGAAAATCCTCCACCACTTTCGCATCCGCCGCCTCCGATTGGGTTTCAAAGAAGCCCCCAATTACTAAAATCGGAACGGCAGGTTTGCCTTGGGTTGGCTTCGCCGTCGCGCCCTCTCTCTCCGCTACGGGTGAACCTTCAGCGATCTTCAACGACGTCACCCACAAACCCGGCAAGCTCTTCGACTGCAACTCGTCCAAAAGGAGTGGCCATCGCATTCGCTCCCCTTCCAAAATAAAAGCCTGATTCGCTAAATTGAGAATGTCGGTAGCCTTTTTTTGCTCCGCTGTGACCAAGGTTAAGGCCCCTTCTGCCTCCTCCACCTCCGCCGTTTGGGGGAAAATCACCGCCTGCAATCTCGCCGATTGCCAAAATCCATGAATTCCAGGAAGCAAAAGGATTAACCCCAAGCCGATGCCTGCGGCAACCATGGCCGGCAAATCTTTTGTGCGTTTGGCAGCTGCTTTCAGCTCCGATCCCAAAATATTAATTTTACATGGGCTATCTGGTAACGCCCTCAATCCAGCCCCCACCAAACTGGCCCAAGAGGGAAAGTTTTTCCCTATTTCAGCCCGGTTGACCCCTGGCCCGATTGCTATCCGGCGAAACGATTGAAAATATTCAACGGGAACTTTCAACTTATCACGAAAGAAAAGATCGGTAAGACCCAATGCGGCCCCACCGCCCGCCAGTAAAACACGCGTCGGCCTCCCCCCCGCCTGTTGACTGCGGTAAAAAGTAATCGAGCGCTCCACTTCCGTATGCAAACGAGTCATCACCCCCCGCGCTAGCTTACTAATCCGTGCCGCCTGCTCGTCGATTGGCTCCTCGTAGGAGCCTCCCGGATGTACGAATCCTTTAGCTTTTTTTAGCACCTCCGCTCCCGCAAACGATTCCTGCAGATCCGCCGCGATAGCTTGGGTCACGCTGGCTCCCCCCAACGGTACTACTCGACAAAAAATCTTTTTCCCTTCAATCAGTAAAATATTTGTGGCTCGCGCCCCAATCTCCAAAACAAGAGTGCAACTTTCGACCTCAGGATACTGGTAACGAAAAGCGTTAATCAGTGCGGTCGGAGCTAAATCCACCATGTCTGTCTTCATACCTGCCGCCGAGGCAGCCGCCATTGTCTCGGTAACTGTTTCCCGCTTCATCGCAACAATCAGCGCCTCCAACTCCGCTGCCCCTGTTTGTCCAGGAGGAAATACCTGGAAATCCCAGCAAGCCTCCTCAATCGCGGGAACAGCCTGCTGGGCTTCAAATCCCACCATCTGCTCCACCTGGGCTGGGTCAGATAAAGGAAGCTTAATCACCCGCGTGAATACAGCCGGCCCCCCCAAACAAAGGGAACAAAAACCACTTTTGATTCCCATCTCCTTGGCCAAAGCTCCGACCGCTTGCAAAACTGCAGGAAAAAATTCAGCCGGCTTGGTTGGATCCGAGCTCAACTCCATCGATCTCAACATGGTAAAAACGGGAAAACCTTTTTTATCAGGGAAAATTTCACCTATCCGCACCTCCCCCGCCCCCACATCCAAAACCAGCCTTCGCGCAAATGTCGCCATGAGAAAAAGGCCGAACCGCTAAGGCTTTTTCGGTTGCGGATACCGTTTGTAATCCTTCGGCCAAAATGGGGTGTCATAAATCGGCAACAACGCCCCATTGACCTCCTGCGCCTCAGCACTCTTATTCCAATCTAGATCCTTCTTTCCACCACGCCCGCTCGGACCTTTTTCTTTTGCCGCCTGCAAATCAAATATCCCTTCAACTGGAGTCCCCGCCTCGATCGCTTCCACCTTTAAGTTCATCATTCCCTTAGACCAATCGCCCTCGCCATTCGCTTTCAGCCCTGCAAAGCGAAGGACTGACGCGGGGGGAAGAAAGACCCCGGCATAATGCTTATTTCCGCCTGGAACATCTCGGTACGTTGCCTCCCCAGTCAAAACCACATACTTCTCCTTCATCTTTCCCCCTTCCGTATCTGGAACTCCCTCGTATCCCTCGAGCGAAAATTTGAACTTCACTTCAGGCGTGAATTTATTCGTTGTAGAAAAAGGCACGTCGATTCTTAACCATTTTCCCGCTTGGGTAGCGTTTTTGTTATCCACCGTAGGCTCCGACTTTCCCCCTGAGCCAACTGAATCGGGCACGGTGACCAATTCGATCTCCAGATCTTGGATTTTTCCAAACTCTA
>CAMBGW010000088.1 GCA_945866245.1 Verrucomicrobia subdivision 6 bacterium | reverse complement strand
CCCATCGAACACAAAGTGGTGACGGAGCAGAAGCTCGTAGGAGCAGATCCTGCTGTCATCCGCACCAAGTGTGAGGAGGTGGCCCGTCATTTCATCCAAAGGCAAAAGGAGCAGTTCCAAAGGCTCGGAGTTTTTGGGGATTGGGATCACCCCTACCTGACAATGAGCCCCGCCTACGAGGCCGCAGAACTACGGGTACTGGCCCAACTGGTAGAAAAGGGAATGGTCTATGAGGGGTTGCGACCCGTGCACTGGAGCACCGGATGTAGGACTGCCTTGGCCGAAGCAGAGGTGGAGTATGCCGAGAGGGAGGACGAGTCGGTCTATGTGAGGTTGGAGCTCAAGGATTCGAAAGATGAAGATCTGCTAGTTTGGACAACGACTCCATGGACCTTACCGGCCAATCTGGCGGTGGCGATTCATCCTGGAATGGTTTATGTGCTGGCCGAATCGGGAGATGGGCGAAAGGTGTGGCTGGCAAAGAGTCGAATCGAGGCGGTGGGCAAGGCGGCGGGGAAGGAGTTGAAAATTCTAAAGGAGTGCAAAGGAACCGATTTAGAAAATAGAATTTACCGTCATCCGTTGGTCGAGAAGGAGGGGATGGTACGGTGTGCGGAGTTTGTCACGGCCGATTCGGGAACGGGATTGGTGCATATCGCTCCGGGGCATGGTCATGAGGATTATGTCTTGGGACGGAAATGCGGGTTGGAGCCATTTTCTCCGGTGAATGAGGCGGGGAAATTGACGGAGGAGTGCGGGGTGCCGGAGTTGGTAGGGAAGAATGTGTTTGCGGCGAATCCTGAGGTGGCGGATTTATTGGAAAAGAGGGGTCGGCTATGGGCTCGGGAAAAGATTCGGCACAGCTATCCGCACTGTCCCCGCTCCAAGACGCCGATTGTCTTCCGATCAGTCCGTCAATGGTTCATCCGGATGGATCAGTTGCGGGATAAGGCGCTGGAGGCAGTGGGGCAGGTGAAGTGGGTTCCTGCTTGGGGGGAGAGCAGGATCAGGGGAGCGTTGGGGACGCGACCCGACTGGTGTATTTCTCGGCAACGATCGTGGGGATTACCCATTCCTGCTTTTTATAAGCCTGATGGAAGTTCGGTTTTAGATTCTAAGGTGATCGAAAAAGTGGCGGATCGGGCGGAAAAAGAGGGGACGGGGTTCTGGTTTGGGGGATCGGACGAGGATGTGGCCAAGACTTGCGGGGTGGAAAAGGATTGGAAAAGAGGAAGGGAGACTTTGGATGTGTGGTTGGACTCAGGGTCGAGCTGGGCATCCGTAGCCAAGGATGGACGAGTGAAGTTTCCGGCAGACTTATATCTTGAGGGTAGTGATCAACATCGGGGCTGGTTTCAGTCCAGCCTCCTTCTTTCGGTGGCGTTGACCGGGAAAGCCCCTTTCAAGGCGGTTTTGACGAATGGATTTGTGGTGGATGTAGATGGAAAGAAGATGTCGAAGTCGCGGGGGAAACCTCCGGCCTTGATGGAGTTGGGGGAGACGTATGGTGCAGATGTGGTGCGGTTGTGGGTGGCGAGTGAGGATGCGAAAGAGGACGTGCCGTTTTCCACAGAGATCTTTGGTCGGGTGGGGGATAGCTATCGGCTAATCCGAAATTCGCTAAGAATCCTGCTGGGGAATTTGTCGGGATTTGATCCGAAGATGGATGCGGTGAAGGAGCGGGAGGCGTTGGACCGATATATTTTGGCGAAGCTGGCTGAGCTGGGAAAAACGGTAAAGGAGGCATACGAGAGTTATAACTTCCCAGCGGTTTATCATGCTTTGAATCGATTTTGCTCGGTGGAGTTAAGCGCGTTCTACGTGGATGCCTGTAAGGACCGGATTTACTGCGATGCGGACAACGATCCGAAGAGAAGATCGGCGCAGACGACGATGTTCCAGGTTCTGGATGGGTTGGTGAAGCTGGTGGCACCTGTGTTGGCGTTTACGGCGGAGGAGGCTTGGCAGAGCATGCCGGGAGGTAAGACCACTTCGGTGCATTTGGAGAAGTTTCCTGAGGTAGTAGTGCCAGCTGGTTGGGGTGCTCAAGAGTCGTCGAAGTGGGAAAAGCTCCTCGCCGTCCGCGGAAAGGTGAATGAAGCTCTGGAGGAGCAGAGAAAGCTGAAGAAGATTGGGAAGAGTTTAGAGGCAAAAGTAGAAATCGTTGGGGGAGAGTTCACGGAAGAGGATGCTCGCCTACTGGAGGAAATTTGTCTGGTTAGTGGGGTGAAGGTGGCAGGAGGAGGGGGTGCGATCGAGGTGGAGGTATTTTCCGCGGATGGGAGCAAGTGTGAACGCTGTTGGAAACATAGTGAGGCGGTGGGGAAGCACACAGCACATCCGACCCTGTGTGGCAGGTGTGAAGGGGTGGTCTCGGGGATACAGAGTTGAAGGAGGGGAGGTTGGGGGGAGGTTGCTTTTTGCCTGTGGCTCTGACTCTTTTGGCGGTGGATCAGGCCACAAAGCTTTGGGTGGAGCAGAAATTTCGGATGGGGTTAGAACTTCCGGTTCTGCCGGGTTACTTCTCGATTACTCGGGTACACAATACGGGGGTGGCGTTTGGTTTCGGTCAGGGAAATAACTTAGTGACCGGTCTTCTGGCAGTGGGAATTTTACTGTTGGCCGCTTGGGTGGTGCGAGATTGGGATTGGCAAAAGAGATGGATTCAGTGGGTGACGGGGCTTGTGGCGGGTGGAGCGGTAGGAAATTTGGTGGATCGGGTGCGCTTAGGGTATGTTTTAGATTTTTTAGATTTTCACCACGGTGGATGGAGTTGGCCTGCGTTTAATGTAGCGGACGCGGCGATTAGTGTTGGGGTAGGGTTAGTGGTGTGGAGCTGGTTAATGGGGAAAACCCCGGAGAAGAGGGGTGGAGAGAGCGGGGCGAATTAGCAGTTTTTGATCCGGGGATTGCCAGTAGGTGAGTCGCGGTGCTGATTATGGAGCTTTCGGACGTGATTCATGGCTAGGGCACCAAAAACGCCAAACCCAGCCATGATTACGAACCAGAAGGTATAGCCGTACTGTGCTTTGGTGACTTCAAGAACGCGACCTGTCAGGGCGAGGGAGATGGCTGCACCATAGTATTGAAAAGAGTCGATGACCCCCGCAGCAAAGCCCGCCATTTTTTTGCCTCCAATATCCATGGGGGCAGCAGAGCCGACGATGGAGTGGGTGGAGTTAGCAGTAAAGGAGATGAGGACAAGAATGGTGCAGCCGAGAAGGATTCCTCCCGCCGTAGGCCCCACATGGCCGAGCAGGAGCACGACGGCTGCGATTGAGATCACCACGGCTTCGATTACGTAAAGGGACATGGCCACGGGGGAGCGGTGGCCCTTAAAAAAGCGATCGGAGACCCAACCTGCAAGGAAAGAGCCTGCGACGGCAACGATGGGCATGAGTTCGAGGGTTCGTCGTGCAGCCGTGGGAATATTGGTTTTCATATCGAAGCCCATCTGATCTTGGAAGTAGAGGATGGCGATCTGGTCTGAGCTGGAGCGGACAGCGCCAGTGCAGGCATAGGCAGCGGCGTAGAACCAGACAAGCGGGTGGGTGAAGATGGTGCGGAAGGATTCGATTAAGGAGACGGTGGTCCCTTCGGAGTTATCGATTTCGTCGTGAATGGCTCTTGGGAAACCTGCCTCGTCGGGAGTTTCTCGAGCGGCAAAGTACATGAAGAGGGCGGCCGCGGCGGTGAAGAGGGGAGGAATGCGAAAGAGCCAGCGCCACTCTCCCGCCGGAACGGTGAAGGCAAAGAAGGTGAAACCAGCAAGGATCAGGGGGGCAATGAAACTGACAGCGACTTGCCCAAGCTGAATCATCAGCCCAAAGATTCCGGAGAAAGTCCCGCGCTCTTGGCGGGCGAACCAGGCGGCATTGATTTTCACCATTCCTGGGCAGCCAAAGGATTGAAACCAGCCATTCATCAACCAGATCAGGGAAAAAGTGGTGAAGGTGCCTGCAAGGGAGGAGAAGCCGAAGATAAGGTTGATGGCGATGGTGCCGACTGCCCCGATGAGAAGTGATGCGCGGCCCCCGATCCGGTCGGTGAGTAGGCCGTTGATCAACTGGCCAGTTCCGTAGGCAAGTGACCAGATAGCGATCATGTCGGTGATTTGGGATGTGGTGAAGTGGAACTCAGCAATCATGCCTGGGGTGGCGAAACGGAAGTTGTAGCGACACATGTAATAGGCCCCGTAGAGGAGTCCGATCGAGACCCAGTTGAGACTGCGCCTGGATCGAAAGCCGGGGGGGTAGGCGGTCGGGCGGGAAGCTGCGACTTGGGACATTGCCTGACCTTACGGACTCAAGGAGTGAAGGGGAATTGGAAAGGGGGTGAGTTTCAGGGGGTGGTTAGGGTAAGGTAGGGGATGGATTTGCGGTTATTTCGGCACGTGATTTGGGATTGGAATGGAACCTTGCTGGATGATGCGTGGCTTTGCCGGGAGATTATGAATGGTCAACTCAAGCGGCGGGGTCATCCAACGATCAGCAGTGATCGGTATGAGGAGGTTTTCGATTTTCCTGTGGAAGGGTACTACCGAAAGGTGGGGTTTCGTTGGGAGAAAGAGACGTTTGAACAGGCAGGGACTGAATTTATCGTGGAGTACGAAAAGAGAAAGAGAGAGTGCCGGCTACAAATTGGGGCGAAGAATCTTTTGGAAAAAGTGGAGAAGGCGGGGTTGTCGCAAGCTGTGCTCTCTGCGTATTCCCATGGCTCCTTGGAGGAGTTTCTCAAGCACTTTGGGGTGCGGGGATATTTTCGTACGATCGCAGGGAGTCGGGATCACTATGCCGAGGGTAAAGTTGAGCACGGATTAAAAATGTTGCAGGAGTTGCACGTTCCAGCGAAAGAGGCAGTTCTGGTTGGGGATACGACACACGATGCGGAGGTGGCGAAGGCGATGGGGGTCGCCTGTATTTTAATCCCTTGTGGGCATAATAGTCGGGACCGGTTAGTGCGGTG
>CAMBGW010000087.1 GCA_945866245.1 Verrucomicrobia subdivision 6 bacterium | reverse complement strand
AGGACAGCACCGATGAGTAG
Source organism: Verrucomicrobia subdivision 6 bacterium (assembly GCA_945866245.1). Lineage (GTDB taxonomy): Bacteria > Verrucomicrobiota > Verrucomicrobiia > Methylacidiphilales > Verrucolacustridaceae > Verrucolacustris. The sequence continues at coordinate 4,959 of CAMBGW010000087.1, read as the reverse complement.
ATCGACGGTGGGAAGGAGTTCATCAAGATGGGCTTGATTTGAAAAAAGGGTGTGGGCGCTGTGCATGGTGATGTCGAGAAAACGCATGCGCTCGAGGTCGACCTCGAGAATAGTGACGTCGGCGCCAAGGCCGGTGGCCATGCGTGCGGCATTAATCCCGGAGGAGCCGCCTCCGATGACCACGACGCGACCTGGGAGAACGCCCGGCACGCCACCGAGAAGAACCCCGCTTCCGCCTGCGTGTTTGGCCAGAAAGTAGGCACCGACAATCACGGACATGCGGCCAGCGATTTCGGACATAGGTTCAAGAAGGGGCAAGCGCCTGCCTTGCGTGACCATTTCGTAGGCGACGGAGGTAACACCAGATTGCATCAGGGCCTGAGTTAATTTGATGTTTGCCGCGAGGTGAAGGTAGGTGAAAAGAATCTGGCCTGAGCGAAGGAGGGGATATTCTTCGGGAAGCGGTTCCTTCACCTTGACGATTAGGTCGGCAGCAAAGACAGCGGCATGGGTGGGAATTATTTTGGCGCCGGCCTGGATGTACTGCTCATCAGGATAGCCCGAACCGAGGCCAGCATCTTTTTCAACAAGGACTTGGTGACCACGTTGGATGAGCTGATAAGCGGCCGAGGGCAAGAGGGCAACCCGAGCCTCTTGGGATTTGATCTCGCGTGGAACACCGATGACCATGGACTTCATAGTAAGAGGTATTGGGGTGGGGGCGAGGTCGGAGAAGGGGGTCAGTTCCTACACCCACTTATGAGGTATCAAAGGAATGCGAGGTAGTTGGATGAAAAAAGGGAATGGGAGTTATTTTGCGCGATGAGACATAGCCCGCAGGCCCTCTTTGGCATGGAAACCTTTTTGTTATTTGAGGTTGGAGATAGCCAGCATGATTTCGTCAGCAAACTTTTGATAATCATCCCGATTCTTAGGGTCGCCAGAAAAGCGCAGCGGTTTTCCGTAAATCACCCGGATGGGACGAAAAGGGTGCCAACCTCCCCCGCGGGGCAGGGCGTCTCGGCTCCCGATGATGTGGACGGGGACGACTGGGGTATTGGTACGGGCGGCGATCAATCCGACTCCAGGCTCTGCTTTTCGTAGGTTGCCATCGAAGGTGCGTTGACCTTCGGGAAAAAGAACGAGGGTTCCCTTTTGTTTGAGGACTTCGAAAATATTTTTCAACGAGGAGGGTCCTGGAGAGTTTTGATTCACAGGAATGGAGCCGATGGAGGGGAGGAGCCAAGAGCCGATTGGCGGGGCGAAGAGAGTGTGGCGGGCGAGGTAGTAGGTAACCCGGCGTACGTTGCAACCCACAGCGGGTGGATCAAAGAAGCTGGCATGGTTCGGGGCAAGAATGAGGGGTCCGGGGGGCAGGGAGTCAGCACCTTCACTGCGGATGGAGTGGAAGAGGCGAAAGAAGGAGTAGGAAAGGATGCGGCAGCAGTGAAACCAGATGGGGCAAACCTTCATGGTACCGTGGGTGCGGGGGTGCTGCGGGTGCTGCGGGTGCGAACATCGCGAACGATCTGATCGGCCAAAGAGCGGGCATCATTTTTTCCGCTATCGAGGAGTTGGGCATCGGCAGCCCGCAGGAGTGGAGCGGCGGAGCGAGAGGAGTCGAGCTTATCGCGGGCAGCCAAGTTATCTTTTTCCCCCTGTTTTTTGCGTCGTTCGGCTCGGACCGTGGGGCAGGCATCGATAAAATATTTAAAGGGGCTATCGGAACAAACCACCGTACCGATATCGCGGCCCTCCATGACAAGGGGAGCGGAGAGGCGAAGTTTCCGCTGAAGATTGACGAGGTACTCGCGGAGTTCGGGCAGTGCGGAGACGGGGGAGACGGCAGCGTTCACTTCGGGCAGGCGAGTATGGGGGCCGAGGTCGCGTTTTCCTTGGCGGAGAGCGATTTCTTGGCCGGCGATTTCCGCATGGAAATCTACTTTTTCCAGAAGTTGCTTCATACGGGAGCGGGAGCTGGGGTCGTGACCCGCTTCAAGAGTGAGAAAAGTAAAAGCACGATACATCGCGCCTGTGTCGACGTAGACGTAATGAAGGTCGTGAGCGACAAGGCGGGCCACGGTGCTTTTGCCTGAGGCAGCCGGGCCGTCGATGCAGATGACGGGATGGAGCATAGTTTAGCGGCCGAGCTCTTGGATGAGGGCGATCTGTTTAGCGAAGCCAGGGTAACTGGTTTCGATACAGGAGGTATCTTTGACCACAGTTTTTCCTTTGGCGAGGAGGCCCAGAATGGCGGCGGACATGGCGATGCGGTGATCTCCGTGGCTGTCGACTTCAGCTCCCACCAGCGGGCAACCACCTTCGATGAGAAGGCCGTCGGGTTTTTCCTCAACCGGAACGCCAAAGAGACGGAGGTTTTTGGTGATGACGGCGAGGCGATCGCTCTCTTTGTGGCGCAGCTCGCTGGCATCCCTGATTTCGGTGGTGCCTTCTGCTAAGGCCGCAGCAACGGCGAGAATGGGAATTTCATCGATGAGATTGGGTATTTCTTTTCCGGCAACTGGGGTGGCTTTGAGTCTTTCTCCGCCCATCACGGTAATTGTGCCCATGGGCTCAGGAGTGGGCTGCTCAACCTTCTCCATAATTCCAGCACCCATTCGTAGAAGGGCAGAGATGAGAGCCGTGCGAGTTGGGTTGAGTCCGACTTTTCGAAGGGTCAGCCTCGAGCCTGGAAGACCTGCAGCGAGAACGAGCCAAAATGCGGCGGAGGAGAAGTCGCCCGGGACATCGAGTTCGGTGCCTTCCAACCGTTGGGGGCCGTGGAGAATGAGGGATTTTTTTTCGGTGCGAAAACTGGCGCCGAAAGCGGGAAGGAGGCGTTCGGTGTGATCGCGGGAGAGGGAGGGCTCGGTGAAAGTGGTTTTTCCTGTGGCGTGAAGGGCGGCGAGGAGAACGCAGGATTTCACTTGGGCACTGGCGACTTGGCTGGTGAAGTCGATCGCCTTGAGTGGTGTGCCACGAATCGCCAGGGGAGGGCGATCTTCAGGGCCTTCACAGACGAGGTTGGCACCGAATTTTCGTAGTGGGTCTGCGACTCGAGCCATGGGGCGACGGGAGAGGGAGGCGTCACCAAACAGGCGTGTGGTGAAGGGGTAACCTGCGACCACGCCGGCGAGAAGTCGCATGGTGGTGCCACTGTTGCCGCAATCGATCGGCTCTGCGGGAGCGAGGAGTTTTGCGCCGCGGCCTTCGATCAGAACCTCATCCGGGGAGACGCGATCGATTCGGCAACCGAGGGCTTGGAGAGCGTGAAGAGTGGAGAGGCAATCTTCCCCTGGAAGAAAACCGCGTAGGCGGGTCGTTCCCGCGGCAATACCTCCGAGCATGATACCGCGGTGAGAGATGCTTTTATCTCCGGGGACGGAAAACTCTGCATCGAGCTTTCGGATGGGGCGGATTTCGAGATGGTTCATGCGTGGGGAAGAGTGCGCCGGATTTGAGCGGCTTCCTCTAAAATTTTTGTGAGGGAGGCGACATCTTTCTTTTCGATGGCGCTAGAAAGTTGGGTAAGTGAGGAGTGAAAGTTTTGTAGGGAAGCGAGAATTTCGGTTCGATTGGCGAGAAGAATTTCAGCCCAGAGCGCGGAGGGGCCTGCGGCGATGCGAGTAGTGTCACGGTAGCCCGAGCCGGCGAGGGAGAGGGAGTCACGACCAGCGGCGAGGACGAGAGTGGTGGCAATGCAGTGAGGCAGATGGCTGATGCGGGCGACTTGGGCGTCATGTTCCGCGGGGCTCATGGTGAGGACGCGGGCGCCGAGGGATTGCCAGAAAGAGGTAGCATCACGAACTGTGTCGGCTGAGGTGGAGGTGGTAGGGGTGAGGATAACGGGAGCGTTTTGGAAAAGATCGTGGCGTGCGGCTTGGATTCCAGAGTCTTCGGAGCCGGCCATGGGGTGGGAGCCGATCCAGCGGGCTTTTTTGTTAAGCAGCGGGGCGAGAGAGTTTTCTACTGACTCTTTGATGCTGGAGACATCGGTGACGAGAGTGGACGGGGTAAGATAAGGGAGAGCGGATTGAATAAGGGAGGGGAGGGCGGAGGGGGGGGCGGCCAGAAGAACGAGATCGGAGCCGGAGAGAAGAGAGAGATCGGTGCTAATTTCGGCTTTGGGAAGAGCTGATTGAATGGAGGAGATGGAGTCGGCGCGACGGGTCCAGATTGCGATTTTTGATTTAGGGAAAGCGCGGGTGGCAGCGAGGGCGACGGAGCCACCGATCAGGCCAGGGGCGAGGATAGCGATTCGAGTGGGAGTCATGAACGAGAAGGGAGAAGGGTGGGGAGAATTTTCTCCAGTCGTTCCATCTGTTCAGGAGTTCCGATCGAGATACGAATCCAGGTTGGGAGGCGGTAGCTGCGTAGAGGGCGGACAATGATTCCCTCTTTTTGAAGGCCACGAAAGACGGCGTCTCCATCGCCGACTTCTACCATAACAAAGTTGGCTGTCCCGGGGATGAAGCGGAGATTGAGTTTTTTAAGGAAGGAGTGGAGCCGATCGCGACCGGCATCGGTTAAGGCGACCGTCTTTTTCACGTGTTCCGTATCGGCCAAGCCTGCGAGGGCGGCGACTTGGGCTGGGGTAGAGGTATTGAAGGGTTGGCGGGATTTTTGCAGGACGGCGGCGATGGAGGGGTGGGCGAGTCCGTATCCGATTCGAAGAGCGGCTAGGCCTTGGACTTTGGAGAAGGTACGCAGCACGACGAGGGGGCGACCTTCTTTGACCCACTGAATTGAGGGGGGAGGTTCGGGGAGAAACTCGTAGTAGGCCTCGTCGAGGATGAGAAGCGGACCAGCGGGAAATTTTTCGACAAAGGCGGTGAGTTCGGCGTTGGAGATACGAGTGCCGGTGGGGTTGTTAGGGGAAGCGATGAAGACGAGCCGAACATCGGAATCGATACGGGCGGAGAAGCCGGCGAGGTCGTGATGGAAGTCGCGATCGGGGAC
>CAMBGW010000086.1 GCA_945866245.1 Verrucomicrobia subdivision 6 bacterium | reverse complement strand
TCCCCAGGAAATCAGATCGATTGGGAGAAAGAGAAAGAAGCCTACGCGGACCGGATTTTAGCCGCTTTAGAGAAAACCATCGTCCCCGACCTGCGAAAACACCTCGTGAGCAAGTTGATCTTTACTCCTCTCGACTTCGAATCCCGCCTCGATGCCCACGTCGGTTCAGCATTTCAGTTTGAACCCATCCTTACCCAAAGCGCCTGGTTCCGCCCCCACAACGTCTCCGAAGATGTTCGTGGCCTTTTCCTCTGCGGCGCAGGCACCCATCCAGGAGCAGGCGTTCCCGGTGTTCTCTCCTCCGCCAAGCTCCTCGATCGCGTCATTCCTAATCCAACCCCTCAACTGTAAGTTTTTCTGATACTTCCTTCTCCCCCCTTGCATCCTCACCCCATAGTGGCAATTTAACCAATCTTGATATGATTTGTAGGACTTCTGAAGAAAATGCCTCGAGCCGGCTATTCCAATGCTGCTTAAAGCCGCATCTGAAAGTAAAGAATCACCGTTCGATGAGAACTTCCAAAAAATGTCGCACTGCAAAATCGTCTGAATCCAAATCGATACCCTCTTCCGACATCAACCACATCTTTAATCACGAGGCGATGCTCGCTGTCAGTCACGCCATCGAAGACCTGGCTCATGAAACCTCCTCCGGCGAACTCATCTCCACGTTTCAACACTTCGACAATTTTCAACATCAGAAAAAAAGATACGATGCCCTTGCCCGCCGATTAGACGCTGTCCGTGTTTGGGGGGAAGGCGAACCACCCCAAGACTCCTCTCAGATCGATTTTGTTCCCATCTTCCATGCCGAACTAACTCGGTACTGGGTCGTTTTATTTGATAGTCCCGAGGTTCACGCTCTCCTCTTTTGCAAACAGGCCAATCAGACCGACCAATTTCATCGCAAAGTCTTTGCCGGCTTCTACAGCTTCAACCCGTTTCTCGTCCGCTGCATCCGTCGCCGCTTCGGACTTCTCTCCTGCGGAATTTCAGGAGTCGTCGACCACTTTGAGCGCTACTTCTCCCCGCAAATGCCGAACTCGCTCAATGATTTCGATGCTCTTCTCGCAACCGCCTGATCCGATTTCTAGACCCAGCCCATCTTCATTTTCCCCGCCTCACTAATCATCGACTGCGTCCACGCCGGTTCCCAAACCAACTCCACCTCCGCCTCCTTCACTCCCGCCACGGACAAAACTTTGTTGCGTGCATCCGCCTGAATCGTTGGGCCCATCCCACAACCCGGCGCCGTCAGCGTCATCTTGACCTCCGCTCGAGAACCCCCCGTAGCCAAAGGCTTCAACTCCACGCTGTAGACCAGACCCAAATCCACCACGTTGACCGGAATCTCTGGATCAAAAACTTCTTTCAACTTCTCCCAGACCTTTTTCTCATCCGCAGGCTCGCTCGACTCTGCCTCCGCAGCCACCACCACCACCTTTAATAGACCCAACGCATCCTGATCCCTCTCTTCAATCCTCGCTAATCCAAACGCCCCCGCAACCGTATGACTCCCCCCCAACGACTGAGTCAACGTCACCTCCGTATCCTTCGGGAGAATGAGGGGTGATCCAGCGGGAATCGCCGTGGCCGGCACCTCACGCAAAAGCTTTGTCTGCTCTCCAGGTCTCATACGCAGCTCACTTCAGCTTCTCCAGAAAAAACATCTCAACCTCGCCATGATGCTTGATCGGCAACTTTCCGCGTGCTTCCACCTCGACTCGCTCTCCCATCAGATCCCGAAAATCTTTCGAGAGATTAATCTTACCCGGCACGGACTCTTGCTGAATACGTGCGGCAACATTCACCGTGTCACCCCAAATGTCATAGGCCATTCGTTTCACCCCCACCACACCCGCCACCAGAGGTCCCGAGTGAACTCCGATCCGAATGCTCCAATACTTTTTCCCTCCCGCCTCAACCTCCGTTTTCCGCTTCTGCGTAAAAGAAACCATCTCCTGGGCAAACTTCAACATCTTCATCCCCGCCTCCACCGCGTCCCCCTGCAACCCGGCCACGCAAAGATACCCGTCCCCGATCGTCTTCAGCTTTTCCACCCCGTACCGTGCGCTCAGCCCGTCAAAAAGACAAAAGGCACGGTTCAACTCCTCCACCAGGTCCGCGGGGCTATACGTCGCTGCCACCGAAGTGAAATCACTGAAATCAGAAAACATGACTACCGCCTGATCATGACCCACCGCCTTGACCTTGCCATTCGCCCGCAACTCATTCGCCACGCCCCCAGGAAATATATTCGTCAAAAGAAATTCTGAATTTTGCTTCTCTGCCGACAAGTCGGCCACCGCTTTCTCCAATTCCTGTCCTTTCTTCTCCAACTCCTCCTTCGCTTTCAAAGTCTCAATTTGCATTTGGATTTTGTCCAACAGGGTGAATTCCCTCTCCACCAGCTTCGCAATTTGCGCCAGCATCTTTAGGTCATGTTCTCCCAACTCCCTCGCCTCACTGTCCGCCAAACATAACGTTCCCACCTTGTGCCCGGACGGCCCCCGCAAGGGTTGCCCTGCATAAAATCGAATAAACGGCTCCCCTAAAACCATCGGGTTCCCCGCAAAGCGATAATCTTGCAACGCATCTGGCACCACCATCGCCTTGTCCTCCAAAATGGCATGACCGCAGAACGAAACGCTACGGGAGGTCTCGTTCGCCTCAATTCCCACCTTGGACTTAAACCACTGCCGGTCCTTGTCGATCAGCGCGATATAAGCGATCGGCACACGAAAGAGCAGTTGGGCCAGCTGCACAATGCGGTCAAAACGCTCTTCTTGGGGCGAATCGATTAATTTGAGATCGTCCAAGGCCGCTTGCCGCTCCGATTCATTCATCGGAATCGCGGGAATGACACAACCTTGGGTGGGGGAAGCACTCATGAAATTAAATCATCAATCCGATCTTACTTTCAGCAAACTTATTTTGCTAGCCCTTGCAGCGCCCGCACATCCAAGACCTCATCCTCAACCAAGCTCATCTTTCCTTCTCTTGGGCGAGGCACCGTTTTCTCCTGCACTCTTTGGCTTTTCATCGAAACAAACTTTTCCGCCACCGCCGACCGTACCGCCTCCCCGATCTTCTTTTCAGGCAAACGAGCAATCACCTCCTCAAAAAAACCGTAGGCCAACAGCTGCGCCCCCGTCCGAGGATCGATGCCACGCGCCATCAGGTAAAAAAGCTGATCCTGATCGATCTGCCCCGTCGTCGCTCCGTGCGTACAGCGCACATCATCATTCAAAATCTCCAGCCCAGGCATCGAATCCGCTTCCGCCTCAGGATTGAGTAAAAGATTTCGGTTGTTCTGATAAGCGTCCGTCTTTGCCGCCCCTGGCGCTACCCGAATCAAACCCTTGAAAATCGATTTCGATCGATCATCGAGCGCATTTTTATAAAGCAGGTCACTCCAGGTATTCGGTACGTCATGACACTGCAAGGTTCGCTGATCGAACTCCTGCCGATCACTTCCCACCGACAAGCCCAACATCTCACTTCTCGCTCCGCTTCCGGCCATCGTGCTCCGACTCTCCTGCCGCGCATAAGCCGCCCCCAGGTTCACAAAGAGACTTCGCGCCTCCCCATCTTTCTCTACTCGGGTTGAATTCAACTGAAAACTGGTCACCTGTTTTCCCCACTGCTGAAGACAAACGTAATCCACTTTTGCTCCTGGCCCGACCAACAGATCGTTCAATCCGCAAGCCAACCCCACACCTTCCTTATTCGTCGAGGCTAAGAAATCGACCACCGTCACTTTCGAATTTTCGCCCGCTACAATCAAGGTGTGGGGAAATACGGAGGACTCATCCCCATCCAACCAGTGAAAAGAAACTAAGGGCAACTCAAGCTCCACATTTTTTGGCACATGAATCAGAACTCCCGCAGAGGCATGGGCCGCATGCAGAGCGGCAAATTTCTGTGCACCCAGATCCACGGGATGCGCCATAAAATATTTTTGCAGCAGGTCGGGATGCTTCTGCAACGCCCCACTTAAGGACTCAAAGATCACCCCCTTCTTCCTGAGCTCTTCTCCTCCCTCGAAATGCAGTAGCCGATCGTTGGCAAAGATCGCCCGGCCGGCTTGAGGGAAAGCCGCCACACTCCGCTTCACGATCTCCGCATCCAGGCTGGCCCCTTTTCCACCCGGCTGAAATTTGCCCAGACGAATGGCGTCAATCGTTGCAAAACGCCAATCCTCCTCGCTCCGCTTGGGCATCGGCATTGCCTGAAATTTTTTCCAAGCCTCAGCCTTCCTTTGCTCCCACCAGGCTGGCTCCTTCCCGCCCTTTTGGCTCAGGGGAGCCTGCCCGTGCTTTTCCGCCATCTTACCCCTTTAAGATCCGTTACTTCCGATGGCCTCGACCGGACAACCTTCCATCGCCTCTTTTGCCAGCTTCTGGTCCTCGGGGCTATCGGGCTGTTTGTAGACGAAAGAGTAACCACCATCGTCATTCCGTTTAAAACTGTTCGGTGCCGTTTCGCGACAAAGATCGCAATCGATGCACTGGTTATCTACGTAGTAAGCTCCCGCAATATTTTCAGGGTAGCGGTTCGCAATGTCAGCCATGGTCAGGTTTCTCCTCTTCGATGGATTCTTTTTTTAACCGACCGACCCTTCCATCTCGAGGTCGATCAGCCGTTTCAATTCAACACTATATTCCATGGGGAATTGGCGGACGAGATCATTGACGAACCCGTTCACGCTCAAGCTCATCGCTTGTCCTTCCGACAATCCCCTCTGCTGCATGTAAAAGATCTGTTCCGCACTCACTTTCGAAACACTGGCTTCGTGCTGCACCGAATTCCCCTCTCCCCGCGTGACAATCGCAGGATAGGTATCCGTCCTCGACTCCGTGTTAATCAAGAGCGCATCACACTCCGTGTTGTTTTTACACCCCTTGAGATGCCGAGGGATATGCACCAAGCCTCGGTAAGTAGCCCGACCCGAACCGATGGAAATCGATTTGGAAATAAT